>NZ_DASVSO010000382.1:0-2157 GCF_036388035.1 Archangium sp.
GTGGTCTACCCCTCGGTGCAGCTCTTCGGCCGCGAGAACCGGCTGTGGGAGACGGGGGAGGAGTTCACCCTCGCCAACCTGAGCAAGACCAACACGGTGGCCACCGTGGCGATGTTCCGCTACGACACCTGGAAGTCGCAGGACATCGGCTACGGCAGCAACAAGGATGGCTCCATCGAGGACTGGGACTTCTGGCTGCGCTTCGCCGAGCGGGGCGCGCGGGGGTACAAGATCCGCGAGCCGCTGATGCTCTACCGCATCCACGGCAACAGCCTCTCGGACTCCATCAAACCGAAGCTGAATCAGGCCTACCACAAGACGCTGGCGGCGCACCGGCGCTACCTGGGCTCTCGCCGCGTGGCGCGCATCTCGAGCGAGCAGAGCCTGCCGCCCGTGGTGAAGGGGCCCACGCCGGACCTGTCGCGCAGCCCGCTGCCCGCGCGCAACTCGCTGCGCGTCGCCCTGGCCCAGCCGTGGATGGTGATGGGCGGCTCCGACAGCCTCATGCTCCAGGTGTTCGCCACCCGCGAGCAGGAGGACGCGCGGCTGACCGTCTATTCCACCATCGATACGCCCGCGAGCATGGGCAGCTCGGCGGACGCCTTCCAGCGCCTCACCGATGACGTCTTCGACCTGGCCAAGGAGCTGCCCGACTCCGCCCACGACGAGGCCATCCTCCACCTGCTGCGCACGCGCCAGGTGAACGTGCTGATGCTCGTCGGCTCGGCGCGGACGTACGATCTGCTGCCGCGCATCCGCAAGGAGCTGCCGCACGTCCGGGTGGTGGACCACCTGTACAACACGGTGGGGCACCTGCAGAACAACCGCCGCCACGCGAGCGAGATCGACTTCCACATCGTCGCCAACGAAGAGGTGCGCGACGCGCTGCTGCAGGCGGGTGAGGCGCCGGAGCGCCTGCGCGTCATCCACCACGGCATCGACATGAAGCGCTTCTCGCAGGACACGGTGCCCTACCTGACGGGCGGGCCGCCCCGGCTGGCGCTGACGCCCACCGAGAAGCTGGTGCTGTACTCGGGCCGCTTCTCCGAGGAGAAGGGCGTGCTGCGCTTCGTGGAGATCGCCCGTCGCATGCGGCGCAACCCCCACGTGCGCTTCGCGATGACGGGCGACGGGCCGCTGCGGCCGCAGGTCGAGGAGTTCATCCTCCGGCACGGGCTGGGCGATCGCGTGGAGCTGCTGGGCATCGTGGATGACGCCCGGCCCTACCTGCGCCGGGCGGACGTGGTGGTCATCCCCTCGGACGTGGAGGGGCTGCCGCTGGTGTGCCTGGAGGCGCTGGCGCTGGGCACCCCGGTGGTGGCGTCGAAGGTGGGCGCGCTGGCCGAGGTCATCCAGTCGGGCCGTACCGGCTTCGTCGTGCCTCCCACGGATGTGGAGGGGTTCGTGCGTGCCATCCAGGGCGCGCTGCGCCTGGACTCGCGGCGGATGCGCCTGGCGCGCACGTGCCGCGAGAGCGTCGAGCAGCACTTCTCCATCGAGACGGCGCGCCAGAAGTATTACGAAGTCTTCCGCCAGCTCGCGTCCTCCGGGGCGGCGAGCGGCGTCCTTCAAGGGAGTCGCTGACGTGAAAGTGCAGGGTGCGAAGGTTCTGGTGACGGGGGCGGGTGGCTTCATCGGCAGCCACCTGGTGGAGACTCTGGTCGCGCGTGGGGCCGAGGTGACGGCCATGGTGCACTACGATGCCCGGCCGGATCTCTCCAACCTGGAGTTCGCTCCCGCCGCGGTGCGCTCGAAGATCAAGGTCCTCTCCGGCAACATCGAGGACGCCTTCTTCGTGTCGTCGGCGGTGGCGGGCCAGGACATCGTCTTCCACCTGGCGGCGCTGATCGCCATCCCGTACTCGTACGTGGCGCCGGCCAGCTACGTGCGGGCCAACGTGGAGGGCACGCTCAACGTGCTGGAGGCCGCGCGCACGCACAAGGTGGCGCGCGTCGTCCACACCTCCACCTCCGAGACGTACGGCACCGCGCTCTACACGCCCATCGACGAGAAGCACCCGCTGCAGGGCCAGTCGCCCTACTCGGCCTCGAAGATTGGCGCGGACAAGCTGGCGGAGAGCTACTACCTGAGCTTCGGGTTGCCGGTGGCCACCATCCGCCCCTTCAACACCTTCGGGCCGCGCCAGTCCGCGCGCGC
>NZ_DASVSO010000383.1:0-17857 GCF_036388035.1 Archangium sp.
ACTCCTTGGCGAGTCCGGCTTCGCGTCGTATATCCGGCAGCTTCACTTTGGCGAAGAACGCTTGTGAGCGAGGTGAGTGTATATCGAAATCATCAGTCTTTACCTCCCACAATGTACGCGTGGCCAGTTGCATCGCATCGAATTGCTTGCCATTAACGAGCACGTCCCAACCGGAGAAGCTGTTGTACGGGATTCTGTCGGCGCACTTGTTATGATCGTTGTTTCCGCCTCGATGCGGCACCGCGATGGGCTCGCATCTGCGACGGCGCTCTCGCTCCGAGGTTTCGGTGGGCCCCAGAGGGGGAAAATCCGGCCCTTTGGGCTCCGGCTTGGGCCTTTGTTGCGGCGAGGGATTTTGAGGGGCGGACGTCGCTTCAGGCACGGGCCGCGTTTCAGGCGCGGGCCCTACCTCGGGGCGGCCCCTACTCAGCTCATACGCATCCAGCGCCTCTTTGATGGCGAAGCCCACCACCACCACGCCCGCGACGATCACCGTTCCCACGACGAGCTCCGGGGCCACCAAGACGCAGACCCCGAGCCCCACGGCAGCGGCACCAGCGGAGGCCACCGCGCATCGTCCCGTGGGGTCGTGAAACTCGATCCGGTCATGGTCCAGGGCATGAAAGCACCGCTCCGCCAGCACGGGCCAGGGCTCGGAAGCTTCCTGTACGGCGCACCGCCCCCCGTCCGTCCAGGGCAGCGTCGCAGCTCGCTGGAGGTTGGCGAGCCTCGGGTCCCGGGCTGCTGGCTCTCTTGGGCTGGGCGCTGACGTAGCGCAGGCTGAGACATAGAGCAGAAGTGCGATGCACGCTCGGAGACGCATATCCGGATCCTCCACGAACGGGCGCGCCAGGGGAGCGGTGGGAGGGGGCCAGGGTGCAGCAGCCGCAGTCCCCGACGGGATTCGAACCCGTATTACTGGCTTGAAAAGCCCGTGTCTCGGATTGTTGGAGACTCGCTCCCGCCCGCGCGCAGCAGGTAGGCCCAGAAGAGGCCTCCCAGCGTGAGGCCCAGCACGGCCTTCACCCACGAGGGGAAGAAGTCGCCGGGCGAGACGAAGCCCTCCACCACGGCGATGAGGGCGAGGAAGGGCGCACAGCCCAGCACCAGCTTCACGGCCTCCTGCCCTCGCAGCACCAGGGCCTGGCCTCGGGGCAGCTCGCCCGGGTCGATGAGCGCCTGGCCCACCATGAGCCCCGCCCCCCCGGCGATGACGATGATGGACAGCTCCACCGGCCCGTGGGCGGCGATGAAGTCGAAGAGCTTGGGGCCCATGCCCTCGTGCACGCACAGCGCGCCCACCGAGCCCAGGTGCACCCCGTTGTTGAGCAGCGCGAACACCGTCCCCAGCCCCAGCAGGATGCCCGAGGCGAAGGTGACGATGATGACCGTGAGGTTGTTGGTGGCGATGCCCGAGGCCACCGCGTTGGGCGGCGCCACCGAGAGGATGCCGTCCGTCCACATCTCCTTGCGCGCGATGTAGTCGCGCAGGTGCTGGGGGATGAGCAGCTCCGCGCCTCGTGGCTCCAGCAGCACCACCATCGCTCCCAGCAGAATCCCCAACACGAAGAGCCCCGCGCTGGCGGCCACGAAGGCGCCGTTGGCGCGCAGGGTGCGCGGGAAGTCGTGGCGGAAGAAGGCCAGGGTGGACGCCAGCCGCTCGCGCGGGGGCTGGTAGATGGCGCCGTAGGCCTGGCTGCAGAGCTGGTTGAGGAAGCGGTGCACCTCCGAGCCCGCGTAGAACGTCTGCGCCTGCGCCAGGTCCGCCGACGCCCGGCGGTAGAGGACGTCGAGCGTGCGCAATTCCTCCAGCCGCAGGGTGCCCGCGCGCTGCCGGGTGAGCAGGTCCTTCAGCGCGTCCCAGTCGGGTCGCCGGCGGGCCACGAAGGCGGGCAGGGGCGTGGCCACCTCAGCGCTCCGCCTGCACGCGCGCCCTCAGGAAGGACTCGGTGGCCTGGGGCGAGGCCAGCACGGCGGCGCGCTCGCTCTCTCCGAGGCCCCCGTACCGGTCCACCAGCCTCGCGCCCAGGCGGGCCCTCGCCGCCGGCTCGAGCTGGGGCGCCCGGGTGAGGAAGGCCAGCACCAATTCCACGTCCTCGGGGCCGAGTCGCACGGCGCCGGAGGTGGCGGACACGGCCGGGGCCTCGACAGCGGCGTCCGTGTACTTGTCCAGGTTGAAGTGCTCCTCGCGCACCAGCAGCGTGCCCGCGAGGAGGTCCCCCAGCCGCCGGTGCTGGCGCGTCAGCAGCATGCTCAGGCAGCCCGTGGCGTACAGCCCGGGGAGGAAGTCCACCACGCGCACCAGGTTGCGCACCGCGCTCTCCAGCAGGCCCACGGGCGAGCCGTCCAGCCGCACCACCCGGATGCCGATGAGGCGCTTGCCCGGCGTCTGCCCTCCCATGAAGACCTCGGCCAGCGTCCAGTACATCCACTGGGTGGCGAACAGCCCCACCACCATCAGCGTCTGCGTGAAGCCGGACAGCCCCTGGAGGAAGCCGAGCACGTCGCTCACCAGCAGGGTGAAGGTGAAGTAGGCCACCACCCAGAAGCCGAAGAGCAGGGCGATGTCGATCAGGTAGGCGAGGCATCGGTAGCCGATGCCGGCCACCGGCAGGGAGAGCGACACACGCTCGGGCGTGGCGACGTCGAGACTCGGAGAGGCTGCGGAATCCATTCGCTCGGGAGATTACCCGGAATGCGCCTGGAGGGACGCCCTTCCTCCTCCAACTCGCGGGGGGCCGCCCTTCCGGCAGGGCAGGCGCCAGGGTGGGACCCCCAGCGTGCCGTCCCCGCTGCACGCCCCGTGTGGGCATGGTCAAGGTCATGGGGATGAGGGGGAACCTTTCCACCCCCGGGAGGCGAACATGGCGAACATCGACGATCGGACCGGAATGGGACAGAGCCCAGGCGCGCAGGGCACCGGGCAGCAGGGCGAGTCGCGGAGGGCCTCGGGCGTGGACCCGCACACACGCCGCGAGCAGCGCAGCGAGACGCGCCGCAACCAGACCTACATGGCCTTCCTGAAGAACCTCTGCGTGATCGGCTCGATGAACCAGGAGGAGGCGGAGAAGGCCGCGGTGTCGGTGCTGTGCGTGCTGGAGCAGCGGCTCTTCGGCGAGGAGGCGGCGCACCTGGAGGCCCAGCTTCCTGGGAAGCTCCAAGACCTGTTGATCCGCTGCGAGCGGCACATCGGCAAGCCGGCCAGCAAGTTCGGCCGGGACGACTTCATCCGGATGGTGACGGAGGACCTGGAGGTGGACACCTTCCAGGCCGAGAAGAGGATCCGCGCCGTCTTCTCCGCGCTCAGGGACCAGGTCTCCGAGGGGGAGATCGAGGACGTGATCGGTCAGCTCCCCACCGACCTGCGCGAGCTGTGGCATCGCGCCAGCTGAGGGCTGGAAAGACGAAGGGGGCCGGAGTGCTCCAGCCCCCACCGTCCGGGCCCCCTCGCCGCTTTCCGTTCGGGACTCAGGCCTTCACCTTGCCCTGCTTGTCGGACCCGCCGACGGTGATCCGCTTGGGCTGCACCTCGGGGACCTTGGGCAGCCGCAGGTTGAGCACGCCGTCCTTCAGCTCGGCGGCGCAGTGCTCGCCATCCACGCCCTCCGGGAGCGTGAACGAGCGGGAGAACGAGCCGTAGCTCCGCTCGTAGGCGTAGAAGCGATCCGAGTCCTCTTCCTTCTCCGTCTCCCGCTTCCCGCTGATGGTGAGGCGGTCCCCGGTGAGGGTGATGTCCAGATCGCTCTCCTTCACCCCGGGCAAGTCCGCCTTGAAGATGTAGGCGTCCTTCGTCTCCTTCACTTCGAAAGCGGGGACGAAGTTCCACGTCTGCTCCTGGCCACCGACCATGCGGCCCACCTGCTCGAACGGATCGAACCCCATCAACTCCCGCATCCGCTCGAAGGGATCAAACCCCCGATTCCAACGCCCGAGCGACGCCCCGCTGCCTCCTCGACGCACAGGAAGATCTGCCATGACGATTCCCTCCTTGGTGTCCGGGTCACACCCTCTCTGGAGTGCGGCCCCCACATTCACGGTAGAGCGGAGATGCACGCGCACAAGGCGCCCGCGGCAACCGCGTGCTGTCCCGTAGGACAGTGGCCCGGCAAACAATGGGGTGCTCACCAGCCAACAGCTCCAGGGGCTCGCGGTCTGCCCTTGCACAGTCAGCGGCAAATTGGAGTCCCCTGCGACTGGACTTTGGGCACTTCGATGGGCATTCGTGGGCAGCCACGGTCTCACGGTGGGTGAGCGGGTGGCCTGTAGGGGTGGACTGTTTCCAGTAGACGTCGGAGGTGCGTCTCAGGAAGAGCAGAAGCGTCAACTGGTTGAGGAAGTTGTTGGCCGGTAGGACGAACACGCTTGCGGGAGATACGAGCCCGACCCACATCTGGTTCCGCAAGATGTTCCCAAGACCGACCGTAAGTCGTATCCGATGCGGCTGTACGCCATGACGGCTGGGGGGCCCTCGCATGGCAATGAATCAAGCTGAAGTGAGAGTGGGATTGCTGGAAGGACCGTGGGCGGCCTGGCAGAGCCTGGCCGATGGGCTGCGGGGAGAAGGTCTGCAGGTCCTGTGGGTGACCCGGGACGTGAGGACACTCCTCGACGGTATCGGGACGGATCCGCCTCAGGTGGCCATCCTGGACGTCGAGCCCGAGGGCAATGCCGACATGGGTTGCTCGGCCACGGAGGGATTGAACCTGTTGCGGGAGGCACGCAAGCGCCGGCTGGAGGTGCGGATGCTGGTGTTGTCCTCGGCACACGCACAGGACTTCATCTCCCACTGCTTCGAGGAAGGTGCCTCGGGCTACCTGTTCCGGCAGAACTTGACGACGAACGCGGTCTGCACGGCGGTCAACGCACTGGTGCGCGGGGAGAAGCTCTTCCCGGTGCAGCTGCTGCGCAATGACTTCGAGCACCCGCCGGTGGCCGCGGCCACCGCGAGCGTGCTGCTCACCCTCACCCAGCGTGAGCGCGAGGTGCTGGCGTATGTGGCCGGAGGCGCGGACAACTTGAAGATTGCCGCGCACCTGCAGATCGCCGAGCGCACGGTGAAGTCGCACGTGACGCAGCTCTATCGGAAGCTGGGCGCGGAGAACCGGACCCAGCTCGCGTTGCGCGCGTGCCACCTGGGTGTCCGGCCGCCGCCGGATCTCTAGGTGCGCTGAACCCCGGGGAGGACGCGGCGTCGCGAGCGTCCCCCGGGTTGAAGAAAGCGTCGCATCCCCCTGGCGGATCGCGCTGCCCGGCACCACCCTTTGGCCCACTGCGTTGTTCAGGAGGCGGGGCGATGGATGGGCGGGTGCGTATCGGCCAGGTACCGTTGGATCGAATGCGCCTGAATGAGGTGCTGTGGTCCATCGAGTCCCTCGTGGCGAGCGACATGGGTGGACGTGTGCTCATGCCAGACGTGGAGCAGGTGGTGCGCGCCGAGCATGACAAGGCTTTGCGCGAGGCCCTGGCCACGGCGGAGCTGTCGTTGGCGGGCAGCCCCGCGCTGGTGCGGGCCGCGCGAGTGATGGGTCAGCCATTGCCGGAGTCCCGGGCGGGCGCGGAGTGGTTGCCTCCGCTGGCGCGCCGGGCGTGCGAGCGGGCCTGGCGGGTGTTCGTGGTGGCGGAGCGGCCGGGCGTCGCGGAGCGCACCGCGTGTCTGCTGCGAGACCGGTACGGGGTGCTCGCGGTGGGGGCCACCTCGCCGAGGGGACCTGTCGACACGTGGGGCCAGGGGGTGGACAGGTTCCTGGATCGCATCGCCCTGACGCGGCCCCAGCTGGTGCTGGTGTCCATGGCGACACCGAAGCAGGAGCTGTTCTGCCAGTACGCCGCCGCGCACCTGCAATCCGCGGTGCTGCTCGGCCTGGGGCGAACGCTGGAGTCTTCGTGGGACGAGGACCGTCCGGCGCCTCGCTGGCGGGCGCTGGGGAGGCTCGGGTGGCGCGAGCGCTGCCAGTGGCTGGTGACGGCTCCGGCGCGGCTGCTGCACCGGAAGCTGTCATTCTTCCGCATCCTCCTGCGGGCGCGTCGGCCCTCGCGGCTCGCGTTGCCCGCGGGCGCGAGCTCCTGAGTCAGGGCAGCTCGAGCGAGAGCACGGAGGGCACCCGCTCCGGGGCCGCGAGGCGCAGCAGCCCGTAGCCGATGCCGGCCAGTCCCATCATCAGCCCGGGCGTCTCGGTGCCCCGGGGGAGCCCGCAGCGCCAGCCACTCTCGCGTCCCTGGTGGAGGACGTGGGCCGCGCGCTCCCGGGCGGCGTGGATCCACCGCGACTCGCCGAGCACCTCGCCCGCCACATACAGCGACTCCAGGTTGCCCAGGTCTCCGTGGCAGAGGCTGTGGTTGCCCCCGAAGCCCTCGTGGAGCGTCGTCTGGAGCGCCGTCTCCAGCTCCGCGCGCACCTGGGGTCCCTCCAGGTGCCGCAGCGAGCCCAGCCTCCCGAGCGCGATGCCCGGGGCGCCATGGCACCAGCTCACCATGAAGCCGGTGCGGACGCCCTCCTGGACTCCCTCGGGCTCGCGCAGATCGCGCCAGTTGGCGCGCTCCGGGACGAAGAGCGAGCGCTCGTAGGCGAGGGCCTGGTGCGCGAGCTCCCGGTAGCGCGTGTCGCCGGTGGCGGAGGCCAGCTCCAGGAGCGCGTACGCGATGCCCGCGTTTCCATGGGAGAAGCCCGCCAGGGGCGCTTCCGCCGTCGTGCCCTTCCAGCCCATTCCCCCTCCCGGGACTGGCACGGCCGTGGCGAGGAGCCGCTCGCCGCACCGCTTCGCCAGCTCCAGCAGCCGCGCGTCCCCAGTCCGGGCGTGCAGCCCGAGCAGGACGAGCGCGCAGCCCGCGGAGCCGCTGAGCAGATCCAACCGCGTGTCGGCGTCGATGAGGGGCTCCAGGGTGGAGAGCCCGGAGAGCGCCTCGTCCAGCAGGGCTGGCTCGTTCCAGAGCGCGGACAGGTGGCCGAGCACGTACAGGGCGGAGGCCCGGCCGACGAACGCACCCACGCCCTTGTCATTCGGATCCGGGTTGCGCCACGCGTCGCGGACGGTTTCCAGGCCCGCGCGGGCGAGCTCCTCGAAGTCCGCGCGCCCCGTCTCCCGGGCGAGGTACGCGAAGAACAGGGTGAGTCCGCCGACACCTTCGTACAGGTCGGTCCCCAAGGGCGCGAGGCTCCAGCGCCAGGTGCCCAGGTCCTCCAGGCTCATGCCGATCCACGACACGTCCGTGCGCCCGCGGATGGCCTTGGCGGCGAGGTCCTCTCCGATGGCAACGGCGGCGGCGAGGCAGTCCTCGCGCGAGGCGGGGGGCGGGGAGACCGTCGGGTCCACGCGAGCGGCGGAGCGCACCGGGCCCCGGCCCTTGTCGAGCGAGACCATGGACTTGCGGATGAGCGACGCCTGCCACGCGCAATCCCTCTCATTCATCCGCGTGAGCCGCTCCCGCACCTCGCCGAGGCTGTCGCGAGCGAAGTAGTCGGGAATGCACTCGCCGGTGCTGCTCCACAGGTGGCGCTGGCCAGGGCGCGTGGTGAACAGCGGAATGTCCCCGAGCCGCAGGTCCGCGTGCTCATGGGGGACGAGCCGCCGCAGCGCGGGCATGAAGGAGGCCTCGGCCCAGAGGTTGTCCAGCACCTTGTCGCGCTCCAGCCCCTCGCGCAGGAAGTCGGGGTGGACGCTCTCCTGCAGGAGGAGCGCGTAGCGCTGGGTGGCGCGCACGATGTGGCGGACCTCCACGTTGGCGAAGTCCCCGAGCCGGTGCTCGAAGGCCTCGCGGTGCCGCAGCAGCAGCCGGTACGTCTCCTCGAAGCCCTGGACGATGTCCTCGGTGAACTCGGTGGCGTCCACCGGCTGGCCGTTGAGCTGGGGCCGGTTGCTCGAGCCAGACGTGCGGCCCTGGCGGCGGACCAGGCGCATGGTGTCCTGGTAGGCGTCCTCCACCATGGGCACGGCCTGGGGCGAGAGCTGCCCGGCCTCTCCGCCCAGCCCGCTCATGTCGATGCCCGCGCGTCCCGCCCGGCCGAAGATGAGCATGGGCAACATGCCGACGGAGATGATCGAGCGGTCGAGCTGGCCCCAGGCGCGCTGCACGGCCGAGTCCCCCACCTCCAGCTGGGCACGCTGGTGGAAGAGCGCCTCCAGGTCCACGAGGACGGGGTGCTCGCCGGCGGCGATGAGGTTCTCCAGGTGGAAGTCCACCGCCGCGAGCAGGTGGAGCAGGGCGAGCGAGCTGCCCTGTCGCCAGTAGAAGCGTTGGAGCGCCTCGCGGGAGTCGCAGCCCGCGGTCTCCACGAACTCGACCCAGCCATAGTCGCCCTGGTCCAGGGCGATGAGCACGCGGTGCGGGTGGCGCAGCCCCTCCGCGTTCATCCACCGCAGGAGTTGCTGGAAGCGCACGTCCACCGCGAGCGACTTCGGCTTGTAGACGAGCCGCAGGCCCGAGCTGAACTGGAGCAGCACCACGCTGTGGCCCTCGCGGTGCAGGTCCGAGACACCCGTCTGGACGTTGGCCAGGAAGCCGATGGCCTCACCCCCGAGGAACGCCTGCCCGAGCAGCTCGCGGTCCACGGCGATGCGCTCGACCAGCTCCAGGCTCACGCTGAGCCAGCGCTCGGTGGCGGTGGCCAGCAGGCGGGCGAGGACGGGGTACTCCTCCAGCAGGGCCACGATCGCCCGCGGGTCCTGGAAATGCCGGGTGGAGAAGTGGTGGAAACGCTCCTGGGGCGTGTTGCCGGGGAGCTGCTCGAGCATCCGGGCCACGTTGAGTTCGAGGATGAGCGTCCGGGAGGCCAGGTACTGGAGCCGCCGGGCGAGCCCCTCCAGCAGCGCGGCCTCGGCCTCGGGCGCCAGCAGCGACTGCTCCATCCCGTAGCGGGCCCGCAGCGCCGCCACGACGGTGCGCAGCCTCGCGGCGGCGATCCGGAGGAAGGGCTGGAGGAAGCCGGCGAACGACAGGCCGGGCTGCCCCGGCTGGGCCGGGGGCTGGAGGGAGGGAGGGAGCGGCTCTCCGGCATGCCGCTGCTCGATGACGTCCCGGACGAGGGACACCCATGCACCACTGTCCCCGAGTCCTTCCCCGGGGTTGCCCGAGTGGGTGAGGAGCCGCAGGAACGCCTGACGGTCGAGGCCGATGCTCTTCAGCCGCTCGTCCAGGGTTGCCTCATCCCCCGCCATGAGCTGGCGCCAGGCGTTCGCGCGGCGCTCGGCCTCCGGCAGGGGCACGTCATTCCCCGAAGGGGCGCTCCCTCCCTTCGTGACAGCTCGCTCGTGGAGGAACGTCGCCTTCTTCCAGGGAAAGACAGGATCAATGATTTGCATGGGTGCCATCTCGGCCAGGGGATACGGGGTCAGATGCTGGCTTCGAGGAGCGTGCAGTTGATGATTCCGCACGTGGGCCGGCCATCGGTACATCCCGTGTTGGGCTCCAACGGCAACGGCCTGCCACCGATGATCCCCAGCAGCTCGGACTCGTCGAGCTCCGTCATCGACCTGCCCGAAGGGCTCTCGGGAAGGGTGGCGCGCTCCTCGCGGGTGAGGCTGGCGCGGAACGCCGGATCCTTCCAGGCCCTGATGATCATTTCCTTCTTCATGGTTCGGTCTTCTCCGGGGTGGGAAGCGCCCTGCGGCGCGGTTCGCCTGGGTGGAGTCGAGGGGCGCGATTTGTGACGCGGGAAAAAGCACAGCGCCACGGGGAGCCGTGGCTCGCCCGTGGCGCTGTGGGTCCGCGAAGTCCGCGGCTCGGCCCGCTGTGGGGGTCACATGGTCGGGGGACAGGCCACGATCCCGCAGGAGTTGAGGGTCTCACAGGCGAAGCTGGGGCGGGCGCAGCGGAAGGTGTCCACGGAGTAGTGGTGCCCGCCTTTCTTTCCACCCACGGCCCCGAGCAGCTCGGCCTCGTCGAGGTCCGTCATCGATCGGCCGGAGGGACTCTCGGGGAGCGCGGCGCGCTCCTCGGAGGTGAGGCTCGCGCGGTACCGCGGATCCTTCCAGGCCCTGATGATCATCTCCTTCTTCATGACAGCTCCTTGAAATGTCTGTCTCGAATTTGAGGCAGGCACCTGGAAGGAGTGCGCGCGTTCCATTGGTGACGCGCTACTCCAGACGCCCGCCTGTCCGCACCTGGGCGCGCACCAGCTCCGAGTAGATGCCACCGCGCAGGAGCAACTCCTGGTGCGTACCGGCTTCCACCAGCCGGCCCTCGTCCATGACCAGGATGAGATCCGCGTCCACCACGGTGCTCAGCCGGTGGGCGATGACGACGCGCGTGTAGCGCAGCGAGGCGAGGGAGTGCTGCACCCGGCTCTCGGTGATGGCATCCAGGGAGCTGGTGGCCTCGTCCAGCAGCAGCACCGCCGGCTTCTGCATCAGCGCCCGGGCCAATGCCAGCCGTTGTCGCTGTCCGCCGGAGAGCGACGCGCCCCGGTCCACCAGCGGCGTGTCGTAGCCCATGGGCATGGCCATGATGTCGTCGTGGAGCTGGGCCAGCCGGGCCGCCTCGATGACGGGCTCCAGGGGCGCGGATGGGTCGGTGATGGCGATGTTGCCGCGCACCGTGGAGCTGAAGAAGGTCGGCTCCTGGGGCACCACCCCCATCTGACCGCGCACCACGTGCAGGTCCAGGTCCGTCAGGTCCTCCCCGTCGAAGAGGACGCGCCCGGAGGTGGGCAGGTACAGCCCGAGCAGCAGGTTGGCCAGCGTCGTCTTCCCGGCGCCGGAGCGGCCGACGATCGCCACCGACTGGCCGGGCTCGATGCGCACCGACACGTCCTGCACCACCAGCGGCGAGGTACCCGCGTAGCGGAAGGACACCCGGTCCAGCTCGATGCCGCCCCGCAGCTTCGCCGGACGGCCAGGGCGGGCGGGGTCCCTCTCGGGCGGGGTGTCCAGCACGTCGTCGATGCGCTCGATGTAGCTGCGCAGGAGCTGGAGCTGGGAGCCGGTGGTGACCAGGTTGCCCAGCGGTACGAGCAGCGCCCCGGCGAGCGCGTTGAGCCCCATCATCGTGCCCAGCGACATCTTCCCCGCCAGTACCTGGAGCGCGCCGAAGGTGAGCAGCACCAGCGGCGCCACCAGCCGCAGCGTGCCGGTGAGCGAGTCCACCCACGCCGCCAGCCGGCCCCGCTTCAGCGACACGTTGAGCACGTTGACGAAGTTCTCCGAGTAGCGCTGCACCGCCTGGTGCTCCACGCCGAAGGCCTTCAGCGTCTGGATGCCGGTGAGCATCTCGATCTGGTAGCTCTGGCTCTTCGCCTCCACCTCCAGGTTCTCCGACATCAGCAGGCGCTGGCGCCGCGTGGAGAGCAGGAGGATGAGGATCTGCAAGAACCCCAGTCCCAGGACGATGAGCGCCATGGGCGGGCTCACCACGAACAGCAGCAGCAGGTAGATGACCACCAGGGCCCCGTCGAGCAGGGCGGAGAGCGTGCTGGAGGAGAGGATCTCCCGCACGGTGGCGTTGCTGTTGAGCCGCTGCATCAGGTCTCCCGCCGCGCGCACCTGGAAGAAGGCGTAGGAGAGGCCCACGAGGTGCTCCAGGAAGCCCAGCGTCATGCTCGAGTCCATGCGCGTGCGCAGCTCGAGCAGCAGGTGGCCTCGGATGAGCGAGGTGAGGAGCTGGAAGCCGGCGAGCGAGAGGAAGCCCAGGCCCACCACCAGCAGCAGGTGCGTGTCCCCCCGCGGCACCACGCGGTCGATGATGAGCCCCGTCAGCGCCGGCACCGCCAGCGCGAAGAGCTGGAGGACGAGCGAGACGACGATGATGCGCTGGAGGACATGCGACTGCTGGAGCACCTGCAGGGCGTACCGCGAGGCCGAGCGGGGGCGCTCCTTCTTGGCCGTCTCGAAGTTCTCGCCCGGCTCCAGCAGCAGGGCCACGCCGGTGAAGGACTGGCGGAAGCGCTCCAGGGAGACCTTGCGCCGGCCGTGTCCCGGATCGAGCAGGTGGACACCGTCCCGGCTCCGCTTCTCGAAGACGACGAAGTGCGAGAACTGCCAGTGCAGGATGGTGCCCGCCGGCAGGTAGCTCAGCGCGTCCTCGTCCACCGAGACGCCCCGCCCGCGCAGCCCGAAGGTGCGGGCCGTGCGCAGGATGTCGAGCGCGGAGACGCCATCGCGCGCCGCCCCCATGGCCTGGCGGACCTCCTCCAGGCGCACCTGCTTGCCGTGGTAGCCGAGCACCATGGCCAGGCAGGCCGCGCCGCACTCGATCTCCGAGAGCTGGCGCACGAGCGGAATCCGGCGCGTGCGGCCCTTCACGTGGAGGTTGCGGAACGCGGGGAAGCGCTCGGTGAGCCCGGGATGTCGAGCGGCCTCAGTCCTCATTGCCCAGTGCTCCCTTCAGGCCCGGAATGAGCGTCACGAGGATGCGCTCCGTGCGCACGCGCGCATCGGCCCGGGCCATCATCCCGTCGAAGTAGTTGAAGGTCTTTCCCTTGCTGGTGAAGGTGGGCGAGGGGATCTTCGCTCGCACCACCACCATGGGGCCCGAGAGGGGCACCGCATCCCCGCTGTCCGCTCCGAGGAAGCGGCGCACCTCGTTGGGACCGAGGATTTGGTCCCCCACGGACTCGATGGTGAACGTCTGGTATTCGTGGGTGAAGCCGTTCAGCTCCACGCGCAATGGCTTGCCCGGCGCGAGCCTCGGCCGGTAGCCGCCGGGCATCAGCGCCACCAGCGTCACGTCCACGTTGTCTCCCACGACGGACACCACGCTCTCACCCGGGTTGACGTACTGGCCCTCCCGCACGCGCAGGGCGCTCACGACGCCCGCCTGGGGCGCTCGCAGCGTGCGGGCCCGCTGTCGGGCCTCGGCCAGCTCCCGCTCGGCCCGCAGCGAGGTGAGGGATTGGCGCGCGGCCTCGTCCGCCGGGTTCTGCAGCACGCGGACGAGCTGCAAGTCGAACTCGCGCTGGATGCGCTCCAGCGTCGCCGTCTCCTCCTGGGAGAGGAAGCTCACCAGCGGCTGCCCGGCCTCCACCCGCTGCCCGACCTGCACCGTCACGGAGGACACGATGCCCGGCGTCTGGGGGGTGAGATCGCTCCGGCCCTCGACCTTCACCACCGCGGGGCCGGAGGCGTACTCGGGGATGGTGCCGAGCAGCGAGTACAGCGCCGCGCAGGCCAGCAGGGCGAGCAGCACCCAGTACGTCCACCGGGTCCACCGCGGGGAGATGCGGAGGACGTCTCCGTCCTCCTGCGCGCCCTCGTGGTGGCGCAGGGCTTCCTCGCGGAAGATGCGGGTCCGTTGTGTGGCTTCCATGTTCAGGGCACTGCCCCCGTGGGCGCGGAGGCGCTCCGGGCCTGTCCGTCGAGCCGCGCCGAGGGCCCCGCGCGGACGTGGACGACCCTGCCGGAGGCGACCTCGGGTGGCGGCGGCTGGTTGAAGGTGGCGGTGGCGAAGATGAGGCGGGCCGCGGCGTCCACCTCGGGCGCGATGCTCTCCACCCTGCCCGCGAGCGTGAGGTCCCCCTGGAGGGCGTGGACCTCCACGGGCGAGCCCGGCTGGAGCTGGCGCGCCTCCTCCTCGGGAATGGCGAAGCGCACCTTCCAGCCGCCGGTGCCGAGCAGCCGGAGCACCGGCTGTCCCGGCGCGATGCGGGAGCCGGGGCTGATGAGCCGGGAGGCCACCACGCCATCGAAGGGCGCCACCAGGGTGGCATCCTCCAGGTTCTCCTTCAGCTCCGTCACCTGCGCCTGCCGCTCGAGCGACTGGGCCCGGGCCGCCCGCAGGCGGGCGGAGGCGGTGCTCACCTCATAGCGGACCTTCGCCAGCTCCTCCTGGGAGTAGACGCCCAACTCCAGGGAGCGCCCGGTGTAGTAGCGGCCCTTTTTCTCGCGGGCCTCGGCGAGCGCCAGCGAGGCGGCATGCTCCTCGGCGCGCGAACCCTGGAGGGTGGCCCGGGCCGCGGCGAGCTGCTGTCGCAGGGAGCGCGTGTCCAGCCGCGCCAGCACCTGCCCCTTCTTCACGGAATCGCCTACCTCGACGTCGAGCTCGACCAGCCGCGATTCAAAGCGGGAGCTCACGTCCACGGAGTCGTTGGGAATGACCACGCCGAGGAAGGGCTCCTCGTTGACCGGGCGGGAGGCCTCGCCGACCGCCACCGGGGCGGGCGGCGGGCCATTCCCGCTCGAATCATCTTTCGCGGGGGCGGATGCCGAAGCACCCAGGCTCCCCAGGCAAGCCAAAATCCCTCCCACTGCCGCAGTTCGCACCCATCGACGCATCCGGCTCTCTCCGTGGCAGCTCCCAACTGGAAAGAGAGAGGGGGGCGCATTTGTGACATTTGATGGCGGCGCGTTGGGCCCGAGCGCCCGCACGCATGCTGTCCGGACGGGAAGCAGGCCCCCACGGCGTACTTGGCCCGAGCCTTCACTCGGCGTGAAGTCGGTGCCGTTCAGAGGAGTGGCCTCCCTGGAGCCGGGGGGACCGTCCACCACTGTGGCGGAACGCCTCACTGGGGCGGTTTTCCTGCCCCACCCACTAGTCAGGGTTAGTGTTGCTGATTAGTTATTCCCCCGTTGTCCGTGTTATGGGCGCGGCGCGAAGGAGCGGCACGACTCCTGCTGTACGCGGCCAGTCGGAAGGATGGAATGACTGTGATGGGAGCCAACGCGGTTAGGACTCAGGCCCGGGGCTGGACGCGGGTGGGCCAGGCACCTCAGAGCGCCCCCCGGAAGCGCTCGGTGACCTTTCAGGGTCAGGTCTTGATTGTTGAGAATTTGAGGGAGCGGAGCCAGCCCGTGCGCGACATGCTCGCGCAGGAGCGCTTCGAGGTCGGCGTGGTCGAGGACGCGCGAGATGCCGTCGAGCTGCTCTCCCAGGGTTTTGCCGCCGGTCAGGGCACGGTGCCGGAGCTCATCATCTGCAACGTGCGGATGCTGGGGGAGGCCGGCCTCGAGGCCCTCGCGCAGCTGAGCGCCAGCCATCCCGAGGTGTCCATCCTCCTCATCAGTGCCTTCACCAGCCCGAAGCAGCGCGCACGGCTGGAGCGCATCCCCGGGGCCTACATCCTCGATCAGTTCTTCGCGCTGGAGGACGTCCGGTCCGCCGCCCTGGAGCTGGCCGCCTCCCGTCGGTCGTCCCTCTAGGGCAGTGGCTTGACCGAGTAGACCGCCTTCAGCCCGTCGTCGAAGAGGGGCGGGAGGCGAAGCGCCCAGGTGGCCTCGCGCACACAGGTGGCCTGGGCGGTGGACGCGGCACCCGTCACCTCCACGTCGACGATCTCATCCCCGGTGGCCTCCACCCGGACCTGGAGGGGCGTGCTCCCGCCCTGGCGATGGCAGGTGGAGGTGGCCGCCTGGACGAGTCGCGTCAGCTCCGCGGGACGCTCCGGCTGGCTCGTCCTCACCCGCGGGCCAATCCCACAGAGGATGGTGCCACCTGTCACCCCTCCGACGACACCTCCCTCCACGCCCTCGTCCGGCGGCGCGTCTGGCCTGTCGGAGGAGGCCGCGGCGCCGGAGGGAATCGCCAGGAACGAGCGGGCGGAGGAGATCCAGTCCCCGCTCTTCGCGAGTTGCTCGCGCAACTCCCCGGGGGGCAGCTCTCGCTCGGTGAACTTCGGTCCGAAGTCGCTGGCATTCCACGCGTAGGCGTTCCGGCCCACGTCAGCGGAGAGCGCTGGATCGACTTCCACCGGCGTGGAGGAGGGGCACCCCCAGCGCTGCCCCTGTAGCATCAGCCGGCGCACGGGGGCCTCGGGGCGAGGGAGCCACGCCCGGAGCCACTCGCCCTCCTCGAGGTTGTTCAGCTCCACCAGACGCACACCCTGCTCGTCCTCGAGCCGGACCTGCTCCAGCCGCACGGGCCGCACGAGGGCCTCCAGATCCTCGGGAGGGAGGTCTCTCGAGGAGTAGAGCACGAGCCGCGTGCCGCACGCGGAGCGCACGGGTGGCTCCGAGAGCTTCGCGTGCACGGGCTCCGTTCCCTTCCGGTTGACGAGCCGCAGGAAGTGCACGGCGGCCTCGGGCGCCGAGGTGGTGGGGGAGGGGGGCACCGGCTCGAAAGCCTGGCGGAGCAGCCCATCCGAGAGCACCAGCACGCGCGCGGGCCCGTGGCCATCCGAGAGCACCTGCTGGGCCAGCCGCAGCCCCTCGTCCAGGTGCGAGCCATTCCCGGCCTCGAGGCGCGCGGAGGGGACGTCGGCCAGCGAGGCCTTCCAGTCCGAGGCGCGGACGAAGCGTCCGAAGAGGCGCTGAGCGGAGCGGCGGAACACCACCACCTCGGCCATCGCGTCGGGCAGGCGCTGGAGGTACGTCTCGGTGAAGGCGAGCTGCCGGGCGATGCCCTTGGGCCCCACGCTGTGCGAGGCATCCACCACGAAGACGACCCGCGCACGCTCGGGGGCCCGCGAGAGGTGTTTCGCCGCCCGGAGCTGCACGAAGCCCAGCGAGCCGGACTCCCACGGGATGAGGCCGGCGCGCGCGTCGATGCCCTGGAAGGGCGCCGCCTCCCAGGAGGCCTCCAGCTCCCGCGTCTGGGGCCTGGTGGTGCCTGCCGGCTCCTCGGCGGGCTCCTCCGGTCGCGCGAGACAGATGTCCGCACCGGGGTGGGGCGGCGCCACGGTGAGCACGGGCCGCACGGCCCGCGCATCCGTGGGCTCGGGATACGTGAAGGAGCTCCGCCCGTGGGTGTACTCGAGCCGCGTCCGGACGACGTAGCGCACCGTCACCGAGGCGCGGGGCGGCACGTCCCAGAGCCACAGGTCCACCACCCCGCTGGCTCCCTCCGAGAGAAGCGCGGCCGTGCGGGGCGCGGCCTTCCCCCTGCGCCGCAGGGCGTCGAAGCGGCGCTGGGCCTCGTCCGCCGCGAGCAGCATGCCCTCCGTGCGTTGTCCCTGGGCCTCGAGGGTGAAGCCATGCACCGTGCCTCCCTCGGGCAGGGCGAGCCACTCCACCCACTCGGTGTAGCGCTGGCCCGGGTTGTGGAAGGTGCGCTGCACGGTGAGGTGCACCAGGTCCCCTTCGACCCGAGCCTCCACGCGGTGGTCCACCTCGTTGACCGCCTCCTGCTCCGCCGCCAGGGCGAGGCCCGGCACCAAGGCGAGAAGCAGGAGACAGGCCACCAGGGGGCGCGGGGAGGGGCTCACCCAGCGAATGGTACGCGGCGGGTGCGGGTGGGAACAGGGGCGGCGCGCTTTCAGGGGCGCGGCACCAGCCGCACCGAGGGGGCCTTGAAGGTGGCGGTGACGGGGCGGCCCTCGGCGAGCCCCAGCTCCTCGAGGGAGAAGCGCGTCACCCGCGCCACCAGGGGGAAGCCCGCGTCGAGCGCCACGCGCACCAGGGCGCCCTCGGGGGAGAGCGACACCACGGTGCAGGGCAGCCGGTTGCGCGCGCTGGTGGGCGCGGCCTCGGGAGGCGCCAGCGTGACGTCCTCCGAGCGGATGCAGACGAAGACGGCGTCGCCTCCCTGCCCGGGCTCCAGGGCGGTGAGGTGGTGCGGGCCCACCGCCACCGTGGCCAGCCCCGCCTCGCGCTTGAGCACGGTGCCCGGCAGCACGGTCTCGATGCCCGTCATCCGTGCCACGGCGAGCTCCGCCGGGTGGTTGAACACGTCGGCCACCGGGCCCACCTGACACACCCGGCCGCCCTCCATGGCCACCAGGTCATCCCCCAGCGCGAGGGCCTCCAGCCGGTCATGCGTCACCACCACGGTGGGCACCCCCAGCTCCCGCAGCAGTCGCCGCAGCTCGCCCCGGAGCTGCTCGCGCGAGGGGGCATCCAGCGCGGACAGGGGCTCGTCCAACAGCAGCAGGCGAGGGCGGATGGCGAGCGCCCGGGCCAGCGCCACCCGTTGTTGCTGCCCCCCGGAGAGCTCCCGGGGCCCGCGTCCCTCCAGTCCCTCCAGGCGCAGCAGGGCGAAGAGGGAGCGGGAGCGCTCG
>NZ_DASVSO010000384.1:0-2073 GCF_036388035.1 Archangium sp.
ACGGCGCCCGCGACGGCTCAGATGTCGAAGTAGAGCTGGTACTCCATCGGGTGCGGACGCAGGCGGATGGCGTCCACCTCCTTCTGCTTCTGCTCGATCCAGCTCATCAGCGAGTCCTCGCTGAACACGTCCCCCTTGAGCAGGAACTTGTGGTCCTTCTTCAGGCAGTCGAGCGCCTCGTCCAGCGAGCCCGGCATCTTCGGCACGTCCTTGAGCTCCTCGGGCGACAGGCCGTAGATGTCCTTGTCCAGCGGCTCGCCCGGGTCGATCTTGTTCTCGATGCCGTCCAGGCCCGCCATGAGCTGCGCGGCGAACGCGAGGTAGGGGTTGCAGCTCGGATCCGGCGAGCGGAACTCCAGGCGCTTGGCCTTCGGGCTCGCGCTGAACATGGGAATCCGGATGGACGCGCTGCGGTTGCGGCTCGAGTACGCCAGGTTCACCGGCGCCTCGTAGCCCGGCACCAGCCGCTTGTAGGAGTTGTTCGTCGGGTTGCAGATGGCCGCCAGCGCCCGCGCGTGCTTGAGGATGCCGCCGATGTAGTGCAGCGCCATCTCGCTCATGCCCGCGTAGCCCTGGCCCGCGAACAGCGGCTTGCCGCCCTTCCACAGCGACTGGTGCGTGTGCATGCCGCTGCCGTTGTCCCCGTAGAGGGGCTTGGGCATGAACGTCACCGCCTTGCCGTTGCGCGCGGCCACGTTCTTGAGCACGTACTTGAACCACATCAGGTTGTCCGCCGTCTTCACCAGCGTGTCGTAGCGGAAGTCGATCTCCGACTGGCCCGCCGTCGCCACCTCGTGGTGCTGGCGCTCCACCGTAATCCCCACCTCCCCGAGGATGCGGCACATCTCGTCGCGCATGTCGTTGTGCGCGTCCGTGGGCATCACCGCGTTGTAGGCGTCCTTGTAGCCCGGCTTGTAGCCCAGGTTGCCGCCCGGCTCCTCGCGGCCCGCGTTCCACGCGCCCTCGATGGAGTCCACCTCGAAGAACATGTGGTGCGGGTCCGTGCTGTAGCGCACCCCGTCGAAGATGAAGAACTCGGCCTCGGGCCCGAAGTACGCCGTGTCCGCGAGACCCGTGCTCTTCAGGTACTGCTCCGCCCGCGCCGCGATGTTGCGCGGATCCCTCCCGTACAGCTCCTTGGTGATGGGGTCGCTCACGTTGCACAGCAGCACCAGCGTTGGCACCTGCGTGAACGGGTCCATCACCGCCGTGCTCGGGTCCGGCATCACCAGCATGTCGGAGTTGTGGATCTCCAACCAGCCCTTGATGGACGAGCCGTCGAAGCCGAGGCCCTCCTCGAAGACGCCCTCGTTGAGCTCGTGGAGGGGCACCGCGAAGTGGCGCCAGCGGCCGATGAAGTCGATGAAGCGCAGGCTCACCATCTGCGTGCCGCGCTCCTTCGCGAACGCGAGCACGTCCTTCGCCGTCTTGGTGGTCATGGGGTCCGGAATCCTTTCCTACCAGGTGGTACTGCCAGGGCGTCGCGGACACTAGGAACGCACCCCCCGGGAGGAAAGAGGCCCCCACGCCCCCGCATGACACTCCGCCCGCGCGTCAACGGCGCACGGGCGTGTCACGTCAGCGTGAAGACACTCGGGACGCGCGGGCGGTCAGCGTCTGGCGCGCGTGAGCAGCACCACCGCGCCGAGGATGGCCCCCATGGCGAGGAAGCCCCAGGTGCTCAGCGACTCGCCCGCGAGGAAGGTGCCGAGCAGCACCGCCACCATCGGGTTGACGTAGGCGTAGCTGGTGGCGACCGCGGGCCGCGCGTTGCGCAGCAGGTAGCCGTAGGCGCTGAAGGCCACCAGCGAGCCGAAGAAGACGAGATAGAAGAAGGACAGCACGGCGCGCGTGGACGGCATGGCGTCCAGGTGCTCGGCGCGCAGGAGGCTGAGCACGAGGAACATGCCGCCGGCGGTGAGCATCTGCGTCGCCGTGGACATGAGCCCCTGGGCCAGCGGCAGCCGGCGCGACCAGATGGAGCCGAAGGCCCAGCTCAGCGGGCTCACCAGCAGGGCTCCGGCCGCCCACGGGTTGCCCCCCATGTCGCTGCCGAGGTTGAGCAGCACGAGG
>NZ_DASVSO010000385.1:0-4101 GCF_036388035.1 Archangium sp.
CTTCGGCGGCTCGCTGGCGGTGGGCGTGCCCACCTCGAGCTGGCTCTTCACCTTCTCCATGTTCCTCTTCCTCTCGCTCGCGCTGGTGAAGCGGCTGAGCGAGGTGCGCCGGCTGCGGCTGGCCAACGAGGCGGCGGCGCCGGGGCGCGGGTACGTGGCCGGGGACTACGAGCAGCTCGCGAGCCTCGGCGTGTCGAGCGGCTACCTGTCCGTGCTGGTGCTCGCCCTCTACATCACCAGCAAGGAAGTGACGGCCCTCTACCTCTACCCGGAGCGGCTGTGGCTGCTGTGTCCGGTGATGATGTACTGGGTGGGGCGGGTGTGGCTGCTGGCCCACCGCGGCCAGGTGAACGAGGATCCCGTCATCTTCGCCCTCAAGGACAAGGTGAGCTACACGGTGGGGATCCTCGTCGCGGGCGTGCTCCTGGCGGCCGCCTACTGAGGAGGGCCTGGCATGGGGCGGGGGCTGGCAATTCCCGGAGACGTCGGGTAGTTAGCAAAACCCGTCACGTTCCCAAAGGAACCGGCGTCGACTGTCACCCCGCCGGAGGCGAGCATGAATCCAGCCAGAGCCGTGCGTCCCCCCCCCACCGAAGTACCGGACGAGCGGACCAACCGCCTCGAGTACAAGGAGCGTACCGGGCTCCTGGCGCGCATCGCGGCCTGCTACCCGCCCGTGCCTCGCGTCTACAGCCTGCTGCGCTTCACCATCATCCGGGCGCGCATCCTGGGCGTGATGGACGTGCTGCTGCCCGAGCGCGGCAACATCCTCGAGCTGGGGTGCGGCTTCGGCCTCTTCGCCGGCTACTTCGCCGCGAGTTCCCGGGAGCGGACCCTCTTCGGCGTGGACCGCAACGAGAAGCGCATCCAGATGGCGCGCGACATGGCCAGCCGGATGGCCCTGCCCGCCCGCTTCGAGGTCGCGGACGTGCGCGAGCTGCCGGAGACCCAGACGTTCGACGCCGCCTACGCGCTCGACGTGCTGCACCACGTCCCGTATGACGCCCACCGCGCCGTGCTCGAGGATCTCCACCGGCGGCTCAAGCCGGGGGCGACCCTGCTCGTCAAGGACATCACCACCTTCCCCGCGCACAAGCTGGGCTTCACCTGGCTGCTGGACCGGGTGATGGCTCCCGAGGATCAGCTCAGCTACCGCCACCACGAGGACTGGGCGACCCTGCTGCGCGAGGTGGGCTTCGACGTCCGCATCCGCCACCTGGACGACTACCTGCCCTACCCCCACGTCCTGCTCATCTGTACGCGCCGGCCCTGAGCCCGGCGTCTCCGCTTCACCATGCTCTCCTTGCTGTTGATCGGTCTCTACCTGGCCGCCCTGTTCCTGGCGGCCCGGCGCATCAGCCTCTGGGTCTCTCCCGAGTCGCGTGGGGCCGAGCGCCTGCTCCTCATCTGGTCGGCCCTGCTCGCGCTGACGGTGGCCCTGCCGACGGTGCTCGGTGCCGTGGGGGTGCTGCGCAAGCCGGTGCTCCTCGGCTCGGCGCTCGCCCTCGCCGCCGCGGCCCTCGCCCGACGCGGGACGCTGGCCGAGCTGCGTGAGGAGCTGCGGGCCCTCCGGGCCCTCCAGTGGCCCCGCGGCCCGCTCTTCCGCATCTCGGCGGTGGTGGCCACGCTGCTGATGGTGTGGACGGTGCTGGCCGCCCAGCTCCCGTCCTTCGGGTGGGACGACCCCTGCTACCACCTGCCCTTCATGATCCACGCCTTCCAGACGGGAGACCTGGGGCCGTTCCCGGTGGCGGACCACCTCGACTACATCAACGCCTACCCCAAGTCGCTGGAGATCATCGGCACCACCTTCGTCGTCCTCACCGGCTCGATGCAGTGGGTGGAGCTGGTGCAGCCGCTGTTCCTGCCCGGCGCGTGCGTCGCGCTCTACTTGCTGGGCCGCCGGTTCGGCGTGGCCCGCGAGCCGGCCGCCACCCTGGCGCTCATCCCGTTTCAACTGCCCATGGTCATCTGCCAGCTCAAGACCGCCTACATCGACGTGGCGAACGCGTCGCTGGTCTGCATGGTCTTCGCTGGCCTCTTCCTGGCCGCGCGGGGCGCCCGCTCCGGCCTCTTCATCACCGTGGGGGTCGGAGGCATCCTGGCCGGCTGCAAGCTGACGGGGCCCTACATGGGGGCCACGCTGCCAGCCGTGGCCACGGCGCTCTTCGCCTGGCGCCAGAAGCTCCGCAAGGGGCAGGTGGTGGGGCTGGCGGCGGTGGTGGGCGCGGCCCTGCTGCTGCTGGGCGGCCACTGGTTCGTCCGGAACATCTTCCTGTACGGCAACCCGCTCTGGCCCTTCATCCTCAAGGTGGGCCCCCTCCAGCTGCCCGGACGGTTGGATCCCGCCTTCGTCGCCACGTGGCACGGCCCGCCGAGCACCCTCACGTCCGTGCAGCGCTGGCTCTATGCGTGGCTCGAGGCCAGGACGTGGGCCGGCGGGGTGCTCTACAACTTCGACACCACCTTCGCCGGCTTCGGCCCGCTGTGGCTGGCCCTGCTGCTGCCCTCGCTGCTCACCGCCGGGGCGCTCGGCGCCGTCGAGTCCTACCGGGCCCGTCGCCTCACGCCCCTGACGTGGTTCGTCCTGCTGGTGGTGGGGCTGCACCTGCTGGACCCCGGCCGTCAGTACGAGCGCTACTCCCTGCACGTGCCGATGCTCGCCGCGGTCGCCCTGGGGGCGCTGCTCTGGCACCTGCCCCGCGCCGCGCGTGCCACCGTGGGCCTCCTCTGGGTGGCGGGCCTGGCCTGGTGCGTGTTCAGCACCGCGAACTTCGCCTACATGACGCCCGAGGAGGCGCGCCAGCTCGCGACCCTGCGCACCCCGGACTCCCGGCCCCGCTTCCAGAGCGAGTTCCTCATCACCCTGCCCTCCCGGATCCAGGACGATGACGTGCTGCTGTACACCTCGGACGTGCCCTTCGCGGGCGCGCTCTGGAAGCCGGACCTGAGCAACCGCGTCATCGGGCACAGCGCCACCCAGGAGAGCCTCCAGCACGCCGTGCGGCGGCTGCGGCCCACCCTGGTGGTCGGCAAGCCAGAAACCCTGGACAAGGAGCTGGCGGGCATCGCCTCGCGCACCCTCGCCAAGGAGGAGACGGAAGATGGACTCGAGCTCCGCAGAATCCTCCGCTGAGGCCACGGGCCAGGTCCTGGAGACTCCGCGCTGGCTCCCCTGGCTCTGGTCCGGCCTCGTGCTGGCCGGCAGCGCCACCTACGCCATCGCCTCCTGGACCGAGGACCGCAACCAGGGCGTGCTGACCATCCTCGGCTGGTGGCGCGCGGTCCTGGGGCTGTAGGCCCTACATCCTCCCACCAGGGGGTGGCGTACTTCCGAGGGGGAATCCACGAACGCGGGGCGCGTGCGTACCGTTGTGGATTTCACCCTTTGTAGACAAATGCACGGGCCCTGGACGGGCCTGTAGCGCGCACGGCTGCCGACCGGATATACCGGCGGCCCTATGGCCGGCGAAAAGCTCGTCTATGCAGGGACCGTCGAGGCGCTTTTCCTCAAGGCACTCGAGAACCGACTCACCCCCGCGTGCCGTACGCGCCTGTGTGAAGCCGGACTCGACCTCGAGCAGAAGCTATCTCCCACCTACACACTTGAGCAGTGGAAGCAGTTCCTCCGCGTCGCGGCGGATCACGTCTACGCGGGCATGCCGACCGAGGCCGCTTATTACTCGCTCGGCGAGCGCTTCATCGATGGCTACTTCTCCACCCTCTTCGGTCGCGCGCTGCTCGGCATGGTCCGGCTGGCGGGTCCCCGGAGGGCGCTGACGCAGGCCCGGCTCGGCTTCCGCAGCAGCACCAATTGCAGCGAGGTGCGCATCGTGGAGCGCGGGCCCACCACCATGGAGGTGTGGCTGAACGACATCGTGGCGGATCAGCCGACCTTCGCGGCCGGGCTGCTGGCGCGGGCGGCGGAGCTGGCCGGCGGTCAGCGTGTCGCCGTCGTCCCCGAGGGCTTCGACGGCCAGTCCGCCACCTTCCACGTCCGCTGGTCCGAGCAGGCCGAGGCCGGGGTGAACGCCGGACTCACCGCTGGGTCCACTGCGGGTGGGCAAGCACCCGCGCCTCGACCTCCGGCGTAAGCGTCCC
>NZ_DASVSO010000386.1:0-4959 GCF_036388035.1 Archangium sp.
AGATGCGATTGCCCTCCGCGTCGTAGTCATAGGTCAGCGTGCCCAGCACCTGTCCCGACCGCTCATAGTCGATGCGCAGCAGCTGCCCGGCCACATCGTAGGTGTAGCGCGTCAGCACACCGCCGGACGAAATGCTCGCGAGGCGACCCGCGGTGTCGTACGTCATTGACGTCGTGCGTCCTCCTTGCGACTGCGAGACGAGCCTGCCGCCGGTATCGTAGGCGTAGGTCACCGGGTCCTGGCCGGGTGCCGTCATCCGCGTGCGCCGGCCCAGGGCGTCGTATTCGTAGGTGGTGGTGCCGAGCTCGGTCGTCTCCGACGTCATCCGGTCGAAGTCGTCGTGCGTGAAGGCCACGGAGGAGCCCTGGCTGTCCGCGATGAGGACCGCCCGCCCCGCGCTGTCGTAGGTGAGGCTCAGCGCGCTCTCGAAGTCACCCGCGGACAGCGAAGAGGCGCCAAAGCCCATCTGCACCGGGCGGCCCACCGTGTTGTAGGTCAGCTTGTTGACCTTCCCCAGGGGATTGGTGCTCGTCTGGATCCGGCCTGCCTGGTCGTACGTGTACGACCAGGTCCGGGCAAGCGCATCCGTCCTCGCCGCGAGCGTCCCCAGGGTGTTGTAGGTGAACGACGTCTGACCTCCGCGCTGATCGAGGTAGGCCACCACCCGGTTCTCCGCATCGTAGGCGAAGGAGACGGAGTGGCCGAGGGGATCGGTGAACTTCACCAACCGGCCGAGCGCATCACGCTCGTAGCGCCGCAGGTTGCCGCTTGGGCTGGACTCGCCAATCAGTTGTCCAACGGAGTCATAGAAATAGCGCGTCGTGCGGCCGAGCGCATCGGTCACCGACGACAGTTCGGCGCCCACATACGCGTAGGTCGTCACTCCACCGCCGGCATCCTCGACCGTGAGGATGCGGCCAAGGGCGTCGTAGGTGTAGCGCTCGACCTCTCCCGTCGGAGCCGTCGTCTTGATGAGGTTTCCCGCCGCGTCGTACTCATAGCGCGTCACCCCTCCCAGCGCGTTCGTCGTGCTCGCCAACCTGCTGAAGTCAGAGGTGTAGGTCGCCGTGGTCGTCACCGCCTGGGGCGTGCCCGCCATGCGCGTCAGGCCCGTGTAATTGCCCTGGGCGTCGTAGTTGAAGACCGAGCGCCGCCCCTGGGCGTCCACCGTGGCGAGCAAGCGCCCCGTGGTGTCCTCCATCTCGAAGAGGGTCACCTGTTCCTCGGGCTTGCCCGCGGGATAGGCATTGCGAACGATGTAGCCCTTCGCATTGAAGTCGACCCGACGCACGTTGCCAGCACGGTCGGTGACGTCGACCCGAGCCACCTTGTTGCTCGCATTGAGCGTGTACGCGAACAGGAACGTGCTCCCGTCGGCGAGCACCTGACGCACCATCCGGCCCGCGGAGTCATACTCGTTCTGGACCGCGACCACCCCATCGGCGGCCGTGATGGACGCAATCCGGTGGGTGCTCGTGTAGGTATACCGCCGGATGCCTCCCAGGGGATTGGTGACACTCACCAGGCGTCCGTTCGTGTCGTAGGCGTAGCGGAACGTCCGACCGATGCTGTCCGTCACCTCCGTGGTGACGTCGCTCGCGTTGTTCGTGAACTGGATCCAGCGTCCGCTCGGTCCATCGATGCGCGTCACGGGGCCGGTGAGCCCGTTCTTGCGCGTGATGATCAACGCATTGCCGCTCGCGTCGTACATCTCCTTGAGGGGCGCGTACTGGGGGAAGAACCAGCGCTCGCCCGTGCGGAAGTAGAGATCCCAACCGCCGCGCGCGTTGTTGCGCTCGAGGCGGGAGAGATACCAACGCCCCGGCTCATACGACGTGAAGATGGCATCCGTGTAGGAGGTGCCAGGGGAGGTCCGCACGTAGTGGACGCGCGTGCCGTTGGATTGGATGAGGTCCACCTCCTGGTACTGCTGCGCGGAGTAGAGGAAGACCTCGTAGTCGAACGTCGTCCCGACGCCGAACTGGCGGCGGTTCAGGTCGAAGGCGCGATACGTGCGCGTGATGGTGAGGGGGAGCAGGTCATTGACGTGAAGGTCGGTCTCGACGCTGACGAACTGGCCCGAGGCCAGCATGACCGGATCTCCCGCGGTGGGATCACTCGGTGACCCCGCGGAGCCTCCGCCACACCCACCACCACCACCGCCGCCGCCGCCGCCACCACCGCCGCCGCCACCGCCGCCGCCGCCACCACCGCCGCTACAGCACCCGCTATTGCAGGGCGGTCCAGGCGGTGGAGGCGGAGTGTTCGGACCGTTGAACATCGCGCCGGTCAGCTCGTAGATGGCCACGCCCTCGTCCGGAATGGCCTGGGTGCCATCCTCGTTGATGGTGCCCAGGCCGTAGACGAACCACTTGAGGTCCCGGGCGTCATAGTTCCAGAAGACGCCCCGGGCCCCGGCAACCTCCCGGCGGAAGTTCGGGTAGATGAGCCGGGCGCCACGGAAGGTGGGCGTCAGACCCTGCAGGATCGCTCCACCCGGCTGGATGGTGAAGTAGACGGGCGTGCCGAGGTCCGGCAGCGGGAAGGGCGGCTGATTCACCGGGATGGCGGTGATGTTCAGCTCGGTGAGCACCTTGCCCTCCCGGTCGCGTACCACCGTGCCCGGGGGCAGGCGCAGCTCGAGGCCCGGGATGGCGGGCGTCGTGAGGACCGTCTCCTCCGTCGTGGGCGAGGGAATCGAGACGGTGCCCTGAGGGTCGAGCTTGGGCATCCAGACGGTGTAGGGCAGCATGTTGGTGAGACCCGCCTCCAGCACCACCCGGGCGAAGAAGAGGCCGTACTTCGACTTGCCGTTGCCCGCGGGCGTGCCGTCCATCTCCAGGACGTGCGCTCCCGGAGCCAGGCCCTGGAGGAGGAAGCGCCCGTCCTTGTCGGTCATCGTCGACTTGCCACCGGCCACCATGCGCACGTTGGGAAGCGGGTTGCCGTTGAGACGAAGCACCCGACCGCTGAGCGCGGTAACGCCCGCGGGAGCCTCCAGGGGCGTGGTGTCCTTGACCTGGGGCATCGCACGGTGCCAGTTGCCCGCGAGGTGCTCCTCACCCGGGAGCCACACCTCCTCGTCTTCGAAGAAGGGGCGGCGCACGGGCTTGAAGACCACCTGCCCGTTGGCCTCCCGCACGAAGTGGGCCTTGTAGGCCGAGGCCGCCTGCGCCAGAGCGTGGGGACGCCAGTCCTCGGCGCGGGGCAGACGCTCGTCCGGGCGCGCCGCATCGGCCCGCGTCGCGGCCGTGGTGAACGCGAGCGTCGACAGGGGCAGCGGATGCCCCTGCGCGTCAGCCAGGCCCTGGGCATAGAGGGTGTAGTGGGTGGCCGGGAGCAGCGACTGGACAGGGCGAACGAAGACGAGCCGGCCGGCTTCGGCGAGCGTGATGCTCGCCGCGACGGGGCCCTGGGGGCCCACGAGCGTCACGGTGTCCGGGAGCAGCGTGCGTGCCTCGACAGGGTGCGACAGCCGCAGACCGAGGAACTCGTCCACCGCGACGTCCGTGGCACCGTCTCGCGGATGGGTGCCCGCCACGCGGAGCGCTTCGTCCTTCGCGCCCGCGTCGAGCAGCGCCTCACGCTCCCGAGGCCCGACTGGAATGAAGCGCATCGCCTCGGGGTCGAACAGCTCGGCACTCCCCCGTCCAGCCGGAGCCGTCGCTTCCCCGTTCCACACGAGGACTCGCCCGTCGGCGAGCAGGGTGGCGGCGTGTCCGGTGCGCCCGGTGGAGAGCTCGGACTCGAGCTCCTCCGCTCGGAGGGTTGCCGCATCCAGGAGCGCCGCCGAGGCCAGCGCCGTCCCATGGGCATTCTGGCCACCCACCACGAGCAGACGCCCGTCCGAGAGGACCGTCGCGGTATGGAACGCACGCGGCGCCCAGGTCACGCCCGGGGCGCGGGTGAATTCTCCGGATGCCGGGTTGAACCACTCGGCCTCCTCGACGAGCTGGCCGTCGGGGTCGATGCCTCCCAGGATGAGCACTTGCCCGTTGGGCAGCACCGTCGCGGTGTGACCCGCGCGCGGGTGGAGCAGGTGCCTGGCGAGCTCCTCGCGCCCCTGGACTCCGTTCGCCTCGAGGAAGGCTCGGGCCTGGGGCTTCCCACCTTCCAATCCACCGAGGAAGAGCCAGCGACCGTCCGGCAAGAGCGTTGCGCTCTGCCCGTGAGCCGCCTGGGTGCTGGGAGAAGAAAGAAGCGCCTTCACCTCCTCGGTGGTGAGGGGCGCGAACGAGGGCTGCTCGGAACAGCCTGCCAGCGCGCAGAGGGCACCCAGCACGAGCACCGCCAGGGCTCTGGAGTTCCGCCAGGAGGCGGAGTGCGAAAGAGAGTCGACCAACATTCGGTTCTCCATGGAGGGCATCGGTGTCACGCCTCTCACTTCAAGGTCATCGAGACTTGGCCGGTAGCGGCCTGGTAGGGATCGAGTGCCACCACGTAGGTGCCCGCCACGAGGTTGGTGAGATTGGCGGTGGTGCTGGTCGATGCGACCCAGCTCTGCCAGATCACCGAGCCACTCGGGTTGTAGATGCGCGCGTACACATCGGTGAACGTCCGGCCACTGAACGTGAGCGTGACGCTCGAGGCGGCGGTCGCACTGAAGGTATAGCGGCCATCCTGGCCCACCCGGCTCGTGGCGAAGGGGGTGGTCGAGCCGTCGGCGGTGAGGGTGCCCTGTACCGGGTGAGACAGCAGCACCTGCAGCGTGGCGGAGGTGCCGCCACTCGGGTCCACATACAGGGTGTAGGTGCCCGTCGTGGGCAGCACCGGCAGGTTGCAGGAGTTGGACGCGGAGAAGCCGCAGCTGGTGAGGCTCGTGCCGTCCGGTTTGAGCACCTGAAGGTAGACACTCTGGTTGGCCGGAGACGTGGTGAAGCCCGTCACGCCCAGGCCCAGGTACTCACCGGCGGTGCCGCTGAAGGTGTACCGGCCATTCTGGCCCGAAGCGAGGCTGAC
>NZ_DASVSO010000387.1:0-13469 GCF_036388035.1 Archangium sp.
AGACCACTTCGCGACACCAGAACGGTATGACGTCATCCTAGTTGATGCCCGTGCAGGCCTTCATGAAACTACGGCCTCCTCCGTTCTGGGCTTGGGCGCTGAGGTTCTGTTGTTCGGTCTAGATGAGCCCCAGACCTTTCAGGGCTACGCTGCACTCCTGGCCCATTTGGCGCGCTTTATCCCGCCCGAAGGCCCCCTCCCAGAGTGGGTCGAGCGCCTGACGATGGTACAAGGCAAGGCGCCCTTGGATGCCGGTGAGCGCGCCGGTTTCAAGCAGCGGTGCTTCACGCTCTTTACCCAGGCTGGACTGAGCCCACGTCCGTTCGAATCAGCCAAGGCGGCCCTTCTGCCGGCAGGCACGTTCAGTGATATCCCCTGGGACGACACCGTGCCCGATGAGGAGGTTCTGCCCGAGGATCGAGGTTCGCGCGAACCCCTAGCCGTGCTCGACGACACGCGATTCCAGCGCTTCGATCCCCACCGACGGCGCGACCTCCTGTCAGAGTCCGTGTATCGCACAGTATACGGGGAACTTATCGACCGGATTGAGAGCGCACTCTTTGCGGAAGCTCAGGTGAGCCCATGAAGACACCCTCTGCCGACTTCCAGGCGATTCGCCAAGCCATCGCGTCCCTGCCGGCCGACGTGTCCACTGATGCGATTGGCAGCCAAGCACCCAAGCTTGAGGAATTCTACGCACCGGAGACTCACGCAGTAGCAATCGACCCCGTGGCACCGCTTGTTCTGGGCGCTCGCGGAACAGGGAAGAGCTTCTGGGCAGGTGTGCTGGGCAACGTGGAATTGAGGAAGGCCGCCGCCGCTGCTTATCCAAAACTCGGCCTCAAGCGCCTGCAGGTCCAGTTCGGCTTCACCGGCCTAGATGGCCCCGAGGGTATCGGCCGCGAGAAGCTTGATGCGTGTGTTCCCCAAAATGCGGATGACAAGGACGCCCGCGCATTCTGGTGGGCCACCATCCTCAGCGCCCTGGCTCAAGCGGCAGGACAGCCGCCGCCAAAACTATACAAGTTGCTACCTTCGGCGAGGGATCTAGAAGCGCGTGAGGAGGTGCTCGCAGCTAACGAGCAAGCGCTGCGTGATAGCAACAGGACACTGCTCATCGTCTACGACGCGCTGGACACTACAGCGAGTTCGTGGCCCCGGCGGCGGCTCCTGACGCAGGCTCTTCTTGAGGTCGTCTGGTCCATGCGGGCGTATCGCGCCATTCGCCTCAAGCTATTCCTGCGACCAGATCAGCTTGAGGACGACGCCCTCCGGTTCGTCGAGTTGCCAAAGTTGCGGACGGGCGCAGTGCGGTTGACGTGGCCAGGCACTGATCTCTACGGATTGCTCTTCGCCCGCTTAGCGCTCGGTGACGCGGCAGAGCCATTCGAGCGACTGCTCACCAACCTCAAGCTACCCATAGGCTCTCGAAACGAGATCCTCGCGAGGAATTGGACCCTTGCGCACGATATTGGGGAACAAAAGCGGTTGATGGCTGCGTTGGCTGGCCCCTACATGGCTGATGGCCCACACGGCTATAAGAAAGGCAATACATACGACTGGCCGTTAGCACACCTCGGTGACGCCTTCGACGAGGTCACGCCTCGTAGCTTCCTGGGCCTCGCTATTGCTGCGGCGAAGTACGGTGCGGCGCCACCAGACCGCGTGATCACCCCCGATGGTGTCCGGCACGGCCTACGGGCTGCATCGAAAACTCGAGTCGATCAGTTGCACCAGGAGTTTCCGTGGATCAAGGGAGTGCTCGCACCGCTCGCGGGGCTCCTACTGCCACAAGACGAGGACGATGTTTTTAAAGTCTGGCGCAAGGCGCGCACGCTGCAAGATGCCCTCGCTGACGCCAAAAAGATGGACTACCTGCCCCCGGTTCCCGAGAATGCTAATTGTGATGAAAGCGATCTCTATGTTGCGCTTGAGCGCATCGGCGTGATGTTGAGGCGCACGGATGGACGCCTCGATATGCCCGATTTGTTCCGAGTAGCGGCCAAACTCCTCAAGAAGGGTGGGACGGCACCACTCTGAGCGGGTGTTGAACTGGGGCAGTCAGGCGAGTCGGCGGAGCATGAGCCGGCTCATGCCGGGTGGATAAACGCTTCCGAGGACCGCTGGGGAGGTGTCAAAGGAATCGTAGCGGTACCACCCCGACATGTCGTCTGACACCCAGCCCGGCAAGGCAGGTGGAGGACGAGCGAACCCGGGTGCCGGACGCGAGGGGCCCGCGCGCCTCACTGCCCGAGCGACGAGGGCGGCGGCTTGGCGCTGAACGAGGGCAGGTAGCACTTGCCCTGGTACTCGAAGAGGTCCTCCGGGCACGGGGCCTTCAGCTCATGAGGCGCCCAGCAGGCGCCGACGAGCTCGACCTCGGTGTAGCGCGTGCAGGGGGGACGCTTCTGTCCTTTGAAGGGCTCTTTGGGGAGAGGTCGGGCGAACACGGTTTGCTCCTGGGGGGTGGTGTCCGAGAGCCAAGCGCGGAAGTCCGATGTCCCGGCTGCCGTGGGCTCCTCTTGGCTCAGGGGCGCTGGCGGGGCGCTCGGGGGTTGGGACACCGAGGCCAGATGCACCAGCGCGAAGAGCAGGGCGCACACCGTGGCGGCGCTCACCACGCCCAACCCCAGGCGCCATCGGAGGCGGGGCTCGGGGGGGGCGGACACGGCGCGGAGCATGCGCCGCACTTCCTCGAGCGCATTCTCCAACGTGAACAGCAGCGACTCCGCCGACTGTCTGTCCTGGGCCCTGGTCCAGTCGGTGTGCTCCACCTCCATGGCGGAGTAGCCTCGTGAGGCCCAGGAGCCCAGGCGCACCCCCCAGTGCTTTCCCGGTGCCTTTGCCTCCTGCGCGGAGTGCTTGCGCACCAGGGCCGTGGCCCCGCTCGTCTCGTGCGTGGCCAGATAGAGTTCCTCCTGGCTGCCGGTGGACTGCTGTACCTGCTCCTGTATCAGGTACGGCCCCAACCGCTCCGGCTCCTCCCCGCTCGCTTCGGCCTTCTTCTCCTCGTCCACGCGTACCTCCTCGCTGGCCGCCCCACCTGCTGGAGGCCAGATGCTCTTGTTCGCATGGAGCGAGCCCTACTTCCAGGAGGTACTCGGTTCGTCAGGTGGAGGCCTACTCACAGGTGTCCTGGAGTTGCTTTCGCAAGTGCCCAGTCGGGCGGCCAGATGAGCAGCGCCTCGGGGCCCCGGCGGGCAGCTCGCGCTAGCGCCCAACGGACCGCAACCGCGCTCTGGAGCCGTCGCCAGACGCGCCGCCGTGTTGTTCGGGACCGCTCCAAGCCGACATGCGCAACCAAACCCTCCACAGGGTGGATGTCCGGAGTCCGGAGCGGCGCCTTTCGCCATACTGCCTCGGTGGCCTTCTCCAGGTAGACTGCCGGCCCCCGGCGCACGCCCTCCCTCGCGCCCCTCGCCCCGAGGCAGCCCTCCCCATGACCTTCACTTCGCTCGGCCTCTCGGAGGCGCTCATCCGGGCCGTGGCAGAGCTCGGCTACGACGCGCCCACGCCGGTCCAGCGCGAGGCCATCCCGGCGGTGCTGCGGGGCCAGGACGTCTGGGCCTCGGCCCGGACGGGCTCCGGGAAGACCGCGGCGTTCCTCCTGCCCCTGCTGCACTCCCTGAGCATGCGCCCGGGACGCACGCCACGGCAGGTGCGCGCCCTCCTTCTCGTCCCCACTCGCGAGCTCGCCGCCCAGATTGCCGAGGCCATCGGACGCTACGGCCGCTACCTGCCGAGCCCGCTCAAGAGCTGCCTGGCGGTCGGCGGCGTCTCGGCCAACCCCCAGATGATGGCGCTGCGCGGTGGCGCGGACCTCGTGGTGGCCACCCCGGGGCGCGCGTTGGACCTCGTGGAGCAGAAGGCCCTGCGGCTCTCGTCGGTGGAGACCCTGGTGCTCGACGAGGCCGACCGGCTGTTCTCGCTGGGCTTCGCCGACGAGCTGACGCGCCTGCTCGCGCTGCTGCCCGCCCGCCGGCAGAACCTGCTCTTCTCCGCCACCTTCCCGCAGGCGGTGCAGGCGCTCGCCGCGCAGCTGCTGCGCGAGCCCGTCCGGATCCAGGTGGAGACCGCCGCGCTGCCCGCCGCGGCGCCCCTCGTCCAGCGCGCCATCGCGGTGGACACCGGCAAGCGCACGATGTTGCTGCGCCGGCTGCTCGAGACCCACGCGTGGCCCCAGGTCCTCGTCTTCGTGGCCAGCCGCCACGGGGCGGACCACCTCGCGCTGAAGCTGAACCGCGCCTCCATCCCCACGGCGACCCTGCACGGCGAGCTGAGCCAGGGCGCGCGCACCCAGGCGCTCGCGGACTTCAAGGCCCAGCGCGTGAGGGTCCTCGTCGCGACCGACGTGGCCGCCCGCGGCCTGGACATCGCGCAGCTGCTCGCGGTGGTGAACTACGACCTGCCACGCTCCACGGTGGACTACGTGCATCGCATCGGCCGCACGGGCCGGGCCGGACAGCCGGGCATGGCGGTCAGCTTCGTCAGCGCGAGCACCGAGGCCCACTTCCGTCTCATCGAGCGCCGCCACCACCTCGACCTTCCGCGCGAGCGCATCGAGGGTTTCGAGCCGACCGAGCTCACCCCGCCGACGCAGGACCCGCACGGTGGCGTGAAGGGCAAGCGCAAGAGCAAGAAGGACAAGCTGCGCGAGGCGGCGGCCGCGGCGGCGCTGAGCGCCAGGCGCAAGCCATAGCGCCCGGGCTCAGGGCGCAGCTCCAAGGTGTCGGACGGCGCGGAAGGAGCGAGGTGTTGGAACGAGTCCTTTGATACCTTCCACGCGCGGCAAGGACATCCCCCAAGGAGCGGTATCGATGAGCGACACCTGGACGCCCGTTCTCTCCGGTGCCCTGCGCGCCCAGGCACTGGAAGCGGCCGAGGCCATCGTCCACGACATCTCCCGCGCGCCGCGGGTCATCCAGCGCAGGATGAGCCTGCTGGAGGGCCATCAGGGCATGGCCCTCTTCTTCGAGGCCGCGGCCCGGACGCTGGACGCGAACCTGCTCGACAGGGTGGCCCAACACCTCCAGTGGGCGGCGCTGGAGACGCTCCAGATCGAACGGCCGGCGGTCGGCCTCCACAGTGGCCTGGGCGGGCTGGGCTGGGTCGCCGCCCATCTGGCGGCGCGCTACCCGGACATGGACGTGGAGGAGGTGTGCGGCCCGGTGGACGAGGCGATCGCCCGGGAGCTGGAGCGCTCCCCCTGGCCGCACCCCTGCGACATCCGCGACGGAGTGGCGGGCATGGGGCTGTACGCGCTCGAGCGCCTGCCCCATCCCTCCGCGCGCCGGATGCTGGAGCGCATGGTGGCCCTGATCGACGGGGCCGCCGAGCACACCCCCCAGGGCCTCCGCTGGCCCATGCCGGAGAGGTACCTGCCCCTCTATGGCGATCCCAAGCGCTTCCCCCGCGGCGTCTACACCCTGGGGCTGGCACACGGCATGCCCGGCGCGATGGCCCTGCTGGCCGCGGCCCACGCGCACGGCATCTCGCGGGAGCGCGCGGCGGCGCTGCTCGAAGGGGGCCTGACGTGGGTGGCGGGCCAGGCGGGCCCCGACGGGCGCCCGGACTTCCCCCACTACCTGCATGGCGACGAGCGCGTCATGGACGAGCGCTTCAGCTGGTGCGTGGGCACTCCCGGCATCACCGCCGTGCTGTGGTGGGCGACGCGGACGTGGGGACACCCGGAGTGGCAGGCCCGCACGCTCGCGTGGGCGGAGGCCGTGGCGCGCGAGGCGTTGGATCGGCGGCCCTTCTCGCCCAGTGCGAACCTGTGCTGCGGCACGGCGGGCACGGCCCTGCTCTTCCTGCGGCTCTTCCACGCCACGCGCCGTCCCGTCTTCGAGGAGGCGGCGGTGCGCTGGTTCGAGCACACCCTGGCGCTGCGCCAGCCGGGCCAGGGCCCCGGTGGCTACTGCTTCGAGCAGAATCCGCAGCGGCCCGATGTCAGCCTCCAGTTCGGCGCCGCGGGCATCGGGCTCGCGCTGCTGGCCGCCGCCACCGGGCACGAGCCGGACTGGGACCAGTCCTTCCTCTTCTCCCTCCAGGTCCCCAACCTGTAGTCAGCAGCCAGGTGCCGTCCTCCGGCCAACGCCTCTCGGAGAAGAAGGATTAATTTTTCTGTTTCGAGTCGCTTATTCGAGGCCTAGGATGCTCTGGCCTTGGGCGGTGACCGCTGCCTCCTGGTTCCGTCCTGGCATCACCCCCAGAAAAAAGAGAGGGCTCCATGACGAACAACGAGAAGAAGCCGAAGCTGTCGGTGTCGCTGTCGCTGAAGAAGGAGACGCTGCGCGAGCTGCAGGACTCCCAGCTGAGCACGCTCGATCAGGTCGTGGGCGGCACGGGCTGCGGCTGCACCTATATCGAGGCGCGCACCGCGTATCTCGGGTAGTAGCGGTAGAGGCTCGTCGGCTGTACCCGAGGCTGGAGGGGTGGAATGCGCCATCCTTCCGGCCGTTTTTTTCAGCCCACCGATTCAATTTCGAGGGGAGCCCGGGTGCGCATGCGTGACTTCGCCGAACTCGCCCACCTGGACACCGAGGTGCTCCGCTCCCTGCTCGAGGCGGGGGAGGCTCCCGAGCGCGTCCGCGCCGCCTGGGCCCTGGCCTTGCGCCTGGGAGGAACGATCCGCCCCGACCTCGTCCAGGGCGCGCTCACCGAGCCGGAGCCAGGAGTGCGCAGGCATCTGGTGGTCGTGCTCGCGGGCTACCAGGAGCGGGCGGTGCTGGCCACCCTCGCGAGCCAGGACTTCGACGCGGCGGTGCGGGCCGTGGCCTGCCAGTACCTCGCGATGATCGGCCGCCCCGAGGACGCCGGGTCCTGGCGGGTCCTCCACGAGCGGCTGGAGGCGGATGCCTCCGGCGAGGTGCGCTGGGCCGCCATCGCCTACCTCCCGCCCCACACGCCCGCCTTCCTCCGGAGCGCGGTGGCCGCCAGGGTGGGGGACGAGAGCCTCGAGGTGCGACGCGCCGTCGCCGACAAGCTGCTGGAATGGGCCGGGCTCTCGGGGGACGGCCTGCCCGAGGTGGTCGTGTCCCGTCTCCAGCTCGAGCCCGACCTGGAGCTGCGCCGGGAGTGGGTGCGGGGTGCGTGTGCCCTGGGCGGGGATCGGGAACTCCTGGCGGCGCTGGTGGATGCGCCCGAGGGGACGCTCCGGTTCGTGTTGGAGCTCTACGCGGCACAGCGGGTGCGGCTCCCGTGGGAATGTCTGCGGCCCTTCACCCAGCATGGGCGGCCCGGGCTGGACTCGCTCCTGATCGGCCTGCTGGAGCCCGGCCCCCAGGATGAGGCGGACGCGTGGTTGCTGGAGGTGGCGCTGAGGTACTGGCGCGACTCCACCGAGGATTACGACAGGGAGAGCGCCTGGGCCGCGCGGGACGCGCTGGAGTGTCTGGAGGCACGGCTCGAGGCGGGGCACCTGCGCGAGCCGGACGCTTGGGTGTGCACGCTCGCCCGAAAGCTGTGGGAGGCCTTGGAGGAGGCACGGCGGCGGGCTCTCGAGGACCACGTCACCGGGTGCGAGGCGCTGGAGCACGACGAGTGTTTCGCCGAGGAGTGGCCACTCGACCGGACCCTGGAGACCCTCTTGGACCTCGCCAGTCGGGGGGACCCCCGGCCCGGCGACGACTGAAGCCGGTCGAGGTTCTGACTTTCAACCAGAACTCGCCCCTCTTCTGAAGGACCACCTGGGGCATCACCCCTCTGGCCCACCCTCTCCGGTGGGGTACTCCGACAAGCTCCTAGCGCGCGCTGCCCGCCGGGGCCCCGAGGCGCTGCTCATAGGCCTCCAGCGTCCGCCGCCAGGCGGGCCGTGCCTCACAGCGCTCGCGGTAGGCGGAGACCCGGGGGAAACCGTCGAGCACGCCCGCGTTGCGCACCTCGCGCAGCACCGTGGTCATCAGGATGTCCGCCACGGTGAACGCCTCGCCGGTGAGATACGGACGCTCCCGAAGCCAGTCCTCGAGCGCTGTCAGCCCGCGCCCGGCCCACTGCACCAGCTCGGGACGCCGCTGCGCGCCGGTGGGATCGGCGGCGCCGAGCAGATCGATCATCACGATCTGGAACAGCGGGGGCTCCAGGGTGTTGAGCGCGGCGAAGCACCAGCGCGTCACCTGGGCGCGGCCCTGGAGATCCGCGGGCATCAATCTGCCTGTCTTCTCCGCCAGGTACAGCAGGATCGCGCCCGTCTCGGTGAGCACGAAGCCGTCGTCCTCGAGCACCGGCACCTGAGCGAAGGGGTTCAGCCGCCGGTACTCCTCGCTGCTGAGTTCCCCCGCGGGATGATCCAGGCCGTGCACCCGGTAGGGCACGCCCAGCTCCTCGAGTGTCCACAGGGCGCGCAAATCGCGCGTGAGACCCACTACCTTCGAGTTGACGCGGCCGAAGCAGTAGAGCGTGAGCATTCCAGGAATATGGATACCGTGTCCACCCGCTGTCGAGGCGTTGGGCCGCCGGCCGCAAGCGCTGCCGTGACGAGTCCTTTGACACCTTCCCGGCACTTGCGTCCGGGTCGCGCACCACTCCGCGTGAAGTGAGGTGCTTCGCTGAACCTGCACGCCTGTCCCGTTCCGGCCTCGCTAGACTGGCACGCGATACCCGTCCGCTTCCGTGCGAGCCCTCCCATGATTCCACCCGCCCCACCCGAGGTGTCCGTATGAGTCGCGGAACGCTTCTCTTCCTCGATGACGATGCAGACCTGCAGGCGCTCGTCTCCACCTACCTGCGCGATCGGGGCTACCGCGTGGAGTCGGCCCGTACCGCCGCGGAGGCGCGCGAGGTGCTGGCACGCGTCCGGGTGGACGCCACCATCGTGGATGGAATGCTCCCGGGGATGAGCGGGGTGGAGTTCATCCAGGAACTGCGCCAGACGGAGCCAACCCTCCCCATCGTCTTCGCCTCCGCCTTCTGGAAGGATCTCACGAGCCACGACCACCTCAGCCGGCAGCTCCGGGTGGCGCGGGTGGTGCACAAGCCCTACACCCCCCAGGAGCTGTTCTTCTGGGTGGAGCAGGTGCTGGCCGAGCCCGCGGACTCGCGCTCGGCGTCGCTGCTGGAGGGCGCCAGTGACGAGGTGATCGCCGCCATGGCGGCGTTGAGCTCCGAGTATGGCGCCCTGCTGGGGGACAAGGTCCGGCTGCTGACAGCGGTGGTGGAGCGGGTGCTGCAAGGCGAGCGCGAGTCCCTGCGGGAGGCATACCTGCATGCCCACAAGCTTCATGGCACGGCGGGCTCCTGCGGCTTCGGCGCGGTGAGCGCGGCGGCGGGGCGCCTGGAGGCATTGCTGAAACAGGCCCGGGACGACAAGGCCCCGGTGGACCCAGGCGCCGTGCGCAGGGCGTTGCAAGAACTGGCCGAGGTGGCCCAGGGCGCGGTGTCCACGCTGGTGGAGAGCGCGGGCCCGGTGCAATCCCAGGGCACGGTGTTGGTGGCGGACGAGGATGAGGCGTGGCTGGCCGAAGTGGAGCGGATGGGGAAGGACCTGCTGGTGCGGGTGGTGACGGCGCGCAGCGCGGACGAGGTGGTGGCGACCGCGCTGCGGCGGGAACTGGATGGAGCGCTGCTGCACGTCAACCTGGGAGGCCGGGAGGGAGGCTTCACCACGGCGGCGCGCTTGCGCGGGGAGGACGGGTTGCAGTCCCTGCCGCTGGCCTTCTTCGGAACGGAGGGAGACGTGGCCTACCGGGTGGCGGCGGCCCATGCCGGTGCCTCCCTCTACCTGCCCCGGCCCTTCTCCGCGCGAGACCTGACGGAGGCGGTGGAGCGGATGGTGGCCACCCGACGTCCGGAGCGCTCACGCGTGCTGGTGCTGGATGATGACCCCGAGGCGGTGCGTGTCCTCAGCGCCGCCCTGACCAGCGCCCTGGTGGAGGTGGTGGGGATAGGAGACCCCTATCGCCTGGTGGAGGCGCTGGCCGAGCACCGGCCGGACCTGCTGCTGCTGGATGTGGAGATGCCGGGCCCCAGCGGGTTCGACCTGTGCCGCATCGTGCGCTCCATGCCCGAGTGGCGGGAGATGCCCATCCTCTTCATCACCACCCACACGGGGGTGGAGTTCCGGGTGGCGGCCTTCCGGTCGGGCGCGGACGACTACCTCGCCAAGCCGGTGCTGCGCGAGGAGCTGTGGGCCCGCGTGCAGTCCCGGCTGGAGCGGACGCGGCTGGCGCGCGAGCGCGCCGAGCGCGATGCCCTCACGGGGCTGTTGCTGCGCCGCCCCTTCCTGGACAACCTGCGCGCGCGGCTGGCCGACGCCCAGCGGCTGAGCCGGCCGCTGACGGTGGGCTTCCTGGACGTGGACCACTTCAAGAAGGTGAACGACACCCATGGGCACCTGGCGGGAGACCGGGTGCTGATGCAGATGGGACGACTGCTGGCGACGCGCTTCCGCCGGGAGGACCTGCGGTGCCGGTGGGGGGGCGAGGAGTTCGTGGTGGCCTTGCTGGGAGCCACGGCGGACAGGGCACGGGACATCCTGGCGCGCACGGCGGCGGAGCTGTCGCGGATCGAATTCGAGGGGGACAAGGGCCAGCGCTTCCGCGTCACCTTCAGCGCCGGGCTCGCGGAGACGCCAGGGGACGGCGCCGACCTGGAGACGCTGCTGCGCCTGGCGGACGAGCGCCTGTACCGGGCCAAGGTCCTGGGCCGCAACCGCATCGAGCTGTGAGCCGTGCGGCGGCGGGCTATGCCACGCCCGGCTCGGACTGCGTGCGCGCGGCATGCCGGAACAGCAGCGCCGACGCGACGAACATCGCGACGAAGAAAGCGTTGAGGAGCAGGATCTCGGCCGGCCCGCTGTAGGGCATGCCCCAGCCGGCGAGCGAGGCGATCACCGCGATCGCGAGCTGCGCGGCCGCCATGGCGAGCACCGTGCGCCCCATGCCCCGCGGCCGGAACCGCGCGAGCACCGCGCCGACGAGTCCGATGGCGAGCACGGTGCCGTACACCCGGTTCACGGGGTCTCCGTCGGCGCCGATGATGCCGACGCCCAGGCTCAGCCAGACGAGCAGCAGGATGGCCAGGATCGCCAGGCCGAGGCCGGCGCGGTACGCGGTGCGGGGGTGGGGGGGTCGCATGGAACGTCTCCTTCGTCGTGGTGGGTGGGTCGGCGGTCGGGCGTGCCGGGCAGGAGCAGAGGTAACGCAGGACGGGGCTGAGGCAGGGCCTGCCCTGGGTGAGCGGTCGTAAGGCGGGAGCGAGCGGCTGGGGCGGGGCGCCGAGCCGCACCCTCTGGATGACGCCGTCAGCCCGGGCGCCGCAAGCCATCCGCCCCCGTCGCGTGCTACCAGCGGCCCTGGAGGCGCTGCATGAAGTCGTACGGGTAGCCCAGCTCCAGGGCACTCGCCTCGTCCAGGCGCTGGAGCTGCGCGTCGTCCAGCTTCAGCTCCGCCGCCTTCAGGTTGTCCTCCAGCTGCGCCACGGTGCGCGCCCCGAAGACGACGGACGTCACCGCGCGCTTGCGCAGCAGCCACGCCAGCGACACCTGCGAGGGGGTGGCCTTCAGCTCGGTGGCCACCGCGTCCACCGCTTCCAGCGTGCGCCAGTGGCGCGGGGTGTCGAATCCCGCCAGCCGGTCCTTCCACTTCGCCAGGCGCCCGGCGTCCGGCGGCGGCTGGCCCTTGCGGTACTTGCCCGACAGGAATCCGCCCGCCAGCGGTGACCACGGGAGGATGCCCAGGCCGAACTGCTCGCACAGCGGGACGTGCTCCCGCTCCAGCTCGCGCACCACCAGGCTGTACTGCGCCTGCAGCGCCACGAAGCGGGTGAGGAGCTGGGACTTGCTCGTCCACAGGCTGTCCACCAGCCGGTAGGCGGCGTAGTTGCTCGCGCCGATGTAGAGCACCTTGCCCTGGCGCACCAGGTCGTCCAGCGCCCGGAGCGTCTCCTCCTCCGGCGTGTCGATGTCCTGCATGTGCACCTGGTACAGGTCGATGCGGTCCGTCTTCAGCCGGCGCAGGCTCTCCTCCACCGCGGAGCGGATGTGGTAGCGCGAGGCCCCGGTGCCGTTGGGCCCCTTGCCCATGCGGAAGCGGAACTTGGTGGCCAGCACCACCTCGTCGCGGCGCTTGGACTGGGTGAACCAGTTGCCCAGCACGCGCTCGGTGAGCCCGTCGTTGCCGTACACGTTCGCCGTGTCCCAGAAGTTGATGCCCGCCTCCAGCGCGCGGTCCATGATGGCGAAGGACGTCTGCTCGTCCGAGGCCACCCCGTGCATCATCGAGCCCTCGGACGGCTCGCCGAACGTCATCGTCCCCAGGCACAGGGTCGACACCTTCAGGCCGCTGTTCCCCAGCTTGCGATACTCCATCGTGCCCCTCCGTGTAGCGGTGCTCGCCGCGAGGCTCCCTCCCTAACGCGCGCGCGGGCCACACGCCACAAACGCGCGTGCACTGCCACACACGCTCGGATGTGAAGGAGTCCCTCGGCCACGATCATCGCTGGCCGCTCGGCCGGAACCTGCTTCAGCCAGGCCGGCGCGACCACGGAGGAGCCAATGAGCGCGTAGCCGTCGCGCTCGGGATAGAGGCGGCGCCTCAACGCGATGATCTCTGGGTAATCGACGTCGAACCAGCGGACGCTCGGGGGTGGAGCGACCCGGAAGACGCGGGTGTCCAGACCGCATCCCAGGTGCAGCACGGACGCGTCGGGGTTCGCGGCGATGAACGTCCGGACCCAGTCGTCGAGCGTCCTTCTGCCTGTCGGGGAGGAACCTGGCTCATTCCCTGGAAAACGGGGCTATTGGGTCTTGCCGCCTGTTCGTAGTATTCTTTTCCGGTTGAGAATTCCCAGGACTCTGGGATAGCGAGCGAAGTGGTTGCCCTTGGCTTTTCCCCTGGAGCGTTCATGCCGACGCTGAGTCGAACTGGTTTGCTGGCCCTGGTGGTACTGGTGGCGGGAGTGGGTTGCGGAGGGGAGCCCGAGGCCGGAGAAGGTCCGCCCAAGAGCCCTGACGTGATCGCCACGAGTCCGGCGGCTCTGAACACCTTGCCGGATCTCATCGTCACGGCCGTCAACGGGCCCGCCGTCGCCCGACCCTCCGGCACCTCCCCCCTGGTGCTCGTCACGGTGTGCAACCAGGGCACCATGAGTAGCTCGACGATGGCGGAGATCTACTTCTCCAGCGACAGCACCATCACCTCCAGCGACTTCCGCTCCATCTCCCTGTCGATTCCATCTCTGAACACCAGCCAGTGCCACACCGCGAGTGCTTCGGCGTGGACCCCCGGCGAAGGCACCTGGTACCTCGGCGCCATCGTCGATCCCCAGAACTCGTCCGCCGAGCAGCGGGAGGACAACAACGTCCTGGTTGGCAACGTCATGGTCACCAGGGAGTTGCCGAACCTGACGGTGGCCAGCGTCAAGGCGGCGGAGAGCGCCGTGCCCTACGGGGCCTTCACCACGGAGGTGTCCGTCTGCAACCGCGGCTTCATGGACAGCCCGCAGACGAACCTGGAGGTGCGGGTGTCCACGGA
>NZ_DASVSO010000388.1:0-8586 GCF_036388035.1 Archangium sp.
GCGCTGGTGACGCTGGCCCAGCCCCTCCAGGTGGAGACGCCGGACGGACAGCCCTTGAGGCTGGTGGTGGTGCTGGTGAACGCGCCGGACCGCTCGCACCTCGTGCGGCTGGCGCACCTGGCGCGCATGGCCAGCCACGGCCTCGCCCACCTCCAGCAGGACATTCCCCGGCTCGTTCGCCCGGTTCAAGTTCGACGTCAATGCGCACACCACCACGGTCGTGATGCGCGAGTGGTTGAAGACGTCGTCCTGAACCACCACGTGGGGATGGGAGTAGCTCGGGACAGGCCCTCGCGAGTCATCTGGCCCTATCCAGAACACGTCGCCGCGGTTGATCCTTGTTGAACGCATCGCCGCTTTCTTTCCATCCTGACACGAGTGGGGCGTCTCTCAGGAGGACTTGCGCGCGGACTTCTTGCGAGCCCCCGTCTTCTTCGTCGCCGTCTTCTTGGCCGCCGTCTTCTTGGCCGCCGTCTTCTTGGCCGGCCATCCCTTCTTCATGTCGCCGTAGGCCTTCTTGGAGACAGTGGAGCGGGACTTGGGGCGGCTCTTCCCCGCCTTCTTGCGGCGGTTGATGTTGGCGACGAGCGAGTTCTTCTTCTGGGCCACGGGGCAACCTCCTGGGCGACAGGTGCGCTACCGGCGCTCAACCTAGGCCCGTGCACGGGCGGGCGAAAAGTGGTGGGCGATGTTCACCGTTGACCTTCGGCCAGGAACGCCGCGACAGCGATTGCCACCTCTCCGCGCTTCTCGATTGGCAGCATGTGGGTCTCTCCCTCCCACAGCGCGAGACGCGCGTTCGGTATCATCCTGGCTGTCTCCTCGAAGACGGGTGTGTCGAAGAACTGGTCCGCCGTGCCCCCTATCACCAGGGTGGGCGCCACAATCCGCTTCGCGAAGTCCGCATTGCGCGAGAAGTCCTCGGAGAAGAGGCCACGGTAGGCCCGCAGGATCAGCTGCGGATCCTTCAACTGGGAGGACAACTTGTTCCGATCCATCCAGAGCTTCAGCCGCACGAGCCAGTTGTACCAGGGGCGGCGGAACACCACGGCGTTGTCCTTCAAGAGCTGGTAGAAGTCCCCCGTTTCCAGAGCCTTGAACTGCCCCTCCAAGCGCCGCCACCCACTCTCCGAGAACCGGTGGGCGCAGACCAGGATGATCAGGCGCTCGACGAGCTCCGGGTATTTGGCCGCGAGGCGTTGGGCAACGAATCCGCCGAAGGAGATGCCGATCACTAGGTCGGGTTTGCCGACTTCCGCTTGGATCACCCCCGCGAGGTCTTCGGCGAGGGTATCGATCGTGTAGCGCTGGGGCGGAATCTCCTCGTAGCCGATGAGGGTGTAGCGGTAGCCCGCCGGCAGAAGCCCGGCGACCTGCCTGGCGTACCTGCTCGTGTCGGATGCTGTGTCGATCCGCTGGAATAGCGCGCTGACGGGAAAGAACACGACCGCATGCTTCGGGCCGGAGCCACCCCGGATGTAGGGAGTCCTGCCGGAGAAAAGGCCGCTTTCCACGTGGTCCGCGGCGGCAGTGCCCGTCAGGGGGATGCTTCTGGACATGGTTGGCTCCGTGCTCGAGTTCCTGGGGATGGAGGAGAGGAGCTTAGTCGGAGGATTGATGAGACGTGCGTTCGTCAGGCTCACCGGTCAGCCTCTGGTGGGGGGCGACAGGGGCCCGTCGCGAGCTGGCCATTCTCTCGATACATCAGAAGAATGGGGAGCCTGTTGAGGGGGCTGGCTAGAGTCTGTTTTGAGCTGACCGTGTTTGTCGTCGAACACGAATGGAGGCGGTATGTACACGGTAACAACGAGAAAGTGGGCGAAGAGCTTGTTGGCGGTGACGCTGCTGGTGATGGGCGGGTGCAAGGGCGGCGAGGAGCAGACGACTCCTCCTCCGTCGACGCAGCCGGAGCCCCCGCCACCGGCCACTCAGGTGGTGACGTTCGAGGGCGGGACGCTGAGCTTGTCGAACGGGGCCACGCTGCGCGTTCCGCCCGAGGCGCTCGACCGCGACGTGCAGGTGACCCTGTCGGTCTCGGAGGATGCGCCCCCCGCGGAGCTGAAGCCGGCCTCGCCGCTCTTTCGCTTCGAGCCCTCGGGCACCGTCTTCGCGCGGCCGCTGAAGGTGTCGCTCCCCTTCAGCGGTGACGTGTCGCACCCGACCCTCTACTGGTCCAAGGCGGACGGCTCCGGCTACGAGCCCATTGGCGGAGTGGTGGAGAACGGCGCCATCGTCGCCGAGGTGCTCCACTTCAGCGAGGGCTTCATCGCCGAGGGCCCGGGCACCCGCACGGTGAGCGGCGTGAACAATGAAACCCGGCCCATCGTGTCCGGGGTGGTGAACATTCCGCACGACTACTCGAAGGAAGCGGTGAGCGCCTTCGTGCTGGGCGCGGATGGGACGTTCACCGAGTACAAGGGGACCGGCTACGCCAACGGCACCTTCTCCATCTCCGACGTGCCCGAGGGGGCCTTCTATCTCAAGACCGGGAGCACCTACCTGGTGACGGACCAGAGCGTGCTGGACCTGGGGGTTTCGCGCCCGGGCCGCCCCACTGCCGTGGAGCCCACCCAGCTCACCCCCCTGACCTTCAATGTGTCGAACCTGAATGCCTGGCAGAACGGTGACCACCTGGAGTTCTTCTCCCCCCGTTCCAACACCTGGCTCTTCAACATGGAGACGTACGGGAAGAACCTTCCCGCAGTGGGTGCCACGTCCCTCTCTGGGATGTCGGTGGTTACCGGCCCCCCCGGTACCAGCTCCTACTTCGGCGTTCCCAACCTCGTGGACGGCTCGGTGGGGGACCGCGCCATGCTCGCGCAGCTCAGCCAGCGCACCAGCAGCACGGGTATGCCCTACACGGCGATGAGCCGGGTCATCGAGTTCGAGCCCTTCTCGCAGGTGGACGGCCAGGAGCAGGTCCTCAGCGGTGCGCTGACGGAGGTCTCCACCGCCAATTCCATTTCGCTCAATGTGAAGGGGACTCAGTACAACGCGTACAAGGCCGCCATCGGCCCCTCCCCCACCTTCTTCGAGTTCGTCCTCTCCGTGCAGGGCACCCCCGGTGGAAACGCTCGCAACATGTTCGCCCCCGCGGTGGACCTCCTGCTCTTGAATCCCACCCTGGACGCCGATCTGGAGACCGGCACCATGACCTACGGAACTCCGCTGAGCGACACCTGGGGCGTGAGCGTCTCGACGCGCGCGAGCTTCATGTCGAAGTACGTCCTACCGGGGTCCACGAGAGGGTCGGTGTCCATTTCCGGGGGCGTGGAGACCGTCGATGTGGTGGACGCGGCCAACGCGGCCAACGTGACCGTCACCCCGTGGCTCTCGCCCGTGCAGAACCCTCGGATCAACGGCACGAGCCTGTTCACCGAGACGTCAGGCGTGGGGGCCAGCCCGGTCATCTCGTGGGATCCTCCGGCCGTGGGGACGCCGAGCCTCTACCGGATCAACGTGCGCAGGCTCTTCATCGACAGCGCCGGCACCAACCGTTCCACCCCGGTGGGCGTGGTCTACACGCGCGGCACGCAGGTGAAGATTCCCCCGGACTTGATGCTGGCGGGCCGTTCGTACGTGCTCACCCTCAACGAGGTGCAGAACGCCGTCTCGACTCCGAATGCGCCCTACCGGAGCAGCCTGCCGGCCGCGTTTGTCTCGCTGAACAGCGCCCTCATCCAGATGGCGCCCTGAGACGCGCGGTGACGAGTCCTTTGACACCTTCCCCGGCCGGTCTCTTCTCTTCTCCCTCCCGGGCTCTACAATCCCTGGCGTGATGAACTTTCGACCTTCACGTTTGGGTGCGGTGCTGTCTCTCTCCCTGGTGCTCGGGCTCTGCATCCCGGGGCCGAGTGCCTGGGCGGCCCGGGGTGCCAACTCGGCCAAGAAGGCCAAGGTCCGCAAGGGTCCCCAGCCGAAGCTGCTCTCGCCCGCGGAGGACGCCGAGCTCAAGCCGGGCAAGGTCACCTTCATGTGGCGTGTGGTGGCGAAGCGCGTGCGCCTCGAGGTGGCGCGCGACGAGCAGTTCACCGACACCGTCTTCGACCAGCTGGTGAAAGGGCGCCAGGCGGCGCCCTCGCTCGAGCCCGGCACCTACTACTGGCGGGTGACGGCCCCGCGGGGAATGCCTTCCGACCCGCGCAGGCTGACCGTGGCCGCCGAGCCGCAGCCGCGGGCGGAGCCCCAGCCGCAGCCGCAGGCGGAGCCGCAGCCCATGGCGACCGAAGGCCTGGGGCTGGATCTCACCGGGGCCACCCCCCCAAGCGACACCAGCGCGGCTGCTCCGAGCGACGCGACCGCCCCGGCCTCCGCCGAGGCGACGAGCGGCTCGAACCCGAAAGAGTCCACTGAAGCGGTGGTGGCCGAGGCGGAGCCTCCGCCAGCTTCCTCGCAGCGTGGCTCGAAGAAGCGGTGGAGCCTGTTCATCGGGGGCTCGGCCGCGTATGGCTCGAGCCCGCCCAACTCGATGGCGACGCTGCGCTACGAGGCCAGCTTCGCGCTGCGGGTCGCCAATCCCCTCGAGCTGAGCCTCGCGGTGGGTGGCACGTCGATCCGGGCGCTCGGCACCCGGGACGCGACCTGGCCGTCCTACATGTGGATCGGGCAGTACTACTTCGACCTGGGAGGGCGGTACCGGCTGGCGCGCTTCGAGGACTCAGCGCTGTACGGGCTCGTGGCGGGGCGGCTCTCCATCTTCACCGGCCTGCCGGAGCGCCGGGGCTTCCTCTTGGAGCGCGGCCCGTTCTCGGCGGGCGCGGGCATGGCATTCCGCTTCCGGGCGGGCATCCCAGTGGAGCTCGGCCTGCGCGGCAACGTCCTCACCGGCGAGAAGCTGGGCGGCGAGCTCGAGCTCGGCCTGCGCGTGCTGGTCTTCTAGGCCTTCAGCGGGAGACGACGGGCGCCGAGCTGTCGGAGGGCAGCTCCGCGCGACGCTGGAGCTTCACCACCTCGGCCGTCACCGTCACGCTGCTGGGCAGCGGGATGAAGAAGAAGATGGCGCCGAACACCTTCGTCACCGGCAGGTACTGCGTCTGGCGGAAGCGGACGTTGATGGCGCCATCGCCGCCCATCTCCCGCACCTGGGGGATGAGCACGTCCTTGAGGCCGGCGTCGATGTCCGTGCCAATCACGTCCACGAAGCCAAAGAGCAGCACGCCCGAGCGCGTGGCCTGGACCAGGCCGAGCGTCTCATAGGCCTCGGGGATGTCGCCCGCCGTCACGAAGACGTCCCTGCCGCTGCGATCGGACGGGACGGAGGCGGTGTTGATGACGGTGCAGCCGGTGAGCGCCAGGAGCGCGAATGCGAGGAGGAGACGCATGGGAGGAGGTCTCACTGTGGAGAGGAGATGAACTGGATGATTTCGCCGGTGACGATCACATTGCGGCTGCGCGTCTTCACGCCGCCGCGGCCACCCGCCACGTTGGAGATGGACTGGGAGAGGTCCGACGCACGCTCCACGTCGGTGGGCGGGTTCTCGTCCTCGAACTCGATGTTGATGACGCCATCGCCGCCCATCCGCAGGGCCGTGTCCACGAGGGACTTCTTGATGGTGCTGTCGAGGGCGGCATCGCCCAGCTCCGAGACCCCCGCCACGGTCACCCCGTAGCCCAGCACCTGGGCGAAGCCGAGGGTGCGGTAGGGCCTCGGCGCGCCGCCGGTGCTCAGGTACAGGCCACGCCCGCCATCGGGCGGACGGTCCGACAGCTTCGAGCCGCGCGACACGGCACTGCAGCCGACGCACAGCAGCAGGGGGAGCAGGAGCGGGAGTCTCACCGGGTTCTCCAGGAGCGCAACGGGTTCAACGTGACGGGCTACCGGCCGACGGCGGCGCGGCACCCGGGCCGAGCTTCACCACCTCGCCACTGAGGGTGACCTCGCTCGGCAGCGGGATGAAGAAGAGCAGGGCGAAGAGGATGCGGGTGGGAAGGGTGTACTGCGTCTGCTGGAAGCGCAGGTTCATGATGCCGTCGCCGCCCAGGCGCCGCACCTCGGGGATGAGCGTCTCGTTCAGCCCACCCTCCAGGTCCGTGCTCGCCGGGTCCGCGAAGCCGAAGAGCAGCACACCGCGCCGCGTGGTCTGCACCACGCCCAGGCTCTGGTAGGGGCCCTTCACGTCCCCCGTGGTGACGAAGACCTCGCGCGTGTCACGGAGCGACGGCACCCGGGCCACGTCCACCGTGGTGCAGCCTGCCAGCGTCACCAGAATCAGGAGTCCGAACGTCCCACGCATGCGGTCTTTTCCTCCCTCGTCCGCGGGGAGGTGGAGAATCGGCGTGGTGGGACGCCGGGGCAACCCTTTTCTGGGGGCGTGCGGTGGCTGCTCAGGCCGCGCGACGGTGCCGCAGGAAGAAGGCGGCTTGATCCCCGCGCTCCTGCTGGTTCAGGACGGCCGCTTGCGCGTCGAACTCGGCCAGCTGGGCCGGGGAGAAGATGCTGTTCTGTGGGCCGCAATTGACGAGCGAGCGCTCGGAGAGGAGCGGGATGTCCTGGATGTATTGCTCGCTGCCCCAGAACTGGACGCCCGTGGAGTCGTAGACCACCCGGCCCACCTCCAGGCCACAGGCTTCGGCCACGAGCCGCAGACTCGAGGCGGAATGGAGGTAGAGGTGCCGGGGCGCATCGAGCTGAACCCAGTTGATGCCGTAGCGCTCCCAGGCGAGCGATACCACCGGGACGCGGATGAGACACACCCCATCCTCCGCCAGCAGGCGCGCGGTCGCCCGCAGGACCTCGTGGGGATTGGCCATGTGCTCGAAGGAGTGGTGGAACATGATGACGTCCCACCGGGAGCTGGCGTCGAATTCCGGGAGCGTGGTCTTCAGCACCCGGACACCGTCCCCGTACTGGAGCTCGCGCGGCAAGAAGGCATCCACCCCCAGCAGGCGCTCGAAGCCGAGCGTCCGGATCGCGCGCAGGAAGGAGCCCGAGCCGCAGCCGACATCCAGGATGGCCGACTTCGGCCCAAGGCCCTCGGGGAAGTAATAGGACAGGGCCCGGCTGGCCAGGGCCTGGTCCCGAGCCTCGGTGCTCGCGTAGGAGCGCAGCAGGTCGTCGGGTCCGAGGGCTCCACCCAGCATGGTGTAGCACCATTGCGGAATGCCCCCGAAGGCCGCCCCCTCTTCCGAGAGGCTGTAGTACCCGTCGGGGTAGTAGGGGGACAGGTCCGCCGGCAGGGGGTGGATTTGCAGACAGCGGCAGCGCGAGCACTGGAAGTACTCAAACCGGTCGCGCATCCCAAACATCATCTCCCGGGCCTGGAAGGAGGGATGGGCTCCTTCCGCGTCACAGATTCGGCAGTGCATGGGCAAGCTCCTGTTCTCCGCCGGACTCTAGCCTGCCCATCCGGGCAGGGCACCGGGAGGTGCCCAGGCGCCGCGGAGCCGCCGCTTCGCGCCATTTCGAAAATCCCCCGGGAAGATTTCTTGGACGCGCCGTTCTCCATGCAAACGCGCTGGTGGGCGGCCTGCCCCCCAGCACTGAACTCGCAAGGGAGAGGACGCCATGTCTCGAATCACCAAGTCGTTGCTGATGGGTCTCGCGCTGTGCACGGGGTGCGGTGGGGCGATGGAGGAGGAGCCCGTCGAGGGCAGCGAGGCGATGGCCACGGTGCAGCAGGAGCTGGGGGAGATCGGCTGCACGACCACCGCGTACAACGCCCTCATCGACCAGTTGCTCGACCCGGGCGACGTGGCCAGGAGCTTCACGCGGACCTCGGCGGATGGCTCGTACGATCATCCGGGGGAGTGCCCGAAGCAGTACGTGGTGGAGGTGCGCCAGACCCAGGGGGAGAACCTCTCGGTCCTGGGCGGCTGGGGCGATGCGGCTCCCGCGACCAAGTCCGCGTGCGAGCTCTCCCGCGTCGAGCTGGGCGTGTACGGCCACCTGGGCAGCAGCTGGCCGCTGCTGGGCACGGCCAAGAAGAAGGGCGTCTGGGTGCTCGTCGATTTCTTCGGCAACCAGTACTACGAGTGCCAATTCAAGGACGACCCGAACTACGTGAACACCATCCCGTCCTCCATCGGCAACTCCCCGTATGATCGGCTGCGCATCGCCGCCAAGGCGTACCAGCTCAATTTCATGAGCAGCGTCACCTACAAGAAGGCCACCGGCGGAGTGCTGTCCACCTACTGAGCCACGGGCCGTACGCCCGATGGGCCGGGGTCACTCGATGACGTCGACGATTCGCGGGCTGGGATGCGACGCTCCCGGGGCTTCGGGGGCCGTCCCACGGAAGTAGGTGGTCAACCAGTGGGACACCTCTGCTCCCTTGGGCGAGTTGCCAATGCGCCGGTAGTGCTCCAGGGCCTCGGTAGCGAGCTGCCGGGCCCGCTCCCGCTCCACGCCGCTGGTGTAAAGAGAGCGCGCCAACGTGAACTGGAGCTCGGCACGCTCGAAGGGGTTGTCCATCGCCAGGGCCCTCTCGAGCGGGGGGATGGCCTGGGCGGGCTGACCCCGGGCCAGCGCTACCTCGGCGAGACCCAGGAGCGTCTCGCCGATCTGGGAGTGCTCGGCGCTCAGCACCTTCTGCCCGATCACGAGACTGCTCTGCAGGTGGTGCTCGGCCTCGTCCAGGTGCTGGGCTC
>NZ_DASVSO010000389.1:0-2848 GCF_036388035.1 Archangium sp.
GCACCCTGCGCTTCCTGGACCCCATCACGTTCGGGGTGCAGCGCACCGTCACGGTGACCGACAATGGCCGAGAGGTCTCGCACCTCAATGAGCTGGAGTACGTGAACGGAGAGGTCTTCGCCAACGTGTGGATGAAAGACCTCATCGCGCGGATCGACCCGGCCACGGGGAGCGTGAAGGGGTGGATCGATCTCACGGGACTGCTCGCGCCGCAGGACCGGCACGGCAAAGAGGACGTGCTGAACGGGATTGCCTACGACGCGGCCAACAACCGGCTGCTCGTCACCGGGAAGCGCTGGCCGCGGCTGTTCCAGATTCGCGTCGTACCCCGGTAGGACCTACCGCGCTCACGGTCCGGTGCGCGCGGGCTGGGTTGGCGCTGGCGAGGGGATGAGGATGAGCTCCTCCTGAGGCGGGATGAGGTACTCCGCCCCCGTCTCCGTCACCACGGCCATCTCCTCGACCGAGAGGGTCTTCGTCTCGCCGGGCGTCGCGAGCTTCCAGGCGAAGAAGCCATCGAAGGCGAAGACCTGTCCGGGGCGGATGGGCCGCAGGGCCCACCCCTTGGGCGGCTTGCCCAGCTGCGCCCCCGAGAGTGCCGGGCCCACGTCATGCGCCCAGTAGCCCACCGGGTGCCCCGTGCCCCACATCACCGGCTCCGAGCCCGCCTCGCGCATCCAGTCCCGCTGCGCCTTGTCCACGTCATAGCCGCGCACGCCCGGCTTCAGTGCCGCGAACGCCACGCGGTTGCCCTTCTTCGACTTCTCCCACTTCTCCAGGGCCTCCTTCGGCGGCTGCGTCTCGCCCGGGGCGAGCACATAGGCGAAGCGCTGGATGTCCGTCCCCCACATGCCCTGCACCTTGATGCCGAAGTCCGTCTGGATGAAGTCACCCGGCTGGATGACGCGCTCCGTGGCGTGCGAGTGGCCCCGGTCCGGGCCCGAGTTCACGTTGGGGTTCTGGTCCGGCTGCCAGCCATCCTCCACGCCGAGCTCGGCGATGCGCTTCTTGAGGAAGCGCGCCACATCCGAGTCCCGCGTCTTCCCCGGCACCACCGTGCGGTAGGCCTCCTCCTGGAGCGAGGCCGTCACCTTCGCGGCCTCGCGCATGATCTCCACCTCCTCGGGCAGCTTCACCGACAGCCACTCGAAGACGAGCTCCTCGGACGAGGTGAGGCGGGCGCGTAGCTTGGGCGGGAGCGCCGCCTCGAGCTGCTCGCGCTGGCTGGCCGACAGTCCGTCCGCCACCGTCAGCATGCGCGAGGAGTTCACCGCGATGCGCTGGGGCCTCGCCTCGGAGAGTCTCGTGGCCAGCAGGGCATGAACGTCCGTGCCGCGCTCGAACGAGACCACCTCGTCGTGGACGGCCACGTCCTTCAACGCCTTGGCCTCGCCCGCGGGAGACAGTGCCAGGGAGCGCACACCCTCCTTCTGCTTCAGGAAGAGGAGCGCGGCGGTGCCTCCGGCGTTCTCACAGCCGACGTGCGAGGCCAGCGGATCGTTGTCGTTCTCCCGGCACAAGACGACCCAGGCATCCACCTTCGCCCGCTCCATGGCCTCGGGGAGCAGTCGCTGGATGCGCGCCTTGCGGAGGCGCGGCCACGCGCTCTGGGCCTGGGGCTCGGTGGCGCTCGCCGGCAGGGTGGTGAGAAGCAGGAGGGCGGAGAGCAGGGCACGACGCATCGGGAGGGGCCTCCGGGTTGTGAAGCGGGGGCCGCATTGTCACACAGCCCGTGCCCGACCCGGGGCTCCATTCCCCTTCAGCGCGTGTCGGTGCTGGCTTTCGCGGGCGCTCGCACGGCGTTGTTGGCGAGGCTGTTCAAGTAGTTCAGCGCCATCTTGAGCTGATGGTCCGTCAGCTTCGCCGTCACGTCCCAGTCCCGCAGGCCCTCGGGGAGGCCCTTCGGCTTCGCCACCTCGGTGGCCTCGCTCGCCACCGTCGGCTCCGCCTTGAAGTGCCGCTCCAGGTCCTTCTCCCGCGGCACGTCCTTCTCCCCCTTGCCGCCCGGCTTCTCCGGCACCCAATAGTCCGGCGTGATGCCCTTCTCCTGGATGCTCCGCCCGCTCGGCGTGTAGTAGCGAGAGATCGTCAGCTTCAGCCCCGAGCCGTCCTCCATCTCGATGAGCGTCTGCACGCTCCCCTTCCCGAAGGTCTGCGTGCCCAGGATGGTCGCGCGGCCATGGTCCTGCAGCGCCCCCGCGACGATCTCCGAGGCCGAGGCGCTCCCCGCGTTCACCAGCACCACCAGGGGGTACTCGGGCTCCGTGTCCCGGTCCTTGCTCCGCTCCTCGGTCGCGGTGCTCGCGTTGCGCCCGCGCGTGCTCACGATGGGCAGGTTCCCCGGCAGCCACAGGTCGCTCATCGACACCGCCTGGTCCAGCAGCCCGCCCGGGTTGTTGCGCAGATCCAACACCACCCCGCGCAACGGCTTGCCCCCGTTCAACCCGCGCAGCCGCTCCAGCTCCTTGCGCAGGTACAGGTTCGTGCGGTCCTGGAAGTTCTTCACCTTCAGGTGGGCAAGGCCCCCGTACAGCGCGCCCTCCACCGAGATGATGCGGATGTGGTCCCGGATGATGGCCAGCTCGCGCGGCGCGCTGAAGCCCTCGCGCATGATGGTCAGCAGCACCCGCTTGCCCGCGGGGCCTCGCATCCGCTGCAGCACGTCCGACAGGTCCATCCCCTGCGTGCTCGCGCCGTCGATGGCAACGAGCTCATCCCCCGCCCGGATGCCCGCGCGCGCCGCCGGCGTGTCGTCGATGGGCGCCACCACCACGATGCCCTCGCCCTTGCGCGCCACCTCGATGCCCAGCCCTCCGAACTCGCCGGAGGTGTCGATCTTCATCTCCTT
>NZ_DASVSO010000390.1:0-11421 GCF_036388035.1 Archangium sp.
GACGCTGTTCGCCGTGCCCTGTCCATTCGTGATCTGACCGACCCCGCTGCGGGCCCCCATGCCATGCAGCGCCTCATCGATGATGTGCTCTCCGCCCTGCGCCTCGCGTGGCATTGCGACGTGCGCCTCCACCGGCAGAGCCCCATCGTCTCCGTCGCCGACAACTACGACCGGCTGCGCTACCCGCCCGAGGGCGCCGCTCGCGATGCCCGCTACACCCGCTACGTCTGTGACACCGCGCTGCTGCGCACCCAGACCTCGGCGATGATTCCCCCGCTGCTGCGTCAGCTCGCCGCGTCCCAACCTCCCGAGGACGTGCTGCTCGCCTGTCCCGGGCTCGTCTACCGCCGCGACAGCATCGATCGGTTGCACACCGGCGAGCCCCATCAGATGGATCTCTGGCGCATCCGCACGGGCGCGCCGCTCGGCGTCGAGGACCTGCGCCACATGGTGGAGACCGTGGTGCGCGCCCTGCTCCCCGGGCGCGAGCCACGCCTCACTCCGGCCCGACACCCGTACACCACCGATGGGCTCCAGATCGACGTCCGCCACGAGTCCGAGTGGGTGGAGATCGGCGAGTGCGGTCTGGCCGACCCGGCGCTGCTCGCCGAGAGCGGCCTGGACCCGGTGCGCACCTCGGGGCTCGCCATGGGGCTCGGGATGGATCGCATCCTCATGCTGCGCAAGGGCCTCGGGGACATCCGCCTGCTGCGCGCCGAGGAGCCGCGCATCGCCTCGCAGCTGCTCGACCTGGAGCCGTACCGCGAGGTGTCCTCCATGCCCGAGGTGCGCCGCGACCTGTCGCTGGTGCTCGAGGGCGATGCCACCTCCGAGGAGCTCGGAGACGCGGTGCGGGCCGCCCTGGGCTCACGGGCCGAGGTGGTGGAGACCGTCGAGGTGCTCTCGGAGACGCCCTGCGAGGCGCTGCCTCCCGCCGCCGTGAAGCGACTCGGCATCTCACCCGGGCAGAAGAACGTGCTGCTGCGCGTGGTCCTGCGCGCGCTCGACCGCTCGCTCACCCATGCCGAGTGCAACGAGCTGAGGGACCTCATCTACGCCGCCCTGCACCGGGGCACCGCCTGGCACTGGGCGGCGGCGGCTCCCGCGCACCCGTAGGCCGTGCCCCGGTCGACCGCGGCGGGACTACTCCGCCGCGGTGGAGTCGGCGCCCTGCTTCGCCGCCTCGCGCGCCGCCTGCCCGCGCACCTGCGTCGAGCCCACCAGCCGATCAATCCACATGTGGCTGATGCCGAAGTTCTTGTCCGGGCAGGCGAAGTGGTGCGCCATGTGGTGCGCGCGCATCGTCTTGCCCCACTGGGTCCACGGCTTCTTGTAGTGCACCGCCCAGTGCAGGTAGTCGTAGGCGAGGTAGCCCACGACGATGCCGAAGAAGTAGGGAATCGTGGCGTCCGGCCGGCCCACCAGCCACAGCAGCCCGCCGATGATGATGGCCAGCGGGATGCTCGCCCCCAGGGGCATCACCAGCCGCTGCGGATCATCCGGGTACGTGTGGTGGTAGCCGTGGATGATGGCGTGGAAGCGCCGGGTGAGCGGCCCATTGCCCTCCCAGTGGAAGAGGTTGCGGTGCAGCGTGTACTCCATGAAGCACCACGTGAGGTACCCCAGGGGCGCGAACAGGGCGACCATCCCCACGTGGGTCGTCCCGCTCCACAGGCCCCAGGCCAGCAGGCCGGTGATGAGGGGGATGTAGAAGGCGAACGGGGTGGCGGGGTGGATCTTCGAGCAGGCTTCGAGGAAGTCGTTCTCGAACATCCGCCCGGAAGCGTGGCGCGCGTACTCGGTCTTCATGGCCGTACCAACTTGGTGGCGGGGTGGTGTTGCTTGGCGGACACGCCGCCGCCGTCCTTATATACCCCCGGCACTCGGAGGGGTCGTCACGAAAATGGTGCGCGTCCCCACGCCCCCCGCGCTTCAACCCCAGGAGTGCGCTCGGCTGGACTCCAGACGGACTGGGTGTGTCTACCCTTGAACCCGGAGTTGCGGCATCCTGGATTTATCCGGAGGACGTGAACAGATGCACCAACGAGTCCTGAGCGCCGTGTATGGCACCCTGCTGGCGGGCGCCGCCATGCTGTCCGGGTGCGCGAGTGTCGCCAACACCGCCTACCCGCCCATCCAGGCGGACAAGTCTCCCGAGGCGCTCGCACGCGGGGAGGCCCTCTTCCGCGGCACCTGCGAGGCCTGCCACCGTCCGCCCGAGGGACAGCGCGTCACCGGTGCGCCCATGAAGGACGCGCCCGCCTGGCTCGGCACCCTCTACACCGCCAACCTCACCTCCCACCCCACCGCCGGCATCGGCTCGGCCAGGGACGAGGAGGTGGCCCGCGCCATCCGCTACGGCGTCACGCGTGACGGGCGCATGGTGCCCATGCCCGGCTCCATCATGGGCGACAAGGACATCGCGGCCGTGCTGGGCTTCATGCGCTCCCAGCACCCCCTCTTCGAGGCCGATGCCACCGTGGCGCCCCGCACGGACTTCTCCTTCCTCGGCGGGCTGGCCTTCGGGATGATCTCCAAGGTGCCGGAGCATCCGGCCTCGGGCATGCCCGTGCCCGCCAAGGCGCCCACCCTGGAGTACGGCCGCTACATGGCGTCCGTCTACGACTGCGCGGGCTGCCACACCAACAGCTTCGACCCGAAGGACTCGGAAGGGCCCAAGGGCTTCTCCGGGGGCCGGGAGTTCGTCGGCGCCGATGGCAAGCCCGTGCGCTCCGCCAACATCACCTTCGACTCCACCGGCATCCAGGGCTGGAGCCTCGAGGACTTCACCCGCGCCGTGCGCGACGGGCTCGCTCCCGATGGAAACATCGTCCGCTACCCCATGCCTCGCTACCGCGCGGCGGATGAGGTGGACATGAAGGCCCTCTATGAGTACCTCCGCTCGCGGCCCGCGCGCCGCAACGAGGTCGAGGGTGCCCGCCCCCACACCGCTCCCTCCGCCAGCGCTCCGGCCGCCCAGGTGACGCCCGCCTCCGTGTCCACCGAGGCCGTGGAGCCCGGCTCGCTCGTGCGCACCTCCGCGCCCGCGCTGCTCGCGGAGCTCGTCCTCGCGCAGGCCGAGCCGAAGAAGGACGTGGATCCCGCCGCCCTCTTCGGACGGCTGGGCTGCACGCTGTGCCACGCTCCGGGCGCCCGCTACCACGACCGCATGAACCAGGCCACCAGCAAGTCCGAGCAGGACCTGGCCAGGTGGATCCGCAACCCGGAGAAGTTCGTCCCCGGCACCACCATGCCCACCTACGCCTCGCTCATCGACGAGCCCACGGCGCTGGTGCTGGCGAAGTGGATCAAGTCCGGTGGCCCCAGCGCTCCCAGGAAGTAGCCGAGCGCCATGAGCACACGCCGGGCGCTGCTCATCGTCGACCTCGAGGGCGTGGCCGGCGTGGACGTTCCCGGCGCGCTCATCTCCGGGACTCCGGAGTACGCGCGCGCCCAGGCCCTCCTGACGGCGGAGGTGAACGCCGCCGTCGAGGGCCTGCTCGCCGCCGGTTTCCAGCGGGTGCGGGTGAGCGACAGCCACCTGTCCGGCTCCGGCGAGCTGAACCTGCTGTCCGAGGCGCTCCACCCCGCCGCCGAGCCCTGCTTCCTCCCCGAGGACGCGTACGCACCGGAAGTCTTCGAGGACGTGCACGCGGTCGCCTGCGTGGGGATGCACGCGGCGGCCGGCTCGGCGGGTTTCGGCGCGCACACCGTGGACGTGCTGGGGGCGTGGACGTGCGCGGGCCGGGCCCTGTCGGAGGCGGACCTCGTGCTGGCGCTCGCGGCGGAGGCCGGGGTGCCGGCGGTATTCGTCTCCGGAGATGACGTGCTGCGGGCGGGCCTCGAGGGCCGCGTGGGGTACGTGCAGGCCAAGGTGGCCCTCTCCGTCACGCGGGCCTTCTCGCGCCCCACCGAGGAGGTGCTCGCCGAGCTGACCCGCGCCGCCGCGCTGCCGGGCCGGCCCGTGGAGCCGCTCCCGGACGTGCCCCTCGTCCTCACCTTCAAGAGTGGGCACCAGGCGGCGCTCGCCGCGGAGGCAGGTGCCCGGCGCCTGGACCGCTACCGTGTGGAGGTGGAGGGACGCACCTTCCGCGAGCGCTACACGCGGGCCTTGCGCGCCGCGTCAGCCGCGAGCGCCGTGCTGGCGGACGCGGTGCGGGACGTGCCCGGCAGCCCCGCCTTCACCCGGGACGCCACGGCCCTCTTCCAGCTGCCGGGGCCCCCCGCGGCTCCGGCTTCCCCGAGGACGGACGAGGCGGATCGCGCGCTGCGGGCCTTCCTCTCGCTGACGGAGGGCGAGGGGGATGAGGCCCGGGCGCTGCGCGCGCTGACGCTGCACATGCTGGAGGGCCATGCGCCCGGGGCCTTCGCCCGGCGGGGGCTGGGGCCCACCCTGGAGGTGGCGGTGGCCGCGCTGGCGGAGGTTCCCCTGGCGCTTCCTCCCGGGTTGGATCCCGAGGTGGGCATGGCCCGGGTGGACGCCTGGTACGTGCGTCGCGAGCGGGGCCTGTCCCACGCGCCCCTGGCGCCGTCCGCCTTGCGCGCCTACCTGGAGTCACTCGACGACGAGGGCCACGGCCTCCATGCGTGGCTGCTGGGAGAGATGGCCGCCTCGCGGGGGCTGGATGTGCGCATGCTCGTCCCCGAGCGCGCCTTTCGGGACCTGTCGCGCCTGGTGGACCTCTACTGGCTCACGCACCTGTACCTGCTGGACACCCACTACCTGCGCGCCCCGCTCCGGGACGCGCGCGCGGCGGCGTGGACGGAGGAGCTGCTGGTGGCCACCCCCTGGCTGGTGGAGCAGGGCCATGTGGACCTGGCGGCGGAGGTGGCCTTCTGCCTCCAGTGCGCGGGCGAGGCCGGAGGCGGCGCGCACGAGGCCCTCTTGACGCTGCTCGTCACGCACCAGCAGTCCGAGGGCCGACTGTCGGATGGCACGCTGGGGCCGGATTCCGACGCGGGCGCGGCCCATGCCACCGCGGGCGCGCTGATCGCCCTGCTGGGAGCCGAGGAGCGCTCACCTTTCCCCCGATAGTGCCCACGCGGGCGGCCATCTTTCCCAGAGCAGGTAGGAGTTTTCCATCCGTCGCCCGGCGGGAGGGTGGGGGCGACCCCCCATGCGTTGAGTGCCCCACGCCGGCTCGGGCCCAACGTCGAGCGTTGCACGGACAAGTTGTCGAATCGCTGACTTTCATGGCTTTCCCTGACTTCCTGCCCATGCAGGGAACTCCCTGAGTACCCACTCTCGACTTGTGGCCCCTACCGAGCAAGGGACCACGAGCCGGAGGTGAGCCATGGGTTTCACGTCTTTCGAAGGTCTGCGGAGCGGGATGGCCGGGCGTGGGGCGGGTCGGAAGGGAATGGCGTGGGTTGTTTCCTCGGCCCTCGCGCTGGTGGGCGCCACCGGGTGCGGCGTGCAGGAGCTGCCCCCCGAGGACGACGCGTCCACGCTCCAGACGCAGTCGCAGGAGCTCGAGGTGGACAACGGCCTGTCGCTCAACGGCCTGTCGCTCAACGGCTTGTCGCTCAACGGCCTGTCGCTCAACGGGCTGTCCACCACGGACTTCTCCTCCTGGTTCACCGGCGATCCGAAGACCAATGACCGGCTCATGCGGTACATGATCCGCTGCGCGGTGCCCGCGGGCCAGACGCGCAGCTTCACCCACCCGAGCACCGGCGTCGTCTACACCTGGCCGGGCGCGCTGGGCCTGGCGCCGAACTGGGCGGGCGGGGCCCCGGCCACCCTGGCGGAGCAGCAGGTCATCTCCTCGTGCCTGGCGGCCCACGCCAACAACTACGGGCTGCACGTCGCCATCTCCGTGCTGGGCCGTGACTCGAGCGGGGCGAACATCCCCTACTCCTCCGAGGAGCTGGCGGCCTACGGCAAGAAGGAGTCCTGCTTCTTCGGCAACGTCTTCGCCAACCAGGGGCTCTACGCCGGCAACGACCGCAACTCCCTGGCCGCCGACGAGAGCACCTCGCGCCCGTGCGGCCTGAAGGGCTACAAGGCGACCGCCAACGCGGAGTGCGCGCAGGTGCAGCGCATCGGCCAGTGCGAGGAGTATTGCACGCTGGATGCCAGCGGCACCTTCTACACGACCTGCACCTACAACGGCGTGCAGTACAGGCCGCTCACCACCCGCATCCGCCACCAGGACGTCCACCGCTGCGGCGACGGCATCTGCCAGCAGGGGGAGAGCCCGGGTTGGGGCGTCACCGCCGACAGCTGCCTGCTCGACTGCGGCTCCCCCAGCCCCTAGTCGGAGCGGGGCCCGAAGCCGGGCCCCCCGCGGGACTCACGCCGTCCGCGATTGCGCCTGGGGCGCGTTCGGGCGGCGCACCACCCCCATGGGCATGGCCCCTCGGGGCCGGAGGGTGACGTGGGGCTCGGGCTCCACGGGCACGCCGGGCACCCCGCGCAGGGTGAAGCGCTGGGCCACCATGGCGAGGATGAGCTGCGCCTCCATCATCGCGAAGTTGTTGCCGATGCACTGGCGCTGCCCCCCCCCGAAGGGCAGGTAGGCCCAGCGCGGCCGCTCCTTGCTCTTCTCCGGCAGGAAGCGCGTCGGGTCGAAGCGCTCGGGCTCGGGCCAGAAGTCCGGGTGGCGGTGGGTGACGTAGGGGACGAGCACGACGATGTCCCCCTTGGGAATCCGGAAGCCGCCCACCTCGTCGTCCTCGGTGGGCACCCGGGGAATGGCCCAGATGGGCGGGTAGAGGCGCATCGCCTCCTCGAAGACACACGTCACGTAGCGCAGCTTCGGCAGGTCCTCCACCGTGGGCAGGCGCCCGCCGAGCGCCGCGTCCACCTCCGCGTGCAGGGTGGCCTCCACCTCGGGGTGCTTCTCCAGCAGGTGGAAGGTCCACGCGAGCGCGGTGGCCGTCGTCTCGTGGCCGGCCAGCAGCAGCGTCATCACCTCGTCGCGCAGCTGCGCGTCATCGAAGGCGTCGCCCGTGTCCGCGTCGCACGCCTCCATCAGCATGCCGAGCAGGTCATTCGCCTTCGTGGCCCCCGCCGCGCGGCGCGAGGCGATGATGCCACCCACGATGTGCTCCAACGTGGCCGTCGCCCGCTGGAAAGCGCGGTTCTGGCGCGTGGGCAGCCGGTAGAGCCAGGGCTGGTAGGGCAGGGGCGAGACGATGCGCGCGTTGGTGACCTCGAGCGCGGAGGTGAAGGCCTCGCCCAGGGCGCTCGTCTGCTCGCGCACGTCCGCGCTGAAGAGGGCGCGCACCACCACCGTGAGGGTGAGCTTCATCATCTCCTGGAAGACGGGCACGGGCCGGCTCGCGTCCACCGCGGGTGCCCACGTCTGGAGCATCTCGGAGACGCTGTCCGTCATCATCGTGGCGAGCGCGGCCAGGCGCTCGCGGTGGAAGGCGGGCTGGGAGAGCCGGCGCTGGCGCTTCCAGAAGTCTCCCTCGGCGGTGAGCAGGCCGTTGCCCACCAGGGGGCGCGTCTTGTCGAAGACGGAGCCCTTCGTGTAGCGGGCACTCGCGTCGGCCAGCACGTGCTTGACGTGGTCCGGGTGGGTGAGCTGCTCCACGTAGACGTAGGCCATGCGGTAGCGCACCACGTCCCCGAACTGCTGGCGGGCTCGCAGGTAGAGGCCGAGCGGATCCGTCTGGCGCTGGAGCTGGTGGCCCCACAGCCAGTGGCCCGGGGGCATGGGAGGCAGCGGTGCGGAGGTCGTCATGGCTTTCCAGGGAGAGGCGAAAAGGAAGCCCGATTGTGTACGCCGCGACGCGTCGAGGCCAGCTTCCAGACGCTCGCGGGACGGGGGTAGGGTGGGGCCGTCTCCTCTCGTCCTCGCCCGGAGCGAAGCCATGCGCACCCGACGTGAAGTCATTGGCCTGCTGGGCTCGGGGACGGAGGAGCACCGGGCCCTGGTGGAGCCGCTGGCGCGGTGGCTGGCCCGGCAGGGCTTCCACCTGCTGACGGGGGCGGGCGGCGGGGTGATGCGCGCGGCGGCCGAGGCCTTCGTCGCGGTGGAGGAGCGCGCCGGGCTCTCGCTGGGCATCGTGCCGGGGACGGTGGGGGAGGAGGGGTGGCGGCCGAAGCCGGGCTACCCCAATGAGGCGGTGGAGGTGCCCATCCTCACGCACCTGCCGCTGAGCGGCGCGCGGGGGACGGAGCCGATGAGCCGCAACCATCTCAACGTGCTCACCGCGCGGGCGCTGGTGGCGTTGCCGGGAGGCGCGGGCACGGTGTCCGAGGCGGTGCTCGCGCTGCGCTACGGCAAGCCACTCATCCTCTTCGGTCCGCGCGAGGCCTTCCACGCCTTCCCCGCGGAGCTGGAGCGGACGGAGGCGCTGGAGCGGGTGTGCGCGTTTCTCCTCGCCGCGCCGCACCCGGGGCCTTCGGGGTCGGGCTGAGCCCTGGAAAAAAAGACGCCCACGGCACCGGGCGAGGAGCAAACCGGTGCCATGGGCGCTGCGCGCGGGGAAACGCGCGCTCCTGTGCTGCGACTGCGTGATTGCCTTACTGCGAGACGGGGACGAGCGTGTCCACCTGGGCGGTGCCGGTGTAGCTGGTGGGCGTGTTGAGGAAGCCCTTGAGCTGCACGCGCCAGGTGCCCGCCACCGGGCGGGGGATGGACACCCCCTCCGAGACGGAGGTGCCGTTGGCGCTGCTGCCCACCAGGTTGCCGCTCGGATCGTAGACGTACAGGTCCAGGTCCAGCGCCGGGTTGCCCCAGGTGGTGGTGATGCGCAGGGCGTGGGTGCCGGCGGGCACGGAGAGGCTGTGCTCGTGCGCGGCCTCGCTGAGGGTGACGTCCAGCACCGGCACCTTCACGGACAGGCCCACGTTGCCGCTCCAGCCCGGCAGGGCCGTGGTGACGGTGGTGGTGCGGCTGCCGGCGGACTCGGAGGCCGCGCGCACCGCGGCGTAGGCGTCCGCGTAGCCCGCGCCCACCTCCCACTGCTCGAGCTTGCGCGTGACGCCGGTGGTGGCGTTCTGCTCGTACATGGGCCTGGCGGTGGAGGTGAGCGCCGCCAGCACCCCATCCAGGTTGAGCGCCGGGTTGACCTCCAGCATCTGCGCGACGACGCCGCTCAGGTGCGGGGTGGCCATGGAGGTGCCATCCAGCGCCGCGTAGAAGGGCTCGGGGTGCAGGCCGTCCAGGCCGGTGTACGGGTGGGCAATGGTGGCCGTGGTGGCGCGCGCCGCGACGATGGCCACGCCGGGCAGGACGATGTCCGGGTGGTGGTTGGCGTCACCGGGGATGCCGCGGCTGGAGAAGCCCGCGAGCTGGCCCGGCAGGCCCTGGGAGAGCAGCGGGTTGGTGGCCGTGCTGGTGTCCTTGGCGGCGCCCGCGCCCACCGAGATGACGCACGGCGAGGCGCTGTACGGGTTGAGCGTGTCCGCGCCGGGGCCGTCATTGCCCGCCGCGAAGGCGACGATCATCCCCTCGTCATAGGCGCGCTTGGAGGCGATGCTGATGGGGTCGAAGGGCGCGAAGTGGCTGCCGCTGGAGCCCCACGAGTTGGAGATGACGCGCACGTTGTACGTCTCGCGGATGTCCGGGTTCATCAGGTAGTCGAAGCCCTGCAGCGAGTAGAGGATGCTGATGGCCTCGCCGGCGCCCACGGCCAGCAGGCTCGCGCCCGGGGCCACGCCCTTGTACTTGCCGCCGGACTGCGCGCCCGAGCCGCCGATGGTGCTCGCCACGTGCGTGCCGTGGCCGCTCGTCAGGTCGCTGTTGGGCACGTCCAGGTAGAGCGCGCCGCTCGCGCCCGACTCGACGATGGGGGCCACCACCTTCACGTTCTTCACCAGGTTGGGGAAGTCCCCGTGCGTGCCGTCCACGCCCGAGTCGATGATGCCCACGCCCACGCCCGCGCCCGTGGCGTTGTAGGCCGTGCGCGCGGTGTCCGCGCCGATGTAGCGCACGCTCTCGTCCAGGAAGTAGTGCAGCGGCCGGTCCTGGTAGATGGAGAGCAGGCCGAGCGGCTGCAGCGCGGTGCGCAGCGTGCCCATGAGCGCGGGGGTGACGGGCACCTTCAGCGCCACCATGGGCAGCGCCTTGAAGGCCCCGAGGTTGTCTCCCAGCGAGAGGCCCAGGGTGCTCTTGAGCACGTCCACCGCGGGCGCCACCGCCTCCTGCGTGTTGAAGGACAGGATGAGCGTCTTCACCATGCCGTCGCTCTTGAGGCTCGGGTCCACCACCGCCTGGGTGAGGGCCGCCTGCGCCTGGGGGGAGGCGTAGAGGGCGGCACAGGCGCCCTGCCCGGTGACCGGCTGGTCCACGACCTTCTTGTTTCCCGAGAGCGCGGCACGCGCCTGCACGGAGGCGCCCGGGGTCCGCGCGGCCTCCGGCTCGGACGCGCCGCAGCCGGCGACGAAGGCGGTGGTGGTGAGGGCGAGGCCCAGCGTCTTGATGGCTTTCATGGTGCTCCCTGGAGAAAAAGAGGGCGCCCGAGGCGAAAAACCCCGGGCGCGTTTCTTCCTATTGATTCGAGGTTTTCGGTTTGGATCCGGAATTCCGCTTAGCCGTTGGGGGGCAGGTAGCGGGCCGACGTCACGGCGCCGTTCACGTCGAAGGTGATGCTCTGGTTGGGGGTGCCCACCGGGACGCTGGGGATGCTGGCGTCGCGCTCGGGGATGACGATCTGCTTGCCATCGAAGGTGATGACCTTGCCCGGTGCCGTCACGGGGTTGCCCACGATGTTGATGAGGATGGCGCCGACCTCCGCGGTGGCACCCGGCAGGGTGAGGACCGAGGCGGGGATGTGGACGGGGACGGCCGGGGTGCTCACGCCATCCACGTTGACGCAGCGGCTGGGCGAGAGGTTGAGCTCCGGGATGGTGAAGGAGATGGAGGGGATGTGCTGCGAGACGCCGGGGACGAACACCATCTGGCCGTCCGTACCGAAGTCCGCGCCGGGCACGCGCACCGAGTAGCCGAGGATGACCTGCTCCTGCTCATCCAGGTGGACGCGGATCGGCTGGACATCCGTGTTGCTGTCCGGCACCACGACGGCCACGGCCGGGGTGGTCACCGTGCGCGAGTCGACCTTGCTGATGACGTAGACGCAGGTGGGATCGGCCAGCGCGATGCCCGGAACGCACACACCAGCAACCGCGGCACCGACGAGGAAACGCTTCAGGGAACGGGTAGTCATGGTTGTTCTCTTCGGACGAAGGTTTGAAGGCTTGGGGGAAATCAGGAGAAACAGCGCTGCGGAAGACTGGGGAGGGGCCGGCCACGAGGGCCCCTCCCAGGTGCATCGAACTGGATGAATCCGGCGCTCGCTCAGCTGTTGGGCGGGAGGTAGCGGGCCGACGTCACAGCGCCGTTCACGTCGAAGGTGATGCTCTGGTTGGGGGTGCCCACCGGGACGCTGGGGATGCTGGCGTCGCGCTCGGGGATGACGATCTGCTTGCCATCGAAGGTGATGACCTTGCCCGGCGCCGTCACG
>NZ_DASVSO010000391.1:0-9018 GCF_036388035.1 Archangium sp.
TCGACTACCGCCTGGGCGCGATGACGGGGCTCGAGCTGCTCGAGCAGGCACGGCGGCGGGGTTGGCACGGTCCAGTCATCCTGCTGACGGGGATGGGGGACGACGAGCAGATCGATCATCAGGCGCTGAACGCCGGTGCCGCTGACTTCCTGGTGAAGTCCCAGCTCACGCCGACGCTCCTGGAGCGCTCCATCCGCTACGCACTCCAGCACGCGCGCACGCTCGAGGAGTTGCGCCGCTCCCAGGAGAGCTTCCGCTCGCTCATCGAGCGGCTGCCCGATGGAATCTGCGTGCTGCACGAGGACCGGATCGTCTACGTCAACCCCGCGCTCGTCTCGCTGGTCGGATGCACGTCCGCCAGCGAGCTGCTGGGGCGGACCGGGGCGCAGATGCGCGAGTCCTCGCTCCATCCCGAAGACCTGACGTCGCTCCCAAGCGACATCCGCGATGCGATGCTCGAAGGGCGGGCGGTGCCTCCATGGGAGGTTCGCCTGCTGCGCAAGACGGGCGGCGTCGTCTCCGTGGAGATCTCCCAGGTCCCCGTCATCTTCGAGGGCCGGCCCTCCGTCATCCGGAGCGTGCGCGACCTGACCGAGCGCAAGCACCTGGAGTCCCGGCTGCTGCGCGCGGATCGCATGGCCTCGCTCGGGACGCTCGCGGCGGGGATCGCGCATGAGATCAACAACCCGCTCGCCTACGTCCTCGCCAACCTCCACCACCTGCAAGCGGAAGTGCTGCCCGGGTTGAACCTGCCCGCGGGCCAGGGCGAGGAGGTGCACGAGCTGCTCTCCGAAGCCCAGCTCGGTGCGGACCGGGTACGCGACATCGTCAGGCAACTGAAGATGTTCTCGCGCGCGGAGGAGGGCATGCGGCCAGAGTCCGTGGACGTCCACCGGGTGCTCGAGACAGCCCTCAGCATGGCCTTGAATGAGATCCGGCACCGGGCACGGCTGGTCCGCGACTACATGGAGGAGCCCCTGCGCGTCTCGGCGAGCGAGGGCCGGCTCGGACAGGTCTTCCTGAACCTGCTCGTCAACGCGGCCCACGCCATCCCCGAGGGGAATGTGGAGCACCAGGAGATCCGCGTCATCACGCGGCCCCATCCCGAGGGAGTGGTGATTGAGGTATGCGACACGGGCTCGGGCATCCCGGCGGAGAACCTGGAGAAGCTCTTCGAGCCGTTCTTCACGACCAAGCCCGTCGGGGTGGGAACGGGGCTCGGCCTCTCCATCTGTCAGGACATCGTGACGGGTTTTGGCGGACGGCTGGAGGTGCGGAGCGAGGTGGGCCGCGGGAGTACCTTCCGGGTCATCCTGCGCGCCGCGACCGATGTCCGCCCGAGCGAGTCACCTCGGGCTTTCGTCGCGCCCGCGGCCGCGGCTCCGCTGCGGGGGCGGCTCCTGGTCGTCGATGACGAGCCGCTGATTGGCATGGCCATCCGCCGGATGCTCCAGCGGGAACACGAAGTCGTCACGCTGACGAGCGCACGGGAGGCCCAGGCGAGGCTGCTGGGCGGTGAGCGCTTCGACATCATCCTGTGTGACGTCATGATGCCCGAGATGAGCGGCGTGGAGCTGCACCAGGGGCTCGCGCGCCACGTGCCTGAGATGGCCGAGCGCATCGTGTTCCTGACAGGAGGCGCTTTCACGCCCGATGCCCGAGCGTTCCTGAGCCACGTCGGGAACCGCCAGGTCGAGAAGCCGTTTTCCTCCGAGAAGCTGCGGGAGTTGGTGCAGTCCCTGCTGCTCGGGGGGCCTCACGCCATCCGGCGCACGGCCTGAACCAAGGCCCCAGCGGGGGGAGCTGAACCCGGCTCCTCCTCAGCGCAGGGGCAGGCCCACCATCGCCTCGGCGAAGCGCTCGAACACCTGGCTGGCCGTGAGCGCGGGCTGCTCGTCGATGTTGCCCAGCATCAGCGCGAAGACGACGCGCGGGTGCTGGGGATCATGAGGGCGCTCGGCGATGCCCACGTAGGCCTTCTGCCCCGAGAGCGTCCCCGTCTTCGCGCGGATGCGTCCCCGTATCCCGTCCGTCACCGCGCTGCTCGCGAGCGTGCCGTCCACGCCCGCGATGGGCAGGCTGTCCACCAGCGCGTTCGCGTACGGCTCCTTCAGGCTCGTGTAGATGACCTCCACCAGCCCGCGCGCGGTGGCCACGTTGTAGCGCGACAGCCCGCTGCCATCCGCCGGCCGCAACAGCCGCGTCGAGATGCCCCGGCGCGTCAGCTCCTGCGCCATGGCGTCGCGCAGCGCGGGGTAGCTCTCGGTGCCCGTGCGCTCGCGGGTGAAGCCCAGGCCCAGCCGCTCGGCATAGAGGTTGAGCGACTCCTTGTTCGTCACCTTCACCAGCTCGGCCATGGACGGGCTGACGAACTCGAGCAGCGGCTCGCTCGTGGTGGCCGCGGGCACGGCGGCCAGCTGCGGCGCGGTGGGCATGCGCCAGATGCCACGCACGGCCAGCGCCTCCTCCACGCAGGCGGTGAAGAGCGCCTGGGGCTCGTCGACGGCGATGCGCATGGACGCCTGGCGCGGGCACTGCTCCGCGGTCGAGCGCCACACACAGCGCACCCGTCCGCTGCCCCGCTCGCGCACGCACCCGAGCCCGGCCCGCTGGGCATTCGGGTCCAGGTACACGACGGTCGCGGGCGCGCTCAGGGCCGGCGAGTAGCGCACCACCACGGGCTTCTGCGGCTGGGAGGCGCAGTCCTGGCCCTCGGGGCGCTCCAGCGACAGGTCCACCACGTTCTCCCGGAAGACGAAGGGCGTCGGGGCCGCGCTGTAGGCATAGGCCGCGTCGTCCCACGCCCAGCCGGGGCCGAACAGGCCATAGGGCCCCTCGTCGGCGTTGCTCACCCGCACCGCCCCGAGCCACTGCCGGATGCCCTTGGCATGGAGGGCCTCGGCGATCTGCTCGCAGGCCGGGGTGGTCTCGGGGAAGCGCCACGAGCCCAGGGACGGGTCTCCCGACGCCTCCACCACGAGATCTCCGAGGAAGAGGTTGCCCAGCTGCGTGCCCTCGAGCCGTACCGGGGTGTGGAAGCGGTAGTCCGCCCCGAAGGCGGCGAGCGCGGCCGAGGTGGACACCACCTTCATCGTCGAGGCGGGCAGCAGGCGCACGTGCTCGCGGCGCGCGTAGAGCGGCACGCCCGTCTGGGCGTCCACGAGGAAGACGCTGGCTGTCGTGCCCTCGAGCTCGACGGACTCGAAGAGCGCGTTGGCCACCGAGGTCAGCGTGGGCGGCGACGGACGGGTGGCGCGGGGGAGACAGGCCGACAGCGCGAGGGCGGCCAGCAGGAGCGGCGCGAGCGGGAGACGGCGCATGGGCGCAAGCTACCGTCCCCCGTCCCAGGCGTCGACGTCGAGATGTGCCAGGGTGGGAAGCTTCCGTTAAATCGTGCTATTCCTTTCTCACTCTCCTTCCCGCCACCCCCCGGGAAGCTCGGTCCCCGGCGATGAGCGACGAAGAGCAGACAGCGATTCTCGACGAGCGCAGTCGGAATCGGCCCACCGGCAGCTTCCCGGGCCTGCAGGAGGATCGCGGTCGCACGCCCATCACCACCCCGGGCAGCCCCATCAGCGCGCGGCGCTCGCTCGAGCCGGGCATGTGGGTGACGGGCCGCTACCACATCCAGGAGCAGCTCGGCGAAGGTGGCATGGGCCGCATCTGGCTCGCCGAGGACGTGCAGGAGCACCGCCGCGTCGCCCTGAAGGAGATGCAGGTGTCCGCCGGCCTGCCGCCCAGCAAGGTCGAGGAGCTCGTGCTGATGTTCCGCCACGAGTTCTTCGCGATGAAGCGGCTCCAGCACCCGGGCACCCTCAAGGTCTTCGACTGCGGGATGACGGAGTCCGGCAACCGCTTCATCACCATGGAGGTGGTGGGCGGCCAGGACCTCAGCACGCACGTGCGCGAGCAGGTGCTCGACACCGGCACCCTCTACCGCGTCCTCATCCAGATGGCGCAGGTGCTCGCCTTCATCCACTCGCGCCTGTACGTGCACTGCGACATCAAGGCCAACAACGTCCGCATCACCGAGTCCGGCGCGGTGAAGCTGATGGACTTCGGGGTGATGCACCAGCTCGGCACCCCGCGCTCCAGTCGGATCAAGGGCACCCTGCAGTACCTCGCCCCCGAGTGGCAGCGCGGCGCCAGCATCGACGGGCGCGCGGACCTCTACTCGCTGGGGGTGATGGCCTTCTACATGGCCACCCGTCAGCTGCCCTTCAAGGGCGGCAACCCGACGGCCCTGCTGGCGGATCACCTCTCGCGTCCCCCACCGCGCCCCTCCAGCCTCTGCCCGGTGGATCCGCAGCTCGAGGAGATCATCCTCCTGCTGCTGGCCAAGGACCCGCGCGATCGCTTCCAGGATGCCTCCGAGCTGCTGGAGGCGCTGTGCCACGCCAGTGGTGAGCCGCTGCCGGAGGAGCCGCTGGCGGCACGCGCCAGCTACCTGCACGTCCCAGAGGTGGTGGGACGCCAGGAGGACCTGGGGCAGCTCCTGGAAGCCCTCTGGGAGGCCGACCGGGGCCTGTCTCGCGCGGTGCTGCTCGGGGCCCCCGCGGGCGTGGGCAAGTCCCGCCTGCTGCAGGAGCTTGAGCTGCAAGCCCAGCTCTCCGAGATTCCCTTCGGGGTGGGCCAGTGCCGCGCGGAAGGACTGGCGCCGATGGAGCCCATCGTCCAGGCGCTGCGCATGCTGGTGCCGCGCACCCCGGCGGAGCTGCTGGCGCGGCTGGGGCCTCTGCTGGGCAAGCTGGTGCCGTCGCTCGCCACCGCGCCGGCGCCCGTCTTCCGGGACGCGAGCGCGGAGAAGATGGCCGTCTTCGGCGCCCTCACCGAGTGGCTCCAGACGCTGGGACGCCAGTTCACCTTCGTGCTCTGCATCGAGGATCTGCACTGGGCGGACGCCGCCTCCCTGGAGGTGCTCAACGTCCTCATCCGCGCGCTGCACGGCACGCGGGGAATGGTGGTGGGGGCCTTCCGCTCCAACGAGCTGAACCGGCTGAGCCTCGCCTTCGCGACGGTGGACGAGGGGCTCACCTCGCGCCTGGAGCTCACGCCCCTGACGGCCGAGCACCTCGACCAGCTGGTGCGCCTGGTGCTGCCCGGCCTGGACGTGCCCGCGGGCTTCGTGGCCCGGCTGCACGCCATCACCGGCGGCAACGCCTTCTTCGCCACCGAGTGCCTGCGCGCGCTGGTGGAGGAAGGCGTGCTGCGGCGCGTGGGCGGCCGCTGGAGCATGCGGGAGGACCTGGAGGAGCATCCGCTGCCGGGGAGCATCCGCGAGGCGGTGCTGGCCCGACTGGCCACCCTGCCCGAGGATCGGGTGGCGCTGCTGCGGCGGCTGGCCCCGGCGGGACGCAGCCTGGAGCTGCCCCTGGTGCGCGCCCTGGCGGAGCTGCCCGAGGCGGAGCTGTTCCAGGCACTCGACGAGCTGGTGGAGCGGCAGTTCCTCCAGCGCGTGGAGGGCCGCTGCGTCTTCACCCACGACACCGTCCACGAGTCGCTCCACGAGAGCACTCCGGAGACGGAGCGGCGGGCCCACCACGGGCGCATCGCGGAGATCCTCCAGCGGCTCGGGGGCAACCGGCCGGGCGTGGCTCGGGCGGTGGGCTACCACTTCGCGCGCTCGGACGAGCCCCAGCGCGCCATCGTCCCGTTGTTGCGCGCCGGGCAGGCCGCCATCGAGGCCAAGGCCCTGCTGGATGCCACGCTGGTGCTCAAGGAGGCCGCCGCGCTGCTCGAGGCCGGTCCCCACACCCCCGAGCGCGAGGAGCAGCTCATCCGCACCTGGGTGACGCTCATCGAGATCGGCTACACGAGCGATCCACCCACCTCGCTCTTCTACGCGGAGAAGCTCTTCGCCCACTGGGCGGACACGGCGGACCTCGGCGAGGGCCGGCGGGAGGCGGTGGAGCGGCTGGCGGCGGCGTGTGCGAGCCCGGAGGCCGAGCGGCCCGAGCAGCTCCGGCGCGTCATCCGGGAGATTCCGATCGACGCGCGGATGGCACCCGCGGATGTCTTCTGGAAGAAGGCGGAGCTGCAGATCCTCCAGAGCATCGCGCTGGCCATCATGGGGCGCACGGCGGAGTTCCACACGCTGCTGGAGCGCGTGCGCGCCGAGCATCCGCCGGAGTCGCCCTACCGCTCCGGCGCCCTCATCGCGAGAGGGGGGCTCAGCGCGCACACGGGCCGCTTCGCGGACGTGATGGAGGCCCAGCGCGAGGAGGTGGATCGGCTGCACGCCTTCCGCGACGCGGTGGTGAACCCGCCCCGGCGCCTGGCGTGGGCGCTCGGCATGGGCTGCTACTTCCTGAACATGAACCTGGCCCTGAGCGGCAGGCCGCTCGACGAGGTGGCCACGCGGGACGGGTTCACCGTGGCGGACAGCTACGGGTACACGGATCTGCGCATCTACCACCTGCAATCGCAGATCGTCCGAGCCTCCTTCATCGGCGACGCCTCGGCCTTCGTGCCGCCCTTCACCGAGAAACAGGAGCTCATCCGGCGCCTGGGCCACCCGCGCCTGCCCGAGCGGAACCTCGCCATCTACACGCCGCCCTACTACCTGGAGCGCGGCGAGCATGAGCTGGTGGCCGCGGTGGTGGCCAAGGGCGAGCAGCTCGCCCAGGTGCTGCCCGGGGACCGCTGGCTGAAGCTGTACGTGCTGGTGTACTCGGCGTGCCGGGATGTCCTCTTCGAAGACGCCGCCGCGGCGCGCGAGTCACTACCCAAGGCGCTGGAGGCCTCACGCGCGGGAGACTTCCGCATGGAGACGCTGGTGCGCGTCTACCAGTCCCGCTTCGAGTGGGCCCAGGGCAATCCCGAGGCCGCGCGCGAGGCCGCCGAGGCGGCGCTCCTGCGCGCCACGGATCCGGTGCTCGCCAACCCCTTCGACGAGATCCTCTCGCGCCGCGCGCTGGCGCCGCTGGTGCCGGAGGCCGAGGGAGACGCGCACCTGACCCACGCGCTCTCCCTGGCCGAGGCCACGGGCAACGTGTTGCAGGTGGGGCTGGTGAACCTCGCCCTCGCGGAGCGGTGGCTGGAGCCCGCGCCCGTCCGGGCCAGCGAGGCGCTCGAGGCGGCGGAGCGGGCCTTCACCGCCGCGAAGGCCAGCGCGCTGCTCCCTCGGGTGGCGGCCATTCGCGGGGAGCTGCGGCCCGAGGGAAAGACGCGACTGCTGAGTGAGCGGTGAGTGAAGGGCTCAGGTCATCCCGGTGTCCGGGCGATCGGGTTTGTACACATGGAGCAGGAGCCGCTCCTGGCCTTTGCCTTTGTCCAGCCTCTTGTTCATATAGACATGGACATTCTTGGCCGCTACCTCGGTGGCGAACTGGACGAACCCCCAATAATATTTCTGGCCGCGCGAACCAGGCACGTTCCAAGGGTAGCTGGGCTGCTCGATACCGGTCTTGTTGTCCCAGTCCGACGGGTCGAGTCCATAGAGTACATCCAGATCATCGCCCTTCTTCGCGGGCTCCTTATTCGATAGGCCCACGATCCGCGCTCCATCGCTCACCGCTCTCACGGCGGCGAACGGAACCTCTTTCTTGATGAGTAGTTCCCGGGTCCGAATCACATCACGCATGGCCAGGAACTTTTCATTCGCGTAGCCAGCCTTTCCGGAAGGAGCGGGTGCGTCGATAACTTCCTTGGCCGTCACGCCCAGCCGCTCTTCCGCGGTCCTCGGGGCGTGAATGTCATAGATGCTGTCCTGGGGTACTTTCGCCAGATCGATGATCGCGGTGCCGAAAACACTGATGAACTCCTCGCCTCGGGTCGAAACGGGGGGCTGCTTTGAAACACCCGTTGAAACGAAGCGCTTCTGCCACCCGCGCGTATGGCTCAGGATCTGCTGCTCAATCGTCAGTGACGTACCAAGCGTGACGGGGTGGCGCACCGCGCGTTTGTCATTGTCCTTGCGACCCGTGGAGCGGACATTGATATCGTAGATGAGCGCCTTGTCGTCCTGGTTGGGCGCCTGGAGGGCTTTCAGTTTCCCCAGGTTGTAGGCGTCCGTTTGATTCAAGCCGCGCATCACGAAACGTTTGACGTAGGTATCGGACGTGCTCAACCGGACGTAGTGCCGCCCTCCCGCGACACCGACCCTCTGGTAGACCTTGTGCAAGACCCCCCGAGGCTGTGGGTTCACTTCCTCGAACCGGGCGAGCCCGAAATGGATGTCCGCGATCGGGACGGCGTAGGTATGACCCTCCACGAACTCCCAGGCATAGATTGTCAGGATGTCGTTCTGCGTATCGACAGTCTCGGGAGGCGCGCTGAACCAGATCTGGTTCTTGCAACGAACCAACAGCTTCTCCTCGACGAACTTCCACCAGTTGGCGCCATGCTGGAGATGGTTTTTCTCATACGAATGGAGCACGGGGTGTGCATTACCGGGTGTCTTCAGGGCGTCCTTGAAGTTGCTGACATCGTCCTCCGCGAATTTCTTGCGCGCGGCCTTGTCCTCGTCGAAGAGCTTGATGATCTTCGCGATCAGGAAGTTGAATTTGGGCGGGATGTCGCCGCGCGGCACCAGCAGGTACTTGTGCCGGTAGCCCGGCTGGATGACGGCACCGCCTGTCGCGCGCCGCGCGCTGGTGTGGCCCGGAGACGCAACCCCACGGGCTCCCTCGTGGAGGGAGAGCCAGTGCTCCCGGGAGGGAAGCCCGGCGGCTTTCGCCTCCGCGGGCATTAGCGTCAGCACCGCGAGCAGGCCCATGCGCTCCGCCTCGGCCTCCAGCGCGGGGTCGTCGACGAGGGCCCATCCCGCCCCGCGTGGGTCGTGGACCTGGCCCGCGCGCTGCTGGAGCACGTGGGTGAGCTCATGAGCCAGCAGCCACAGTCCGGACAGGGTGTGGGGCTCGTACTCTCCTGGCGCGAACCACAGGTCATCGCCGCAAGCGAGGGCGTGAGCGCCAACGGCCAGGGGTTCCGGGCCGATGTGGATCCGGACGTCCGCGAAGTCGGTGTGGAACAACGTCTCCAGCGCGGCGCGAAGCCGTGGACTCAAGGGGAAGCCCT
>NZ_DASVSO010000392.1:0-3321 GCF_036388035.1 Archangium sp.
ATCCGGTGACGTTCCGGTCGAGCTTCACGCGCTCGAAGCGATCGAAGAGCCGCCCTTGGTCTTCGGGAGCCACGCCCACGCCCTGGTCCCGGACCACGAGCTTCGCCGTGGTGCCATTCGTGGACACCGTCAACTCCACGGGCAGGCCTTTTCCGTACTTCACCGCGTTGGAGAGCAGGTTGTCGACGACCTGCTCGAGCCGCAGGTGATCCCACATCCCCTCGACCGGGCCTTCCGCGTGGATCCGGACCTGGACGCCGGACTGACGTAGCTCCTCGTCGAGCGTGGCCACGGAGCCGCGCACCAGCTCGACGAGGTCCAGCTTCTGGCGCTTGAGCTCGAGCCGACCCGCCGTCATCTGGGTGATGTCCAGCAGGGCGTCCATCATGTGGAGCATGCGGTCCGTCTGCCGCTCCATCGACTCCAGCCGGGCGGCCAGCTTCTCCGGGGAGCGCGGCGCGTCGCCGCGCGGCTGAATGTCCCTGCGCACGGCCTGGAGTTGCAGGCGCAGCGACGTCAGGGGGGAGCGCAGGTCATGCGACGCCATGGAGAGGAACTCGTCGCGTGCCTTGAGCGCCTGCCGCGCCTCGCGGAAGAGCCGCGCGTTGTCCATCGCGAGACCCGCCCTGCGGGCGAGCTCCTCCGCGAGCGCGAGGTCCACCGGGCCGTAGCTCCTGCCCGGCGTCACCGACACGAAGGTGATGGCGCCGAAGGTGTCCCCGCGGGCCTTGAGCGGCACGCACATGTACGAGCGCGCCCCCAGCGCCATGAGGCGCTCCGGGGTGTCCACCCCGAGCGCGGTCCGCACCCAGGCGGCCTCGAGCGTGTCAGGGCAGAGCTCGGACTGCCCCGTGCGCACCACGTGCCCGAGGCCCCGCGTCAGCTTCGGCTCTTGCGAGGGCAACACGCGGATGAGCTCTCGGGTCTTGGGCTCCTGCGCCGGGTCCGCGTGCGCGACGGACAGCACCGCCAGTCCGTGGGCGCCCTGAATGGCCACGGTGCACCAGTCGGCCATGCCCTGGACGGCCAGCTGGGCGATCTTCTGCAGCGTCCGCTCGTACTCGAGTGAGCCGGTGAGGACCTCGCCCGCCTCGGCGAGGAAGGCCTGCGCCTTCTCCACCTTCTTGCGCTCGGTGAGATCCCTGGCGACGTTGGAGAAGCCACGCAGATGCCCCGTCTGGTCGCGCATGGCGCTCACCACGACAGTGCCCCAGAACTGCGACTTGTCCTTGCGCACGAGCCACCCCTCGTACTCGGCGCGTCCATCGGCTTCCGCCCGTTTGAGAATGCGCTCCGACACGCGCTCCGCGTTCTCCTCCTCGGGGAAGAAGCGCGAGATGTGCAGGCCGAGGGCCTCCTGCGTCGTGTACCCCTTGAGACGCTCGGCGCCCAGGTTCCAGTTGCTCACCCGCCCGTCCACCGACAGCGGGAAGACGGAGTAGTCCTGCAGGCTGTCGATGAGGAGCCGGAAGCGCTCCTCGTCCTCGCTCAATGCGACCTTGGACTGCGGCTCGTCCTTCCGCTCACCCCCTGCGGGCATGTGCACTCCCCTCGCTTGCGAAGCTCTTCCTCAAAACTAAGCTCGCCGCCGCCGCACGACGCCCCTGCCTTCCCTTGACTGGAAGCGGCCGTGGGGCCTGCTAGCCGCCCGGGTGAGCAGAGGGGCAGGCAGGCGTCGGGAGAAGCGTCAGGCGACTTGTTGGGAGCGGGGTGTTTGCCTGCCTGGACAGAGGGCCAGAGTCGCAGCGTCCATGAACGTGTCGGAGGATTCGGAGGGATGAGGCCCCTCGTTGCCCGCCTGCTCTCCTGGGAAGTACGCTGGATGAAACCTCATGAGTGCAAGCAGGCGGGTCCAGTGGTTTTTCGTGGTGTGGGTCGCTTGGGGCTGCGTCCCTTCCAGACTCCCTCCAGGTGTTTTGCGTCTCGATCCGGAAAACCCTCCCGAGAGCCTTGAAGGACCCATGCCAGACTTCGGGTCGTTCGAGTCTTCCTGGGATGCGATCCTCGCGGCCTGCCCGTTGATTCTGTCACAGCCCCGAGCAACCGCCGGCCCTCAAGAGGACATGAGCTTCGAGCCGCGCTGGAGAGCCTCAACCGAATATTGCGCTTGGCTGTACTACACACCCGACGAAAAATTCGAAATGAGCATGCTGGTGGAGAGCACTGTCACGAGTCCTCCGGATGCTCAGGGTGAGAGAGGTTGCAGCATGCCCGCTTTCGTGAACGACAAGCGATACCCGCTACAACGCCTCAGGCACGTCTACGTCCTCCACAACCACCCCGCTGTCCCCACCCAGCTCTCCCGAAAGGACATCGCTGCCATTGCCAAAGTAGCGAGGATTCATGGCGAGTTCGTTGAAACGAAGGAAGGGAAGATTCCCGTCGGCATCGTCGCCTTCTTCTCCAACTCCTATGCTTCGAACCCTACCGCGTGTGATGGCTTCTTCGAGTACGGCATGGGAAACAATGAGGTGGTGAAGTGGACACCTGATGGGCAAGGCAAGTGGCGCCGGGAGAATGCTGGCACCGTTACCTGGATCAGCAAGACAGAGTTCCGCTTTGACCCGAAATAGGATGGCGCCTGCGGGAACTCGTGTGAAGGGTGCTCCATGAGGACGAAAAACCTGACCCTTGGGCTTGCTGTCATCCTCGCCAGTTGCGTGCTGCCTCAGCGCCCGGTGCCGGTGGAGAACGACAGATCGATCGTCTTCCCAAGATTCTTCGAGCACTCCGCTGTCGAGGTTGGGGCGGGCGGTGCGGCCTACGAACTGGACGGAGTGGTTCTTCGCGCCGTCATGAGGGCCGCCAATGATTTCCTCCCCCCTGGCAACGGGAAACGGCCCTGTGTGAAGACACAGGAGGCTCATCGCTATCGAGTCATTCGTCAGGGCAACATCATCTTCGTTCGAATCGACGAGAACCTTGAGTTCTGTGGCTTGCAGTATGTGGCACTGGATACAGGAGTGACCTACGCCATCAGCGCGGAGGGTCGTATCCTCCGGCGCGTATTCGATGGTCAGCCTGACCAGCCTCTCTACGCGGAAACGCCTGACGCCGGAGGACAGGGTTGTCCGACCTCCGGGGGTGAGTTTCCCGCCGTTGATGCCGGTCAGCGCATACCGTCACGCTCCCTGGTGCCAGAGGAGCAGGACGGGGGCACCCCTTCATCGGGTCTGATGCCCACCCCTTTCAAGGTGTAGGAGCGGGTGCCTTCTGGAAGGACTTGCAGGAGGCGCCCGGGACAAGAAAACGCCTTATTCCAAAGCTGGGGACTGCGCTCCGAGGCTTCTGGCCTTCCAATCCTTGTCGGAATGGCTGACT
>NZ_DASVSO010000393.1:0-18456 GCF_036388035.1 Archangium sp.
TCCCTGGGAACCGGGCGTGTCGGGTACGCCCGGCCTGGGGTGGAACCACCCACCCCAGCGCACAAGACCGGCGACGTAGAGTGCCCCCTCTTTTCCCGGTTTGCAGCCCGAGCCGCGAAAAAACCGCCTCACTGTCGGACAGCAAGCGTGAAAAGTGTCCACAATCGGTCATCCCGGCTCGTTGGACGCCTTCTTCTCCTCCAGCCGGGTCAGCTCGCGCGCCTGCTGGGCCTTCAGCCGGCGGAACTCCTTCATCACCTTGGCCGGGTAGCCCGCCATGAACTGGTCGCGCTTGTCCTTCTTGGCGAGGATCTTCCGGGCCAGCGTGGGGCCCGCGTTGTAGGCCACCAGCGCCTTCTCCACCGAGCCAAAGCGCCCGATGAGGTCCGCCAGATAGGCCGTGCCCAGCTCCACGTTCAGTTCGGAATCGAACAGATTGGTGTGGCGCTCCAGCTTGAAGCCCGCCCGATCCGCCAGGTAGATGCCCGTGTCCGGCATCACCTGCATCAGCCCCATCGCGCCGACGTGAGACACCGCGTAGTTGTTGAAGGAGCTCTCACAGCGGATGAGCGCCACCACCAGCATGGGGTCCAGCTTGTTGCGCCGGGCCTCGCGGACGATCGCCATCGCCAGACGCCGCTGCTGACGCTCCGGAAGCCGCGAGGCCTCCACGGCCTCCACCACGCCCAGCACCTCGGCCTCGGCGTACAGGGCCGACTCCTCCTGCAGCCGCGCCAGGTTGGCCTCCCGCTCGGCCAACTTCGAGCGTAGTTCCATCATCTCCGGACTGTTTTCGCCCGGAAAGTAGGGCTGGAAAGCTCGCGCCCCGGTTCCCACCAACACCCCCGCCGCCACCATTGCCACCGTCCACCCTCGCATCACACCCTCCCCGCACGTGACCAGATGACCGCGCCACGTGCCCCTTGTGGCCGACGCCCGGCCAAAGCAGTCACCGTGCCAGGGAGGCAAACCCCCGGAATCACGAAGACGCCCCGTGAAGAGGGAAAGGACGTACCGGAAAAAAAGTCCGATCTGGGAAGTCGACTTCCCACAGCGGGACTGTCGAAAGGAGGGGTTGCCGCGGCTGGGCAGCGGCTCCACCTTCGCGCACGGTCCTCCAGGGACCAGGGGAGAGGAGCGGGCGGCGTGTATTGGACGATGAGCGCGATCCTGTTCGTACTGTGGGTGCTCGGGTTGATCAGCGGCTCGACCGAGGGCCACTGGGTCCACCTGCTGCTGATCTTCTCGATGGTGGCCCTCATCCTCGCGGTGGCGCGGAGGGGGCGAGGGGCCCTCGCATGAGTCGGGCTCCGGCGATCATCCATTTAGAGCTGCCGCGGGACGCGAGCGGCTTCGTGCGGCGCGAGTGCCCGGCGTGTCAGCGGGACTTCAAGACGCGGCCCTGCCGCCACGACGCGAGCATCCTCCAGCGGAGGCTGGCCTCGCTCTTTCCCTTTGAAAACGCGCACGAGAGCTTCGACGAGGTGCCGGACTGGTGGTGCCTGTACTGTGGCCACCGGGCGGCGGGGGACGAGTGGCTCACCCCCGCGCAGCAGGCCCATGTGGAGGCGCTCGCGCGGGCCTGGGCCAACCACGTGCGCTACGAGCAGCTCGCCTACGTGTCGCGCACCCTCTCGTTGAACCCCCGGCCCACCTTCGTCAGCGTGGAGCCAGAGGCGCTGCCCGGGCCCATGCCCCAGGACACGGATGACTTGAGGGTCATCCCCCTGCTGTGCTGCGGCGAGGAGGTGAAGGCCCTCTGGGACTGGGACGGGCCGCTCTTCTGCCCGCGCTGCGGCTCCCGGCACGGGGGCTTGAGCGGTCGGCAGCAGATCCACCTGGAGTTCATCCAGGAGTAGACGCCAGCGGGGCCCGGGGGCAGTCTCCGGAGCCCATGTGGCGCACGGCCCGACTGGCGGTACCCCTCGCCTTCCTGCTGGTGGCGGGGAGCGCGGGCGCTCACGACGCGGACATCCTCTTCGCGCAGCTCTGGCGCCCCGACGCGGGCGGGCCGGAGGTGCGCGAGCGCATCACCCTCACCGCTCCGACGCTCGCCCTGCTCATTCCCGCGGACGCGGACGGGGACGGCACGCTCACCCAGGCGGACCTGGACGCGCGCGCCGCGGCGCTGGCCGTGGGCATCTGGGACGCCATTCCCCTGTCCGCCGGAGGCCGGCCCTGCACCCGCACCGAGGCCACCGCCCGGGTGCGCGAGACGTACGTGGAGCTCGGCGCCGTCTTCTCGTGTCCGCCCGGCGAGCTCCGCCAGCGCTTCTCCCTGCTGTCCCTGTTGCCGGCCAACTACAAGGTGGTGCTCGGCAGCTCCGTGCAGGGCGAGCAGGGGCGGCGGTTCGCGGATGCCTCCCAGCCAACCCTGGTGGTGTCCGAGCCCGGACAGGCGGGCCAGGAGAATCCCTCGGGCCTGCTCGAGTGGATCGGCCTGGGGCTCACCCACATCTTCGCGGGGGTGGATCACCTGGCCTTCCTGCTGGCCCTGCTGCTGGTGGGGGGGAGCTTCCGGCGGGTGCTGCTGCTGGTGACGGCCTTCACCGTGGCCCACTCGCTCACCCTGGGAGCCACCGCGCTGGGCTACATCATCCTGGACGAGGCGCGCACCCGCTGGGTGGAGGCGGCCATCGCCGCGTCCATCATCTGGGTGGCGGTGGAGAACCTGGTGCTGCGCGAGCACCAGCACCGGGCCGTCCTCACGTTCCTCTTCGGACTCATCCACGGCTTCGGCTTCGCCAGTGTGCTGCGGGGCTATGGCCTGGGGGACGCGGTGGTGACGGGACTGTTTGGCTTCAACCTCGGCGTGGAGCTGGGGCAGGCCGCCGTGGTCGCCGTGCTGTTGCCGCTCGTCCGGCTGGTACAACGACGACCTCGGGTCCACCAACCGACGGTGCGCGCCCTCTCCCTCCTCATCCTCGCGGCCGGCGGTTATTGGTTGATGGAGCGTGCTTTTGGGTGAGTCGGTTGAATCCGCTCAAGTCCGTCCCTAGCTTCGAGCCGGGATCGGGGGCAGGACTTGGGGAGGGCTGATGGGTGCTAGGCATACCCGCTTGGCCGCGGCGCTGGCCGCGGCATGGGAATCCGAGGTGGTTTCGGCGCGTCGCATGACGATGCTCGCCGAACGCCTGGGCGATAGCCGCGGGCGGGCGCGGTTGATGGTTCTCGCTGCTTTCTGTCGGGCGCACGCTTCCAGGCTGTTGGCCCGGTTGGCGGCGCTCGGTCGCGGGCCGCTGCCCGTGCCGCCCGAGGAGATCACCCTCGATGGCGACACCGTGCTGGAGCTGCGTCGGGAGGGCGCCTTCGCCCGAGCCTCCGCGGCCCGGTACGAATCCACCGCCGAACTGGCCCGCCAGCACGCGGACCTCTCCAGCGCCTGGGTCTGCGAGCTCAACCGCACCGAGGAGCAGGATCGGGCCCGGGAGCTCTTCGCCCTGGCCGAAGGTGCCGCCCAGGCCGCCGCCGAGGCCCACGCCTCTTCGGTCGCCGCCGCGCCGGCCGAAAGCTGACAGCCTGCTTGCCTTCCCTGTAGAACAGGGGGCATGGCCAAGGCCGAGAGCTATAACGATCTGATCTTCCAGTTGGGGGATCTCGCGAGGGATCGCCTCGCGGGCAAGCCCAACTGCCCTCGAACCATGGACCGGGTCTACCGCGCCGAAGCGGCGCTGGTGGCCCGGCGGGACGAGCTGGCCGCGCTCGAGCAGCAGATGAATGACGAGGACGCGGCCTGGCAGGACTACCTCGCCCAGCACCAGGCGGACCGGGAAGCCCAGCTCGAGATCGTGAAGAAGTGGAAGAAGGCGGTGGACGCCGTGGAGGGTCAGACGAAGACCCTGCGCAAGACGCTGTCCACCCGCCGTGCGGACCTCCGCTACGCCCAGGACGCGCTCAAGAAGATGGAGAAGAAGCACGCCGACCTGGAGCTCACCACCCAGGACGAGTCCAAGCTGGGCGTCTCCCGCGAGAACCTGAAGAAGAACCGCATCCAGCAGATGCGACTGACCCGCGAGGTGGAGAACCTGGAGCGGGACGTGGCCATGGCCCTCACGCCCAAGCCCGGTCAGCCCGGGGCGGCGGGCATCCTGGCGCACAAGCGCATGCTCGAGCTGGAGGACGAGATGGCCGCCCGCAAGGAGGCCTTCGACCAGGCGATGGCGGAGATCGACCAGGCGATCGCCGAGAAGGAGACCGAGGTCCAGGCCGCGGAGGATTATCTGGACCAGGCGTTGTTCCTCCTCGGCGAGGACGTGTACACCCAGCGCATCGCCGATGCGCAGCTCGCACCGTTCTACCCGCGATTGGATCGCGCGCAGTGAAGCCGGGCCCCTCCCTCGGTGCTTGACGGTGGGGGGCAAGCTGCTACATTGCGCCGCTTCCTGGCGTCCGGGGACTGAAGTCGGACGCAACCTGCTGGAATCATTGATGTTTTCGCGCGAAACGCGCGAGCTGTGAGGACGACGTGAAGGGTCTTATTGGCAAGAAGATTGGGATGACCCAGGTGTTCAACGACGAGGGCAACCTCGTTCCGGTGACGGTGGTCGACGTCAACACCTGCTCGGTCGTGGGCAAGCGCACCCCGGAGAAGGACAAGTACTCCTCCCTGGTGCTGGGCTTCGGAGAGATCCGCGAGAAGAGCCTGACGAAGGCTCAGATCGGCCACTTCAAGAAGAACAACGCGCAGCCGCGCCGTCACCTGAAGGAGTTCCGGGTGTCCGCGGAGGACGCGGCGGGCTTCAACGTGGGCGACGCCGTGAAGGCGGACCTGTTCGGCAAGGGCCAGCTCGTGGACGTCACCGGCATCACCAAGGGCCGTGGCTTCCAGGGCGTCATGAAGCGCTGGAGCTTCAAGGGCTCGCAGACGGCGACGCGCGGTACGCACGAGTACCGCCGTCACCCGGGCGCCATCGGTCAGCGTAAGACGCCCGGCCGCGTGTACCCGAACAAGAAACTGCCCGGTCACTACGGCGTGGAGCAGGTCACCACCCAGAACCTGACCGTGGTGGACGTGGACGTGGAGAAGGGCCTGCTCCTCATCAAGGGCGCCGTTCCCGGCCACAACGATGGCATCGTCATCGTCCGCACGAGCATCAAGGTCGCGCTGCGCGAGCAGCACAAGGCCGCCCGCACCAAGTAATGCCGTAGCCCTGTGTGTGCTCCCTCTCCTTGCAGGGGAGAGGGCCGGGTTCATCGTCCTACCGAGCCTTCAGGCACCGCCACAGGGTCCAGCCACGACGCCCCGCTCCGGGTCTCCCGGGCGGGGCGTTCGTGTTTCCGGGCTCCGCAAGGCCGCGAAACGTTGGCCACAGGTCGCTCCGGGCCCTGGGGATGCAAACTGCGCCCCACTGTGGCGCCTGCTCTCTTGCTCCTGGGAAGCCGCATGCGCACATCGTGGCCCCACAAGGACCATGACTGCACGAACGCTACCCCGCTTCGTTTCGCTGGCGCTCCTGCTGACGGCGCTGTCCGCCTCGGCTCAGGAGCAGGTGTTGGATCCGGCCGCCGTGCGCCACCGACTCTTCTCTCCGGAGGAGAAGCTGGAGGTGTCTTTCTCGGTGGGCCTGCCGCTGCGCGAGTACCTGACCGCGCACTACAACCTCAACGCCGGCGTTGCCTACAACCTCTTCAACACGTTCGGCCTGGAGGCCCGCGCCGGTTACGCGCTCAGCCGCCAGACGGGCCTGGCTCGCTCCATCTCCGAGAGCTTCCTCAATCGGGACGACAAGAAGATCACCGATGAGCTCGAGGACATGTGGGAGATGAATCTGCACGGCGTGGTGGGGGCTCGCTGGGCGCCCATCTACGGCAAGCTGTCGCTGCTGGCCGACGAGACGGCCCACTTCCAGCTGTACCTCTGGGGCGGCGGCGGGCTGGCCTCGCTGCGGCGCCAGTCGGTGATCCAGTGCACCCGGGTGACGAATCGCGAGCTGGGCATCTGTGACAACCGGACGGACCTGGAGGATCGCTCCACCGCCACCGAGAACTACTGGCGCACCGAGACGCGCGTGGCGCCAGTGGCCTCCGGGGCGGCGGGGTTCCGCTTCTTCCTGGCGGGCGGCCACCACGCCATCCGCTTCGAGCTGCGCGACTGGGTCTTCATGGACCAGTACCGCGTGAACGTGTCGCGCGAGGACTGGGAGGCGGGGCGGGAGAGTGGTGAGCCCGCGCCCAACCCGGGTCTGACGCACCTGGTGCAGTTCGACCTTGGCTACACCTTCCTCTTCTGAGGCTGACGTCTCCCATGCGACCCACCTCGCTCTTCGCATTCCTCCTGGCCGTGGCCGCTCCGCCGGCCCTGGCCCAGGCGCCCGAGTCCGGGCAGCCCATCGCCTCCGCCGAGGCCGCCGCGGCTCCACAGCAGGAGACCCCGGTGACGCCTTCGGAGGTGGATCCCATCCCCGTGAAGCCGGAGCCTCGGCCCTCGCGGCCCGCGCCCGAGCAGCCCGCGCCCTCCATGTCGGAGGAGGCGCTGGAGGCCCAGACGCCGGTGCCGGCGACGGATGCGCCCCTGGCCTCGTCCGAGCCGCCCGAGATGCAGCCGGTGGCGGACCTGAGCCAGCACCGGCTGGTGAACGGGGCGCCGCTGCACAACCCGAACGTGTCCGTCCACGTGGTGCAGAAGAAGCGCTTCGCGGACGAGGGCAAGCACGAGCTCTCGCTCTACCCGGTGGTGGCGCAGGTGAATGGCCGTTTCACCCAGCACACCGGCTCCGCGTTCCACTACACGTACCACCTGCAGGAGAACTTCGGCCTCCAGGTGTCCACCCAGTACAACTGGTACTCCAACGAGAGCCTCTTCAACCTGGAGCTCATCGACAAGGTGCGCGAGCAGGCGCAGGCGGCCTCGGCGCTGCTGCTGGTGTGGGGCGCACAGGCGGGCGTGGAGGTGACGCCGCTCTACGGCAAGTTCGCCTTCTACGACAACCACCTGCTGCAGTTCAGCCTGGTGATCAACGGCGGCGCGGGCATCGGCTCCACGCGCGTGCTCATCCGCCCCGACGTCACCAACCAGGTGGATGGCGAGTCCTTCACCGTCCCGGCGCGCTTCGGTGACACGGGGACGAAGTTCCTCGGCTCGGTGGGCGGCGGCTTCCGCGTGCAGTTCGGCGACTCCATGGCCGTGCGCCTGGAGGTGCGCGATCAGGTCTACACCGCCCGCGTGGATCGCGTGGACGGCTGCAACCTGCAGGACTTCCAGAAGCTGGAGGATGCCCGCGGCAGCGGGAAGGACTTCGGCTCGCTGGGGCTGAGCGGAGGCTGCCAGTACCAGAAGTTCGACGGGGTGGACCCGAAGACGCGCAAGAACTACCGCGAGGACATCGTCCTGGGGAAGGACCTCGTCGGCAATCCCTCCTCGGACGTGCTCAACAACCTCGGCTTCTACGCCGGCTTCTCCCTTCTCTTCTGAGGCCCGCGCCCATGCACCGATTGATCCTCTCCGCCTTCCTCGTCCTCGCGCCGCTGGCGGCCACCGCGCAGGACATGAACGCCTACAACCAGGCGCTCGCGGCCTTCAACGCGGGCAAGCTGGACGACGCGGCCCCGCGCTTCTTCGAGCTGTCCTCCAACGCGGTGGACTCCGACGTGCGCGCCCGCTCCGAGTACTACCTGGCACAGTCCTTCGCCCGGAAGGGCATGCACGTCAGCGCGCTCGTCACCTACACGCAGATCGTCAACGCCGGCCCCCAGCACCCCAACTACCTCCAGGCGCTGGAGGGGCTCGTGGACGTGCAGCAGAAGCTCAACGAGCAGAACCTCGTGCCCAACATCCTCGACAAGGCGTACACGCCCGAGGTGCGGGACAAGTGGGTGAGGCTGCCCAAGGAGGTGCTCGCCCGCGTCAACTACATGGTGGGCACCATCAGCCAGCGCCGCGGACGCTTCGAGGAGGCGCGCTCGCTGCTCGAGGCGGTGCCGTCCGATAGCCGCGTCTATGCCCGCTCGCGCTACCTGCTGGGCGTGGTGCTGGCGGATCCGCGCTTCCCCGGCCGTCCCAGCGAGGCGGAGACGCTGGACGCCGCCGCGCTGGCCGCCTTCCGCGAGTCGCTGGAGGCCAAGGGCGAGCAGATCGCCCGGGACGAGGTGCGGCAGCTCGCGCTGCTGGCCATGGGGCGCCTGCACTACGGCCGCCACGAGTACCCGCAGGCCATCGCCGCCTACGAGGCCGTGCCCCGCTACGCCCGCTTCTGGGATCAGGCCCTCTTCGAGAACGGCTTCGCCCGCTTCCAGGGCGAGGACTTCGGCGGGGCGCTCGGCAGCCTCCAGGCGCTGCACGCTCCCCAGTTCGAGGGGGCCTTCCAGCCCGAGTCGTGGGTCCTCAAGGCCACCGTCTACTACTACAGCTGCCTCTTCGACGAGGTGAAGACCACCCTGGCCGCCTTCGACCAGCTCTACGAGCCCATGGCCCGGCAGCTCGAGCCCTTCGTCGGGGAGGACGTGGACATGTTGTCCGCGTACAACCTGGTGGCGGCGGAGAACCGGCGGCTGCCGGCCCCCGTGTACCTGTGGATCCGCGGCAATGAGCGCATCCAGGACGTCATGCGGATGATCTCCCAGGTGGACGAGGAGAAGCGCATGCTCAACGAGCTGGGCTCCTGGCGCGGCACGGGGATCGTCCCGGAGCTGGTGGGCTCGCTGGAGGAGGTGCGCGGCACGCTGATCCAGATCGGCGGGCGCTTCGCCAAGAGCCGCCTGCAGGAGGCCGCGCAGAACCTGCGCACCTTCGCGGATCAGGCGGAGCTCATCCGCGTGCAGACGGCGCTCGACGAGAAGGACCTGCTGCTGGCGGGGGTGGACCAGAAGGCGGTGCTCAAGACCCAGTCCATCTACCGGCCGAAGATGCCCGGGGCCGCGTGGAACTACTGGAAGTTCCAGGGCGAGTTCTGGCGCGACGAGATCGGCTACTACCAGTACACCCTCAAGCGCGGCTGCCCGGCGAAGCTCCAGCAGCAGTGACGCCTCGGGGGCGGTGAAGGACACGGGGCGGGCCCGCGCACATCGCGCCGGGTGCCGCCCCTTCGTGCTGTTCAGACTCGGAACATCCGTGTGCCCACGGGGGCGACATCGCGCGGATCTCCGGGGTTGGAGCACTTCTCATTCCACTCTGGCGCGTCTACTTTCCGTCGTCCCTTTCGGTGGGTGGCAGGGAGGCGATGGGGGCGGCCCGGCTTCATCCGGAGCTCGGGGCGGGCGGGACGCGGAGGGTGCGACCCGGTTGCCGGGCGTCCTCTCTTCCCTCGGACCCACCACAGGAGCTCGCATGAAGGCGGTCCTTCGTTTCGGTGCGCTGGCGGTGGGCGTGGCGCTCACCACGGGCGGAGCAGGGGAGGCGGCCCAGCCTTCTCGCAAGCCATCCCAGGCGGCGCAGGCCCGCAAGGGGGCCGCGCGCCAGGAACCCCCGCGTCCTGACTCGGAGCGTCAAGGCTCGGAGCAACAGGAGCCCGTGCGTCAGGGGCCGGCCCGCATGGGGCCCGCGCGCGTGGGGCCCTCGTCGCTGGACAACACGCCCCGCATCGCCGATGCCCAGAAGGACAGGCTGGCGGATCGCAAGCGCGACGAGGCCATCGAGGGCTTCAAGCGCCTCGCCCCCAAGCTTCAGGAGGGCTCGCACAACAAGGCGGACATCCTCTACCGCCTGGCCGAGCTCTACTGGGAGAAGTCCAAGTACCTCTACCAGCAGGAGATGAACCGCTACCTGGAGGCGGAGAAGGCCTATGACGCGGCCACCGCCCGGGGCGAGAAGCTGGATGCGCCCAAGGAAGACCACCGCGAGAGCGAGCGCTACCGCGGCGAGACGATGCGCATCTACGAGGAGCTGCTGAGCGCCTACACGGACTGGTCGCAGCGCGATGAGATCCTCTTCGACCTCGGCTACAACCTGCAGGAGCTCGGCCGGCGCGACGACGCGGTGAAGCGCTACCTGCAGCTCATCGAGGAGTTCCCCCAGTCGCAGTTCGTCCCGGACACGTACGTCCAGCTCGGCAACCACTTCTTCGACAACAACAAGCTGAAGGAGGCGCGTGACTACTACGAGAAGGCGCGCGTGTCGAAGGTGGCCAAGGTGTACGCCTACGCCGTCTACAAGCTGGCGTGGTGTGACTTCAACGTGGGCGCCTACGACGAGGGCCTCGCGCGGCTGCACGAGGTGGTGGACTACGCCGAGGCCCGTGGCGAGGAGCTGGGTGACCTCAAGACCGAGGCGCTCAACGACCTGACGCTCTTCTACGTGCAGCTCGACAAGCCGGTCGAGGGCATCGCCTACTTCAAGAAGAAGGCGCCCCAGAAGCGGCAGACGCGGCTGATCTCCAAGATGGCCGGCGGCCTCGCGGAGGCGGGCCAGTTCGACAGCGCCATCAAGACGTACCGCGTCCTCATCGACGACGCGCCCATGGGCCCCGGTGCCCCCGAGTACCAGCAGTCCATCGTCCGCGGCTACGAGGGCCTGCGCCAGCGCAACCAGGTGCGCACCGAGATGAAGCGCATGGTCGAGCTGTACCGGCCCGGCGCCGCGTGGTGGCAGGCCAACGGCGACAACAAGTCCGTGCTGCGCAACGCCTTCAGCGTCACCGAGGAGGCCATGCGCGTGATGGTCACGGACTACCACCAGGAGGCGCAGAAGACGCGCCAGGTGGAGACGTACCGGCTCGCCCGCGACATCTACAAGCAGTACGTGGACGCCTTCGCCTCCAGCGCCGATCCCGAGTTCGTCGCCGACGCCGCCTTCAACATGCGGTTCTTCTACGCCGAAATCCTCTGGGCCCTGGAGGAGTGGGAGGCCGCCGCCGCCGAGTACGACGCCGTGGTGGCCTTCAAGATTCCGGATCGCGACTCGGCTCGCGAGGTGTCCAACGAGTCGTACCGCAAGAACGCGTCCTTCGCGGCCATCATGGCCTACGACAAGCTGGTGAAGATCGAGCGCGGCCAGCTCGCCAAGAGCGATTTGAAGGACGGCCAGAAGGTCGACGAGAACAAGTCCAAGGGTCACGTCGAGAAGAAGGGCCGCCTCACCAAGAAGGACACGGATCAGGCCGAGGAGCCGCTCACGCGCTTCGAGGAGCGGCTGGTGGCCGCGTGCGACACGTACAACAATCTCTACCCGGGCAACCCCGATGAGATCGACCTGCGCTACCAGTCGGCGCTCATCGTCTACGACCGGCACCACTACCTGGATGCCGCCCGGCGCTTCGGGGAGATCATCAACAAGTTCCCCGCCGAGCGGCGCTCGCGTGACGCGGCGGACCTGACGATGTACGTGCTCGAGTCCCGCGAGGAGTGGTGGGAGCTCAACCAGCTCTCCCGGAAGTTCCTCGCCAACGACAAGCTCATCAAGCCCAGCCCCGAGTTCGCCTCACGCGTGGCCCGGGTCGTGGAAGGCTCGCAGTACAAGTGGATCCACGAGGTCGTCTACCAGAAGGAGAAGAACCCGGCGAAGGCGGCCGAGCTCTTCCTCGAGTACGTGAAGGAGTTCCCCAGGTCGGAGAACGCGGACCGGGCGCTGACCTCGGCCATGGTCATCTTCCAGGAGGCCGGGCAGATCGACCGGGGCGCGGCCGCCGGCGAGCGCGTCCTCACCGACTACGCGGGCAGCGCCTTCGAGCCCAAGGTGCGCTACACGCTCGCGCGCCTCTACGAGAAGCTCGCCGAGTTCCGCAAGGCCGCCGCCATGTACGCCGCCTTCGTGGACGCCCATGACGCCGCCACGCGCTCGGCCGAGGCGCACAAGGCGAAGCAGGCCCAGGCCAAGGCGACGCCGAAGAAGGGCAAGGACGCCAAGGAGTCCCTGTCCGGTGACGCCCCGAGCGCCGACGAGTCCCGCGCCCAGAAGGACGAGGAGCGCCGCAAGCTGCTCGCCGAGGCCTCCGAGTGGGTGCCCGATGCCCTCTTCAACGCCGGCCTCTGGTGGGAGGGCGTGGGCGAGTCCGACAAGGCCCTCACCGCCTACCGCGCGTACATGGCGCGCTTCAAGGAGCGGCCGGACGTGCCGCGCATCGCCTACAACCTCGGGCTCGTCCACGAGAAGGACGGCAAGTGGGCCGAGGCGGCGCGTGCCTTCGACTCCTTCGTCGAGATGTACGGGCGCGACTCGCGCACCGAGGGCGGGCAGGTGTACCTCGCGCGCTACCGGCAGCTCCTCGCGAACCGGAAGGTGAAGAACGCGCGGGAGATCGAGCGCGTCCATGGCGAGCTCATCCGCGGCTGGGCCCGGCTGTCCGAGCAGGAGCGGCAGCGGCCGGACCTGCTCAACGCCTACGGCCACGCGCGCTTCCTCGCGCTGGAATACGACTGGCAGCGCTACGTGGACATCAAGTTCAAGCGCGTCTCCACCATCCGCCGCGACCTGGCCGCCAAGCAGCAGTCCATCCAGCGGCTGGAGAAGGCCTACACGGACGTGGCCGCCACCGGCTCGGGTGAGTGGGGCATCGCCGCCGTCACCCGCATCGGCCTCGCCTACGCGGACTTCGCGCGCAACATCCTCGAGTCGCCGGATCCCTCCGGGCTCGACGAGGACCAGCTCACCATGTACCGCGGCGAGCTGGAGAACCTCGCGCTGCCGCTGGAGGACAAGGCCACCGAGGTGCTCGAGAAGGCGCTGGGCAAGGCCTACGAGCTGTCGCTCTACAACGAGTGGACGCTGGCCGCGCAGGAGCAGGTGAATCGCTACCGCCCCGGTGCCTACGCGCAGGTGCGCCAGGTGCCCTACCGCGGCAGCGAGTTCTTCGTCACGGCCGACGTGGCCAAGGACTCGGACCTCGGGGCGTCCGGCCAGGCCGGTGTCACTCCGGAGCCCGCTGCTCCCGCCGCACCGACGGCCGCTCCCGAGACCACGCCGCCCGCTGGCACCGCGGCGCCCACTCCGCCCACCGCTTCGGGGGAGGTCCTGCCGTGAAGATTCCACACATGCACCCGATGGCTTCCGCTGGAAGGACGTTCATGGCGTTCCGTCGCACTCTCGCCACCGCCACGTTGTCGCTCACCGCCGCGTGCGCCACGACCTCGCAGCTGAAGCCCGCGGCCACCGAGGCCCCGGTGACGGCGCGGGCGCCCGCTCCGGTTCCTGCCCAGGCGCAGGCTCCGGCCGCCCGGCCCGCTCCCGAGTCGCCGAAGGAGTCGGCCACGCGGGAGCTCTTCGCCCAGGCCGTCGCCGCCTTCGAGGCGGGCGACTACGCCAAGGCGGAGAAGGGCTTCCGCGAGGTGGTGGAGAAGGCGCCGCAGAGCCTCAACGCCCAGTTCAACCTGGGTGTCATCGCCGAGCGCCAGGGCCGGAGCGCGGACGCCCAGGCCGCCTACGAGAAGGTGCGCTTCCTCGAGCCGGGCCATGTGCCCACGCTGCTCAACCTGGGCCGGCTCTACCGCGTGCAGGAGAAGTACGCGGAGGCCATCGCCCTCTACGAGGCCGGGCTGAAGGCGCCGGGCCGCGAGCACGAGTCCTCGCTCCTCAACAACCTCACCGTGGCCTACCGGCTGGCGGGCAAGCACGAGCAGGCCGAGGCCACCGCCCGCCGCGTGCTCGCGCGCCACCCGGACAATTCCGAGGCGTACAAGAACCTCGCGCTCGTCTACTACGACCAGGGGAAGTACCGGCTCGCCGAGCTGGTGCTCGCCAACGCGCGCAAGCTCGATGAGAAGGACCCGGGCATCTACAACAACCTGGGGATGATCTACCTGAAGCTCGAGGAGCGCGACCGCGCGATCGCCCAGTTCCAGAAGGCCGTCTCCCTCGACGAGCGCTTCGCGCCCGGCCACCTCAACCTCGGGGCCATGGCGCTGGCCTGGCGCGACTACGTCGGCGCCGAGCGCTCCTTCTCCAAGGCCGTGGAGCTGGAGCCCGGCTCGCCCGACGCCTGGCTCTACTACGCCTACGCGCTGGACGGGCAGAAGGGCCGCGAGCCCCAGAAGGGGCTCAAGGCGGGCGAGGCCTTCGAGAAGGTGCTCACCCTTCGCGCCGAGCAGCCCGAGGCCCTCTGTGGCGCGGGCTGGGCCTACGCCATCGAGCGCACCGGCTGGGACAAGGCCGTGGGCTTCCTCCAGCGCTGCAAGGACCTGGGCACCACGAGCGCGCAGGACAAGCAGATGATCGAAGCCAAGCTCCAGGGCATCGAGGCCATGCGCAAGAACGCCCAGGCCCAGCCCGCCACGCCCGAGGAGAAGAAGGCACCGACGGGCGTGGGCGGCAGCGGCTCGATGCTGGAGAAGGTGTCCGACGAGGCGGCGCAGCAGGAGGGCGTGCCCGCGGAGGGCGCCGCGCCCGCGGAGGGTGCCCCGCCGGAGGCTGGTGCGGACTCCCCGACGGTTGAGGGCGAGCCGGCGGCCGAGCCGTCGTCTGAAGCCCCGAAGACCGAATAAGCTACCGATCAGGGAGGGAAAAATTTTCCTCTCTTTAGGACCTCGGGTGCCGGTGCTGCGAGCGCACCCTTGGAATTTCGCGGGATTCCATCACCCGAGACGTTGGTGCAGGGCGTGCAAGGGAGCTGGGGGGAACCTCACCAGAGACCCGCTGTCTCACCGACGGGAAGAGGAGGCTGACATGAGACGACTGGCAGCGGCAGTGGCGGTGGTGGCGTTGTGGGCGGGGCCAGCGGTCGCCGAGGAGGCGAAGACGGAGGTGAAGGTCGTCCAGGAGGAGGACCGCGTCGTCGTCCGGAAGAAGACGAGCATCGACTTCACCGACATGGCGGTCGAGGGCGAGCTCACGAAGCCGGAAGGCTCGTACGTGCTCAACCGGAAGAAGACGGACTTCCAGAGCCTCATCCGGGTCCGCGACAACTTCAATCCCGAGCTGCAGAAGTCGGTCGACAACCTCTAAGCGGGCGGGCGTGGGACGGAAGGGAGGAGGAAGGATCCTCTATGGCGGCGGGGAAGAAGAACGGATTGACGCTGAGGATTACCGGGCCGGACGGCACTGTGCAGGAGGCCGTGTCCGAATCCGAGAGCGTCATCGTGGGGTCGGGCGCACAGGCGGCGGTGAAGATTCCGGACCCGAGGGTCTCCAACCTTCATGTGATGTTGAAGGTGGAGTCCAGCGGCTCGGTGACGGCCATCGACCTGGGCAGCGAGAGTGGCACGCAGGTGGGCGGACAGCGGGTGGTGGGACCGCGAACGCTCGCGCCCGGTGATGTGCTCATGGTGGGTGGCTCGCAGGTGGAGGTGCTCTTCGGAGAAGCGGAGCTGCCTCCGCCGCCCGCGGGCGCGGAGGTGAACAGGACGGCACTGCAGGGCTCGGTGATGCACCGGCCCGTCGTGGTAGAGGAGCCGAGGGCTCCGGAGGCGGGCAACCGCGTGGTGCCTCCGGGTCTGCGCAGCCGCACGCCTCCCGAGGCGCGGGCCCAGGTGGTGGCCCCAGCTCCGGCGAGGAGGAAGCCGCGGCCGGCGGTTCCGGCGTACATGCAGGAGCCCCTGCCGCCCGAGGCGCTGCCCACGAAGGAGGCGAAGGTCCTCCAGGTGCAGCTGCTCTGGGGTGACCAGATGCTGGCGGTGCAGCACTTCCGGGACGCGGTGCCGGTCACCATCGGAGAGGGGAAGAAGAACTTCTTCCACGTCTTCGAGTCCGAGGTGGGCGCGAGTCACGTGCTGGCGGTGGGGCGCGGCGAGCTGATCGAGCTGCGCGTCCCCGAGAGCGCGGGCGTCATCGTCACCCGCAACGGGGACGTGCGGACGAAGGACGCGCTGCGCTCGGAGGGGAAGCTGACGGCCTCGGGCCGGGAGCACGCGTACACGCTCGGCCTGCACGAGCGGGCGGAGGTGTCGCTCGGGACGCTCACCTTCGTGGTGCGCTACGTGCGGCCCTCTCCGGCCGTCGCGGTGAACACGCTCACCGAGGCGGACTACTCCTGGTTCAAGATCATCACCGTCTGCCTGCTGGCGGCGGGAGCGGTGGTGGCGGCCATGCTGCTCACGCCGCGTCAGGCGCAGTCCGACAACGACATCTTCCAGAACCAGCAGCGGGTGGCGAAGTTCCTGGTGCAGCCGCAGAAGCCCATCGACCTGAAGCGCTTCCACCTGAAGGGCGTGGAGGAAGGCGCGAAGGCCAAGGGCGAGGAGGGCAAGTTCGGCAAGGAGGAGGCCAAGAAGGCCGAGGCCGATCCCTCCAAGGCGGGCACCCCCGTCGTCGACAAGTCCAAGCGCGAGAAGGACCGCCAGGTGGTGGGCAAGGTGGGTCTGCTCGGCGCCTTCAAGGGCCTGAAGGGTGGGGCCTCGGACGTCTTCGGTCCCGGTGGCGTCGGCACGGGCGTCAACAACGCGCTGGGTGGCCTCAAGGCCGGCGCGGGGCTCGGGGACGCGCAGGGCGTGGGCGGACTCGGCTCGCGGGGCGGTGGCACCGGCGGTGGCGGTACCGCGCTGGGCCTGGGCGGTCTCGGCACCAAGGGCAATGGCCGGGGCGCGGGTGACGGCGGCGGCATCGACCTGACGGGCCGCGGCAAGACGGTGACGAAGATCGTCCCCGGCAAGACGACGGTGGTGGGCGGCCTCGACAAGGACGTGATCGCCAAGATCATCCGCAGCCACCAGAACGAGATCAAATACTGCTACGAGACCGAGCTGAACAAGAACCCGAGCCTCGCGGGCAAGGTGGCGGTGGCCTTCACGATTGATCCGACGGGAGCGGTGTCGGAGGCGAACGTGACGGAGACCACGCTGAACAACTCCACGGCCGAGAGCTGCATGCTCTCGCGCATCCGCCGCTGGAAGTTCCCCGAGCCCAAGGGTGGCGGTGTGGTGGCGGTGACGTACCCCTGGATCTTCTCGCCAGCGGGTGAGTAGTCGCTCTCGTCTGTAGAAGCTTCAACCGTACAGCGCCCCTCTCCCGTCCCGGGGGAGGGGCAAGTCGTGTGAGGGTCGTCCCGATGAAGAAGCCGCTGTTGGTCGCCGTGCTCGCGTCGCTGCCCACCGCCGCCCTGGCGGCCACGCCCCCAGAAGGTGTCCCGCTGGAGGTCCGCCGCGGCTTCTTCACCGAGGCCGACATCGGCGCGTTCTTCACCCTCGGCGGGGAGAACCTCTACTCGAACGCGCAGACGTACCTGCAGCTCGGCGTGGGGTACGATCTGACGGACAAGGTCTCCCTGGGCGTCCACTTCGGACTGGGCTCCTCGGCGGCCAACTGCTTCGCCGGGTACCTGCCGGGCACGAACGTGTGCAGCATGTCCGACAACTTCACGGTGGCCTTCGGGGACGTGACGGCGGCGTACATGGTGCCGCTGGCCAACCGCTTCTACCTGATGCCGAAGGTGGCGGCGGGCATCACCCGGTTGGATCCCGCCCCGGTGGGCTCGGGCGATCCCGGCATGCCGATGACGGCGCCCAACGCGGGGGTGGGCATCGGCCTGGAGTACGCGACGCCGATGGATCACTTCTCGGTGGGGGCGGACTTCATGGCCCGCTACATCATCGGGCCCAACATCCCGACCTTCGCGCTCTTCCCGCGCGTGAAGTACACGTTCTGAGCCGCGCTACTCGGCTTCGAACGCCGTGGTCGCTCCGCGCAGGTTGAGCGTGTCGAAGGTCTTCGAGGGTGCGAAGGCCGTCACCTGCAGGAGCGTGTCGCCCGTGCGGTAGAGGGACACCTCGAACCGGTACGGCTTGCCCTCCTTGTCCGCGCTCCCCGAGAGGGAGGCCACGGTGGGCGCCTTGGGGCCGATGCCATCGTCGGAGGTGTCGGCCACGAGGAAGCCCGGGTACTGCGCCTTCATGCTCTGGAGCGCGCCGTCCCGCGCCTCGCGCAGGTTCTTCGCTTTCGAGTCCGCCCAGCTCCGGAGGGACACCACGAGGTGCCCGTTCTGGTCCGGCTGGGACAGCCACACGTCGATGCTGGAGTCCGCGCCGCGCACGGACTCCGTCTTGCGGCGGTACCAGCCCTCGGACGGGACGTGCAGCTTGTAGGGGAGCCGGTCGCCGACGATGGTGTCCTTGTCGCGCAGCGGGATTCCCTCGAGGTCGGGCCGCAGCGCGATCCGCGCCCGCTCCAGCAGGGGCTGGGTGGAGTTGAGCCGGACGAAGCCGATGACCTCGACGCCCACGCCGAGGAGCACGGACGTCAGGGCGACACCGGCCATGAAGGCCGAGGGCCGGGTCCACACCAGCACCATGAGGCCGATGGAGAAGGCGAGCACGACGAGCGTGAAGAGGTACTGCGCCTGGTAGAAGCTCATCCCTCCGAACAGGAACAGGCCGACCAGCAGCCGGATGAAGGCGAAGGTGCGGTAGTGGTTCCTCCCCCGCAGGAAGTTGACGCCGAGCACCGAGTCGATGCCCACGCCGATGAGGGTGCCCGCGAGCTGGGCCGCCCGGAGTGAGGGCTCCGTCGACACCGAGGGGAGGAAGAGGAACTCGAACAGGTGCAGCACGGCGTTCACCAGCAGGATGCCACCGGCGAGCGGGAGCATGTCCATGCTGGGAGCCGCGGCCTGCTTCTGGGACCTGGCCTCGTCCTCGTCCTCGGGGATGACGACGCGCCGGACC
>NZ_DASVSO010000394.1:0-7371 GCF_036388035.1 Archangium sp.
GCTGGTGGAGCAGCGCCTGGGCCTGCGCTACGAGCAGGCCCAGTGGGGCGAGCTGGAGACCGTGCTCGTGGAGCGGGCCGCTGGCGGTGTGGAGCGCTACCTGGAGCGCCTGGGCTCCACCTCCTCGCAGGAGGAGTGGAAGGCGCTGGCCGAGCGCCTCACCGTGGGAGAGACGTACTTCCTACGACACCCCACCCAGCTCGAGGCGCTGGTGGAGCAGGTGCTGCCCTCCTTTCTGCGCCAGTCGCCCCAGGTGCGCGTGCTGTGCGCCGGCTGCTCCACCGGAGAGGAGCCCTACTCGGTGGCCCTCATGGCCCGGGAGAGTGGCCGGGTGGATGCCTCGCGCCTGCGCCTGCTCGGCATCGACGTCAACCCGCGCGCCATCGCCCATGCCCGCCGCGCCTGCTACTCCCCCTGGTCCCTGCGCGCCGTGCCGCTCGCCATGCGCGAGCAATGGTTTCGGCGCACCCCCGCGGGCTTCGCCCTCGAGCCCAAGCTGCGTGACCAGGTCATCTTCGAGGAGCGCAACCTCCTGGAGGACGCCCCCGCCTTCTGGGCTCCGGGCTCCTTCCACGCCATCCTCTTCCGCAACGTCGTCCTCTACTTCCCGCCCGAGGTGATGCGGAAGATCATCGCCCGCATGGCCCAGTCCCTGGTGCCCGGCGGCTACCTCTTCCTGGGGCCCAGCGAGACGCTGCGCGGCATCTCCGAGGACTTCGAGTTGCTGCGCAGCGGGGACGCCTTCTATTACCGTCTGCGGCAGCCGGCGCCTCCCGCCTCCGTGGCCCTGGCGCCCCCGTCCATGACCCCGCCTCCCGTGGCGCCTCCGAAGGAGGCCGCGCCGCCGGACGGGTTGGAGGGGGTGCTGCGTCTGCTCGGAGAGGAGCGCTACACCGAGGCGTGGGCGCTCCTGGAGTCACTGCCCCAGGCCACGCAACCCCGGGGCCTGTTGCTGCGCGCGGTGCTGCACCTGCACGCCGGGCGCCTGGACGAGGCCGAGCGGATGGGCCGGCAGCTCACCACGGCGGGCACCTCCGAGGCCGCGGCCCACTACCTGCTGGGGCTGTGCCTGGAGCAGGCCGGGGACGAGGCCGGCGCCCGCAACCGGTACAACGCGGCTGTGCGCTCGGATCCCACCTTCGCCCTGGGCCACCTGCGCGCGGGGACGCTGGCGCGCCGGGCCGGTGACGTGGGCGCCGCCCGGGTGGCCCTGCGCATGGCCCTCTCGCTGTTGCCGCAGGAGCAGCCCTTGCACCTGTCCCTCTTCGGAGCGGGCTTTGGCCGTCATGGGCTCATGCAGGTCGGTCTGCAGGAGCTCCAGGCTTGTACGGAGGTCTCATGAGTCTGCCTCGCACCCAGATGGCCCTGCGGTTGGACGAGCTGCGCGAAAGCTTTGATTCCTCGTTCTCCCGTCCGCCCCCGCCGCAGAAGGATCCCGGCGAGGCGCTGCTGCGGCTGCGCGTGGGCGGTGCCCCCCTGGCCGTGCGCCTGGGCCAGCTGTCCGGCCTCCACCTCATGCCCCGCCTGGTGCGCCTGCCGAACAGTCCGGCCTCGCTGCTGGGCGTGGCGGGGCTGCGTGGCCAGCTCGTCGCCGTGCACGACCTGGCGGCGCTCCTGGGCCTGCAGACGGGGGAGCCTGCCCGCTGGCTGCTGCTCGCGGGCGGCGCCCGGCGCGTGGGGCTGGCCGCGGCGGGCTTCGAGGGGCAGGTGCGCGCCACCGGTGAGCAGCTCAAGCCCGGGGGTTCCACCACCCACTCCCTGCTGAACGCGAGCATCGTGCTTCCGGGCGCCTCTCCGCTGCCGGTGCTCGACGTCGACGCGCTCGTGCGGAAACTGCTGGAGGAGGCCTCCGCGCCTCCGCAGGGGAGATGACATGATGTTGTCCAGATGGTCACTCACCCAGCAGTTCGTGGCCGGTTTCATCCTGGTGACGGGGCTGCTCGCCTCCTTCGTCTTCCTGGCCCTCAAGAGCACCCATGAGTTCACGGGGGCCGCCGCCACCGTGGAGCACACCCATCAGGTCATCACCGGCCTGGAGCGACTCCTGTCCAGTGCCAGGGCCGCGGAGTCGAGCCACCGGGGCTATGTCCTCACCGGGGAGTCGGTCTATCTGGAGCCCTACACGCAGGCCCAGGCGGACCTCGAGCAGGAGCTCTCGCGCCTGGGCGCGCGGGTCTCCGACAACCCCGAGCAGGTCCGGTGGCTGGAGGTCCTGCGGCCCCTCATCACCCGCGAGCTGGCCCTCCTGCGCGCCAACGTGGAGCTGCGCCGCACCCGGGGCTTCGAGGCCGCCCTGGCCGACATCCGCACCGGTCAGGGCCGGGAGTTGATGGACGGCATCCAGAGCGCGGTGCTGGAGATGCGCCGGGTGGAGTTGGACCTGCTCGCGCTCCGCGATGCCCAGGTGCAGCGGCGCGCGCGCGCCTTCGACTGGGTGTTCGGTGGCGGTGGCGTCGTGGCCTTCTTCCTCGTCCTGCTGGCCGCCGTCGCCATCGTCACGGGCCTGAAGAAGAAGATCTCCACGGCCATCGCGCAGGTGCAGGGCTCCTCGGCCGTGCTCCAGTCCTCGGCCTCGCAGCAGGCCACGGGCGCGCGGGAGCAGGCCTCGGCCACCACGGAGATCTCCACCACCGTCAAGCAGCTGCTCTCCACGTCGCGGCAGATCGCCGGCAGCGCGCAGCAGGTGGCGCGCGTGGCGGACGAGACGGCGGGCGCGGCCCGCACCGGCAACGACACGGTGCAGCACGCCCAGGAGGCCATCGACGCGGTGCGCCGCCAGGTGGATGCCATCGTCAACCACATGCTGGCGCTGGGCAAGCGCTCGCAGGAGATTGGCGGCATCGTCGACATCATCAACGACCTGGCCGAGCAGACGAACATCCTCGCCATCAACGCCACCATCGAGAGCGCCGGGGCCGGAGAGCACGGCAAGCGCTTCGCCGTGGTGGCCGAGGAGATCCGCAAGCTGGCGGACCGGGTGGGCAGCTCCACCAAGGACATCCGCGTGCTCATCGATGAGATTCGCGCTGCCTCCAACACCACCATCATGGCCACCGAGGATGGCTCCAAGGCGGTGCAGAGCAGTGCCAGACAATTCGTCGATGTGGCCGGCAGTTTCCGGCGCATCGCGGAGCTGGTGCGTGCCAACCTGGACGTGGCACGGGAGATCGAGCTGAGTACCCAGCAGCAGACGACGGCGGTGGAGCAGGTGAGCACCGCCATCCTCGAGGTGGCGCAGACGGCCCGTCAGTCCGAGACCGCCTCCTCGCAGACGCTGCAGACGGCCAACCAGCTCCTCCAGCTGTCCAAGCAGCTCAACGCCATCATTGACTCGCGTGCCGCCGAATGAGCCTGGAAAGCGATCCCCTCTACTATTTCCGTATCGAGGCCCGGGAGCTGCTCGAGCAGCTCACCCAGGGCCTGCTCTCGCTGGACGAGGCGGACGGCGGCGCACAGGCGGTGCCTGAGCTCTTCCGCTATGCGCACACCCTCAAGGGGGCCGCGCGCGTGGTGGGGCAGGCGCGCATGGCGGAGATGGCGCACGCGGTGGAGGACGCGCTGTCGCCCTACCGCAACAGCGGCTCCGCCGTGCCCGTCGACAGCGTGCACGACTTCCTGCGCCTGGTGGGGCAGATGGCGGACGCGCTGGACGCGCTGGATGCGCCGGCCCTGCCCCCCGCGCCCGAGGTGCACCGGTCCGAGGCGGGGACTTCGGTGGTGACAGCCCCCGAGGGCCCCTCGTCCGAGGTGGTGCGCGTGGAGCTGGAGCGCCTGGACACGCTGCTGGAGGGCCTGTCCGAGGCGGTGGTGCAGATGGGCGGGCTGCGGGGCGCGGTGGAGTCGCTGGCGCAGGCGCAGCACGGCGCGGGCAGCCTCATCGAGCAGCTCACCGCGCCCGTCGCCTCCAGTGGCTCTCCGGCGGAGCGCGCGCGGTGGCTGTCGCGCGTGCTGTCCGTGGCCGAGGGGCTGCGCTCCTCGCTGGTGAAGGCGGGGCGGCAGCTCGGCGGCGGGCTGGGGCAGGTGGAGTCGGAGCTGTCGCGCCTGCGGGACGGGGCCCACACCCTGCGGCTCGTCCCGGCGCAGACGCTCTTCGGGCCGCTGGAGCTGGCCGCTCGCGACGCGGCCGCCTCGCTGGGCCGCCAGGTGGAGATGTTCGCCGAGGGCGGGGACATCCAGATTGATGGGCACGTGCTGGCGGCGGTGCGCCAGTCGCTGGTGCACGTGGTGCGCAACGCGATGGACCATGGGTTGGAGACACCCGACGAGCGGCGGGCGGTGGGCAAGTCGCCCACGGGCCGCTTCACGCTGAAGGTGCAGCGGCGGGGCGGGCGCGTCTCCTTCCAGTGCGAGGACGACGGGCGCGGGGTGGACCTGGGGCGGGTGCGTCAGGTGGCGGTGGAGCGTGGGGTGGTGACCGCCGCCGAGGTGGACGCCCTGGACGAGCAGGGGCTGCAGCAGCTTCTCTTCCAGCCCGGCTTCAGCACGGCCCGCGCCGTCACCGAGGTGTCCGGCCGCGGCGTGGGGCTGGACGTGGTGCGGGACACGGTGCGCCGGCTCAAGGGGGATGTGTACCTCACCTCCCGGCCGGGACAGGGCACCTGCATCACGCTGGAGGTGCCCCTCACCCTGGCCTCGCTGGAGATGCTGGCGGTGGAGGCCGGTGGGCAGCGCTTGTTGCTGCCGCTGGAGGCCCTCAGTGGCGCCACCCACATGCCCGCCGAGGCCGTCACCTGGACGGGGGCGCGGGCCTCCCTCTCCTATGCCGGCGAGGTGCTGCCCTTCCTTCCCCTGGCGGACGCCATGGGCGCGTCCGGTGCGCAGCGCCCGCGTTCCTGGTCCGTGCTGGTGCTCGACGCGGGCTCGGCGGGCCGGGCCGCCGTGGGCGCGGACAAGCTGCTGGGCATCTCGCGCCGGGTGAGCCGGCCGCTGCCCTCCACCGTGCCCCACATGCCGCTGGTGGCCGGGGCCAGCTTCGACGAGCAGGGCGTGCCCCTGTTGCTGCTGGACGCGGCGGGCCTGGTGCGCCTGGTGCAGGCGGGCTCTTCCGTTGGGCCCCCGCAGGTGCGCCCCTCGCGCAAGCACCGCATCCTCGTGGTGGACGACTCCGTCACCACCCGCATGCTGGAGAAGAGCATCCTCGAGGCCGCCGGCTACCAGGTGGAGCTGGCCGCCTCCGGCGAGGAGGGCGTCGAGAAGGCCCTGCGCGGTGGCCACTCCCTGGTCATCTGCGACGTGGAGATGCCGGGCATGTCCGGGTTGGATGTCACCCGGCGCCTGCGCGCCACGCCCTCCCTGCAGTCCCTGCCCATCCTCATGGTGTCCTCGCTGGCCACGGACGAGGACAAGCGGCGCGGCCGCGAGGCGGGGGTGTCCGCCTACATCGTCAAGGGCGAGTTCCAGCAGCACGGCTTCCTGGACACGGTGGCCCGGCTGACGGTCGAAGGGCGGAAGGCATGAACCGCCTGCGGGTCCTCATCGTCGACGACTCGCTGACAGTGCGCCGCCGGCTGGCGGAGGCCTTCGCTTTCGAGCCCACGTGCGAGGTGGTGGGCGAGGCCATGGATGGGCAGCAGGCCTTCGAGCAGTGCCAGCGCCTGCGTCCGGACGTGGTGACGATGGACCTGGTGATGCCCAAGGTGGACGGGCTGCGGGCCACCGAGCTCATCATGGCCCACTGCCCCACGCCCATCGTCGTGCTCTCGGCGGCGGAGAACCGCACGGAGGGCCTGCGGACGCTGGACGCGCTGGCCGCGGGCGCGGTGGACGCGGTGGACAAGCCCTCCGGCCTGCTGGACGCGAAGTGGATGGAGACGCTGGTGTCGCGCGTCCGGGTGGCGGCGCGTGTGCGCGTCATCACCCATGTCCGGGCCCGGTTGCACTCGGACGTGCGCGCGCCACCTCGGGTGGCTCCGCTGTCCGTGCCACCGCGGCTGCTGGTGATGGGGGCCTCCACGGGCGGTCCGGCGGCCGTGCGGCACATCCTGCGCTCGCTGCCGGCGGACTTCCCGTTGCCGGTGCTGTTGGTGCTGCACATCACCGAGCACTTCGACACCGCCATGGTGGAGTGGTTGGGGACGCAGAGCGGCCTGCAGGTGCGCAACGCGGTGGACGGCGAGCCGCTGCCGATGCCAGGCCGGCTGTGTGTGCGGATGGCGCCGGGCAACCGCCATCTGGTGGTGAAGGGTGGGCGGCTGCGGGTGGTGGAGGGGCCGGAGCGGCACTCGTGCCGGCCCTCGGTGGACGAGCTCTTCGAGTCCGTGGCGCGCGAGCTGGGCGGGGCCGCCATTGGATGCCTGTTGACGGGAATGGGACGGGATGGGGCGGAGGGACTGGCGGCGCTGAAACGCGCGGGGGCCGCCACGGTGGTGGAGGACGAATCAACCTGCGTGGTATTCGGCATGCCTCGTGAGGCCATTCGGCTCGGGGCTGCGCAGCATGTGGTGGGGCTGACGGACATCCCCCCCTTGCTGACGGCGCTCGCTCGCGCGGGCGCCAGGGAAGGATTGTCATGAAGGCACGTGTGCTCATCGTGGACGACAGCGCGACGGTCCGAGCGGACATGCGCGGGGTATTGAGCGCCGCCGGCTTTGGCACCACGTTGTGCGAGAGCCTCACGGCCGCCCGCAAGGCGCTGAGTGAAGGTGAATTCGACCTGGTCATCCTGGACATGCTGTTGCCGGATGGCGAGGGCGTGGACCTGCTGGAGGAGCTGCGCCGCGTGCCTCGCACCGCGCACCTGCCGGTGCTGATGCTGTCCACCGAGGCGGCGGTGCTGCAGCGGCTCAAGGGCCTGTCGCATGGCGCCAACGACTACGTGGGCAAGCCCTACGACTCGGCGTACGTGGTGCGGCGCGCCCACGAGCTGACGCAGGTGCCCGAGGCGGACGCCGCGCCCCGGCTGGTGTCGGCCGGCCGGCGTCGGCGGGTGCTGGTGGTGGACGGCCGCATCGACTTCCGGCTCCGCGCCTCGGATGCGCTGCGCAAGGACGGCCACGACGTCATCATCGCCGAGACGGGTGACGACGCCATGCAGCTGCTGGAGGCCCAGCCCGTGGACTGCATCCTGTTGGATCTGGAGATGCCGAGGCTGGATGGGCCGGAGTGGGTACGCTCCGTGAGGGCCCTGCCCGGCACGGCCCACGTGGCCGTGGTGGGGCTGACGGCCGGCTTCGACTCGAAGCTCATCTCCGAGGCGCTGGCGGTGAAGGTGGATGCCTTCTGCTCCAAGACGGAGGACATCGAGGTGCTGCGCGCCCAGGTGCGCACCGAGCTGCGGCGCCGGGCCGAGTCCGAGGGGCCCGCTCCGGCCGCGCCGGCTCCCGCCCCTGTCTCCTCCCGTCACTCCTCTCCCGGTATGCCGGCCGTCCCGGC
>NZ_DASVSO010000395.1:0-7171 GCF_036388035.1 Archangium sp.
CGACCAGGGGCTGGCCGGGCCCGAGCAACTGGTGGCGGACATCCCGGCCGCGTATGGCACCTATGCGCCGCGCAACTTCGATGGGCGCTTCCAGGGGCTGGTGCGGCTGGAGGACGCGCTCTCGCAGTCGCTCAACATGCCCTTCGTGAAGCTCTTGCAGCGGCTCGGGGTGGAGCGCTTCCTCGGGGCGCTGCGGCTGGCGGGCGTGACGAGCCTGCACCCGGAGCCCGGCCACTACGGGCTGTCCGCGGCGGTGGGCGGCATCGAGCTCACGCCGCTGGAGGTGGCGGGCGTCTACGTGGCCCTCGCCGAGAACGGCCACGCGCGCCCGCTGAAGCTGCTGGAGGAGGGCCAGCCCGAGGCCGGCGCGCAGCCGCTCTTCTCTCCCGGGGCGGCGTGGCTCACCCGGCGCGCGCTGTCGCTGAAGGATCGGCCCGACTTCCCGGCTCGCCGCAAGCTGACGGGCCTGCCGCCGCGGGTGCACTGGAAGACGGGGACGAGCTTCGGCCACCGCGACGCGTGGGCGGCGGGCTCGGGGCCTCGGCACACGGCCGTGGTGTGGGTGGGCAACTTCGACAACGCCCCCAGCGTGCACCTGGTGGGCGCGGACGCAGCGGGGCCCATCCTCTTCGACATCCTGGAGGGGCTGGGCCCTCGGGGGCGGCTCGAGGACGCGGACGCGGTAGTGCCCTCGGAGCTCACCCAGGTGGAGGTGTGCTCCTGGTCGGGCCACCTGCCCACCGAGGCGTGTACCCAGCGGCGAGTGGTGTTCGCGAAGCGCAGCCACGTGCCGACCGAGTCCTGTCCCTACCACCAGCGGGTGGAGGTGGACGTGAAGACGGGGCTGGCGGTGAGCCCCTCCTGCCGGGCCGGGAGGCAGACGGAGTCGCGCGTGTACCTCACGTGGCCGGCGAGCATCCGGCGCTGGCTGGCGGATCAGCACCGCCTGTTGCCCCAGCCTCCCGCCCCCGCGCCCGGCTGCGAGCCCGGAGGTGCTCAGCGAGCGCCGGAGATCATCTCGCCCGGAGAGGGACAGGTGGCGCTGCTCATCCCGGGCGTGGCGGCGGACCAGCAGGAGGTGCCGCTGGAGGCCGAGGTCGAGGGCGACCGGAAGCTGACATGGTTCGTGGACGGCACCTTCCTGGCCACGGCGAACGCGGACGAGCGGGTGTGGTGGGCGCCCTCGCCGGGCACCCACGAGATTCTCGTCTCGGATGACCGGGGACTCAGCGCGCGCCGGACGCTGGTGGTGCGCGAGCGGCGGTAACGCGGCCGGGCAGCCAACCCCTCCTTCGAGCGGGAGGGTGCCGCCCGCATCCCTTCCTCGCCGTGCCTACCCTCGGAACGGGCGCATCGGCCCGAGGAGTGCATGATGAGACCTGGCGGGCTTCAGCCCTTCGCTCTGATGGTGGGCTTGCTGATGACTCCGGTCGCGCTCGCCTGCCCGGATTGCCCCACCGCGCGGGTGGTGTGGACCTCGGTGCTGGGCGAGGGCTTCTGGAACCACCTGGTGATGGTGCTCGTTCCGTTCCTGCTCATCGGGGCGCTCAGCGCGCTCCTGTACCGCGTTGGACTGTCGCCGCGCGAGCCCGAGACCGGGCCATGAGCTCGGCGAGGGAGAGGACCATGACAAGAGCTCCACGGCACCAGGGCGCGGTCATCTCGGCGGGCGTGCTGCTCGGCACGGGCCTCGGGGGCTTCCTCGACGGCATCCTGCTGCACCAGCTGCTCCAGTGGCACAACCTGCTCTCGTCCCAACTGCCTCCCACGGACCTCGTGGCGATGAAGGTCAACATGTTCTGGGACGGCCTCTTCCATGCCTTCACCTGGCTCGTCACGGTCATCGGCGTGGGCCTGCTGTGGCGCGCGGGCAAGCGCCCCGAGGTGCCCTGGTCGACGCGCTCCTTCGTCGGCTCCCTCTCGCTCGGGTGGGGCGCCTTCAACGTGGTGGAGGGGCTCATCGATCATCAGTTGCTCGGCATCCACCACGTCCACCCGGGAGCGAACCAGCTCGCCTGGGACGTGGGCTTCCTCCTCTTCGGCGTGCTGTTGGTGGGCCTGGGGTGGGTGTTGATCCGAGCGGGCCGCAAGGACACCCGACCGCGCGGTGTCCCCGTCCGTCCCGCGCCCTCGGAGCGGTTGGCGACGGGACGCGTCTAGCCAGGAGGATACGCATGTCGAAGCGGGTCGTGATCGCGGGCGGTGGGCTGGCGGGACTGACGTGCGCGAAGTACCTCGTGGACGAGGGGTGCTCGGTGACAGTCCTCGAGGGCCTGCCCTACCTCGGTGGGCGCGCCTCCACCTTCAAGGACGCGGACGGTGACTGGGTGGAGCAGGGGCTGCACCTCTTCCTCGGCGTGTACTCGGAGTTCAAGGCGCTCCTGCGAGGCATCGGCAGGGATCCGGACCAGACGCTCTTCTGGATGCAGGAGCTGCGGCTGCAGGATCCCGACGGGGCGCACGCCACCTTCGTCATCAACCCGCTGCGCTCTCCCGTGCAAACGGTGGTGAGCATCCTGGGGCAGAACGACTACCTCGGGCCGCTGGACAAGCTGTCCCTGGTGCCGCTCGCCGCGCCGGGCGTGCTGTCCCTGGAGCACCTGCGCACCCAGCATGACGGCGAGACCATCGCCGACTGGTGGGAGCGCGTGAATGGGGACGTCACCGTGCTGGAGCGCTTCATCCGCCCGTTCTGCCGCGGCATCCAGTTCAGCGAGCCCGAGCAGTTCTCCGCCTACAACTTCCTCGGGTGGATCCACCACTTCGCCTACGACCTGCCCCATGCGCTGCTGGGGGGCTATCGCGGCGCGCGTGATGAGATCATCTTCCAGCCGCTCGCCAACTACCTGCGGGAGCGAGGCGCCACCATCCGCACGGACGTGAAGCTGCGGGAGATCCTCTACTCGCCGGGGGCGGGGGGCACAGCCGGGCAGGTGGACGGCTTCGTCCTCGAGGGGGGAGAGCGGCTCCAGGCGGACCGGTTCGTGGTGGCCATTCCCGTCTGGGAGTTGGTGCCGCTGGTGCCGGAGCCCCTGCGGCGGGAGCCCTTCTTCGCGCGGCTCGCCGAGCTGCCGGTGGCGCCCGCCATCTCCGTGCAGCTCTGGTTCGACCGGGACGTCACGGGAGGCTCCGAGGCCTTCACGCTGGTGGCCCACAGCCATGCCTGCGTCTACCAGGACCAGGCGCGCAACGCCTACCCGTACGGCGAGGGCAGCCGCCTGTCGGTCATCGTCTCGCCCGCGGATGACCTGCTCGACGACCCGGATGACGCGCTGGTGCGGCGGGTGTGCGAGTCGCTCGGCAAGGTGCAGCCCTCCATTCGAGAGGCGAAGGTGAAGAAGGCCGTGGTGCTCAAGCACCGCAAGCACCTGGTGCGCCCGCTGCCCGGGGCCATGTCCCAGCGCCCCACCCAGGCCACCCCCCTGCCCAACCTCTTCCTCGCGGGAGACTGGACGCAGCAGCCCTTCTTCGGGAGTCAGGAGGGGGCCGTCCGCGGTGGCAGGGCCTGCGCGGAGCAAGTGCTCCGCTCGCTCTCCGGGCAGCGGAGCTGAACCGCGCCCGGGGTGTCCGGCATCACACTTCGTGACAGCGCGCTCCACCCCCACCGAGGGAGCCGAGGCTGCCTCGGTATCCGCGGCGTCCTTTCCTGGGACCGTCGCACTCGCGGGAGAGCGCAATGAGCAAGACCGGCAAGAGGAAGACGTTCATCGACTACGAGCTGCCCACCCGGGACCTGGAGAAGGTCCGCGGCGGCAAATCGAAGGTCACGACGCTGGCGTTGAACGAGGAGGGCGGCACCGTCACCACCGAGGCGCTGGGCGAGGAGTGCGGAGGCACCGTCACGACCCAGGCATTGGGCGAGGAGGCGACCCACTCCTGACCCGTCTTTCCACCTCCGAGTGGAGGCTCGCGCCAGCGGCGGGTTCCCCCAGACCCGTGACCGCTGGCGCGAGGCTTTCAGCGCACCCGCCAGCTCCTCCCGTCCTCGGTGCGCTCGTAGTGCTTCCCGTCCGGCAGCGGCCCGTAGAAGAGGACGTCCTTCATTCCCACCACGGACTGGCCATCGAAGACGCCGAGCTCCCCATCGGGCGTGAAGGTGAGACTCAGCTCGGCGGCGGTGAAGCGCACGCGCTCGCCCGGAGCGAGTGTGACGCCCGGCAGGACGACGCCCACGGGCGGACCACTCCCGGGCCGCAGCAGGCTGGGGATGCTCCGTCGCAGGTGCGTGGTGAGCACCATCCCACCGAGTGACGCGGCCTCCTGGCCCCGGTTGCGCAGCTCCACCCAGCCCTCGCGGGCGTCCACGGCCTCCAGCACCAGCCCGGGCTTCTGCTCGCGGTAGCGCTTCAGCTCCTTCTGGAGGAACTCGCGCCGCTTGCTGACGAACTCCTTCATGAAGGCGCGGCCCGCCTGGAACTTCGCGAGGTCCATGTATGGGTCGCCGGCCATGGCCGGGGCGAGGAGCGCGTGCAGCTTGTCGATGTGGGCTCCCATCACCTCCGGGGTGAAGAGCTCCTCCAGGGCCTTCTCGAGGCGAGCCACCAGCCGGGCGCGCAGCTCCGGGTTCATCACCACGCGGGTGCCCAGGTTGGAGAAGACGGGCAGGTAGCCCGGGTGGACGTCCTTGCGCTCCACGTACCGTTTGGCCACCACCGCGTCGGTGAGGGTGAAGGAGAAGAGCGGGTGGCGGTAGATGGGCCGCGGGTTCTGGTCGAGGGGAATGGAGTGCCACCAGCGCGCGTCCACGTTGTTGAGGTCCCACGCCACGTACACCCAGCGGCCCGTCACCCGGTCGTGGATGAAGTAGCTCTCCGAGTCCTCGATGTAGTTGTTGGCCATGAGCGCGTCCATGACCATGGAGCGCAGGTAGCCTTCCAGCTCCAGGTGCCGTTCGAGCACGCCGGGCAGCTCCGGCTCGGGGGTGCGGTTGATGGCGTACAGCACCTCGTCGAGCGCGGCATCGTCGGGCTTCGACTCGTTCGTCTTCTGGCTCCAGTTGCCCTGGTAGGGCACCTTCCACGCGCGCAGCTTGAACTCGGTGTCCTTCCAGCCGGCGCGGTAGATGGTGGCGTCCCGGTCCGGGAACTCATGGGCCTTCAGGAAGGACTTGTCGACCTGCTCGATGTCCAGGAAGGCGCCCTCGTAACGGCCATTGAGGTGCAGCCGGACGTACTTCGCACGCGGGGCCGGCACGCGCAGGGCCGCCAGCACGTCATAGGCGAGCTTCTCCGCCAGCATCGAGGCGTCCGCGTACTCGGCGACGAGGTTGAGCGACTTGCGTCCCTCGAAGCGGGCGTCGCCCTCGAACTTCACGTTCCAGCTCTTCTTCGGGAAGTCCCGGGCGGAGGCCCCGCGCAGGCGCACCTTCACCGGGTAGCTCACGCCATTGCAGCGGAAGACGGCGTCCTGCTCCGGCGTGTTCTTGTCCGCGAGGAACTGCTCCAGCACCCCTGGTGGCAGCACCAGCTCGTAGTCCTGCAGGGCCTGTTGCACCGGCGGCAGGACGAAGGGGCGTTGCGCCTCGGGCACCGGCGATGGAGGCGGTGGCGGTGGCTGGGGTGGAGGCGAGGGCGCTGGCTCGGGCGGTGGGAGCGGCTGCTGCGGGAGGGACGGTTTGGGAGCGGCTTGGGTGGGTGGCTCCTCCTGGACGGGCGTCTGTTCCTCACCCATCGGGATGGGCTCCGGACGCTCGGTTTCACAGGCGAGCAGGAAGGCAACGGACAGGGAGCACAGCAGGCGTGCGAATCTCATCGCTCCCCGCTGGAGCAAGGGGGATGCCCATTTCTCCCAGGTGTATCTGTCCGCTGGCGGATGCCGGAGGCCCCGGGGATGGGAAGCTCACGCTCCCGGGAGGGGCCGCCGTTGTCCGTTGTGGGCTCCGGTGTGCCCGCTCAGGGGCAGGCGGGGGTAGAGCGAGGGAGCTGGTAGGCGAAGCGCTCGAGCAGCCCGCGCTGCCGCCACCCCTCCCAACGGATCTCCACCGCGTGCAGCAGGTCGCGCTCGAAGGTGACGGCGAGCGCGCGGGCGAGCTGGGGATCCTCGACGACGAGCGCGCCCTCCTGGAGCATCGCGCTCGAGTTGGGCTCCATGTTGGTGGAGCCCACGGCCGCCAGCCTGTCGTCCACGAGGAGGGTGCGGGCGTGCAGGGGGGCCGGCTGGTACTCCCAGACGCGGACGCCGTTCTCCAGCAGTCGCTCATAGGCGGCACGCTGCGCGGCGAGCACGGCATGGGGGCCTCCGTGGCGCAGGCCGGGCACGAGGATGCGCACGTCCACGCCCTCACGGGCCTTGCGGATGAGCATGTCCGTGGTGGCGACGGTGGGGATGAAGCAGGCGTTGGTGAGCCACAGCCGGCGCCGGGCGGAGGCGATGAGCACCTGCACCATGCGCTCGGAGTGGCTGAGCGCGGGCGAGCCGGTGCTCGCGATGAAGCCGGCACGGGCCTCGCCCTGGGACTCGAGCTGGGGGAAGGCCGAGTCCGGGAGCAGCGCGCCGCCCGCCTCCTGCCAGCCCTCGGCGAAGGCCCGCTGCAACTGGCGCACGGCCGGGCCCGTTACGTGGACGTAGGTGTCCCGCCACGCCTCCGCCGGGCCCTTCTCGCGGCGCCAGGCCGGCCCCACGCCGGAGCCTCCGGTGAGGCCGCTGCGGCCATCGCGGATGACGAGCTGGCGGTGGTTGCGCGCGTCCAGTCGCTCGTCGTCGAACACCACCGTGGCGCCGATGAAGGGGCGGAAGGTGCGCACCTCGCACCCGGCCTGGACGAGCCGTGGCTCCACCTTCTCCGCGAAGCCCGGGCTGTCGAGCGAGTCCACCAGGATGCGGCACGTCACGCCCGGCTGGCGCGTCTCGAGCGCGCGGATGAGCCGCTCGGAGACCTCGCCGGACCGCCAGCTCGAGGTGAGCAGGTGGAGCGACTCGCGGGCCTGGCGGATCTCCCCTTCGAGGGAGTCGAGGATGTGGTCGTCCTGGACCAGCTCCACCACGTGGCCCGGGCGCAGCCCCACGCCCACGGACTGGTAGAGGGCGAACGACAGGTCCGGCCCTGAGTCGGGCAGGTCCTGATGGATGCGCAGCTGCTGGGGATGATCTCGGTGGACGCAGGCCGTGCTGGCGAGCAGGCAGGCGAGCAGGAGGCGAGAGAAGCGATTCACGCCGGGCAAGCTAGGCATCC
>NZ_DASVSO010000396.1:0-1876 GCF_036388035.1 Archangium sp.
CCTCGTGCCCCTCGGGCTCGTCTGCCCCGGCGGGCTGCGCGGCGGCCACCTCCACGCGACGGGGAGGCTCCTGCACCCGCTTCTCGCTGTCCTCGGCGACGAGCGCCGTGTACGGGCTCAGCAGCGAGTGCTTGAGCGCCAGTCCCAGCACCTCCAGCCGGATGTCCGCCGCCTCCGAGGGCTCCCGCGCGAGCCGCTCCAGGCGCGAGTCGATGCGCAGCCGCGCCCACAGCCGCTCGAGGCCCGAGGCCTGCTCGGACTCCTCGGGCAGATCCACGTCCACCTCCTGGCGGAAGGGCTCGCCCGTGGCCGTCCTGCCGGTCAGCACGAGCCGAGTCCGGCCCGAGCCGCTGAAGCGGCCGATGACCTGCACCGTCTGGCCGCCGAAGAGGTCCGGGATGGGGCTCGGGTAGACGTCCGCGGGCAGCGCGTCCTCCCAGGACAGCCGCAGCTCGGTGAGCACCGGCCCGGCCTGCCGCACGCGCCGCGCGAAGCGGGGCACCACGGTCTCGATGTCCTCGGTGGGCAGCAGCACGTCGCTCGCGCCGCCGCCCGCGCGGGCCAGCTTCTCCACGAGGTAGCGGTTGACCGCGGGGCCGATGCCGAGCACGTACAGCCGGGTGTCGCGGCCGAGCAGCTCCGGGGCGCGGCGCAGCAGCCGTCCCTCGTTGCCCACGGCGGCGTCGGTGAGGAGCACCACGAGCCGGGTGCGCCCCTCGCGCACCGGCAGCTTCGCGACGCGCTCCAGGGCCTCCTCCAGCTCGGAGCCTCCGCGCGCCGACAGTCCGGCGAGGAACGTGTCGAGGAGACCCACGGTCTCGGGCGAGCGCGGGAGGAAGGCCTCGCCCAGCCCGTCCGCCGCGAGGCGATCATGGTCGAAGGCGAAGAGCTGCACACCGTCCTCGGGCCCGAGCTTGTCGAGCATCATCCGCACCGCGCGTCGGGCCTGGGGCAGGCTGCCGCCGCGCATGGAGGCGGAGCGGTCCACGAGGAAGACGACGTCCCGAGGCAGGCCCACCTTGCGGCTTGGGCTCTGGCGCGAGGCGGAGACGACCGCGCCGCAATAGCCGCAGCGCCACGCGGGCCCGATGCCGGGCACTTCGCGGACGGCGCCGGGGTCCTCGAGCGTGCCGCCGCAGTTGCCGCAGCGCACCGCCTTGCCGCCCGTGGACTTCGCCTCGATGACGTCGGACGGGGCCTCGACGGGCGGGGTGATGGCGAGCAGGAAGGTGCCGGGCTTGTCGGCCTTGCGCTCGAAGAAGACCTGAGGCCGGACACCTTGCTCCGCGGCGCGCCAGGCGAGTACGAAGTCCCGGTTGGGCAGGGAGTCGGCCGGGCTGAGCCGCACGCGCCAGCCGCCGGAGACGGGCTCGCTGAGCACCTGGTGCGAGGGGGAGCGGGGCGTGTCGATGGACCGTCCCGGCCGCAGCTCCAGCTCCAGGGAGATGTCGCCGGCGCGGTCCTTGGAGGCGGGGCGGGGAGGGCGGATGCGCGCGCCATCGCGCACCTGGTCGGTGCCGCCCGAGGCCATGGGCTTGCCGGACTGGTAGCGCTCGGTGGAGACCATGGGGAAGACGAAGCGCCACTCGCCATCGTCGAAGGCGAGCCGCTCCTGGTAGCCGAGCGTCACCTCGATCTTCTCGCCCGTGGGGATGTTGGCCACGGAGAGGGTGAAGAGGTTGGGGCGCTCCTGTTCGAGCAGGGTGGCGCTGCGGCCCTCGCTGCGTGCGGCCTCGTAGGCGCGGCGGGCCTCCTCCTTCTCCTTGATGACGGCCTGGACGGTGCGCTCGCCGATCTGGAAGCTCATCCGGTGGACGGAGGCCTCGTGCGGCAGGGGGAAGAGGTAGACGGCCTCGATGGGCCCGCCGGTGTCGTT
>NZ_DASVSO010000397.1:0-7019 GCF_036388035.1 Archangium sp.
AACCACAGCCGCTGCTGCGCGAACGACAGCGGCAGCGGACCGTCCCGACGCACCGGCTCCAACGCGGGGACCTTGCGTCCCGGGCCCGACTTCGCCTGGTCGATGCGCGCCGCCAGCGCCTCCAGCGTGGGCGCCTCGAACATCGCGCGCAGCGGCAGCTCCACGCCCCAGGCGCCGCGAATGCGCGCCATCACCTGGGTGGCCATCAGCGAGTGGCCACCGAGCTCGAAGAAGCTCTCGTGACGGCCCACCCGCGGCACGCTCAGCACCTGCGCCCACAGCTCCGCCAGCACCGTCTCCGTCGGCGTGAGCGGCGCGACGAAGGCCTGCTCCGAGCCCCGGTCCTCCGGCTCGGGCAGGGCCTTGCGGTCCACCTTGCCATTGGGCGTCAGCGGCAGCGCCTCCAGCACCAGGAAGGCCGCGGGCACCATGTACTCCGGCAGCCGTGACTGGAGGAACGCACGCAGCGCCTCGGTATCCACCGTCTGGCCCTGGCGCGGCACCACGTAGGCCACCAGGCGCTGCGGCCGACCCACGGCCTGCCGCACCACCACCACGGCGTGTAGCACCGCCGGCTGCTGAGACAGCACGGCCTCGATCTCCCCCAGCTCGATGCGGTAGCCGCGGATCTTCACCTGGAAGTCCATGCGACCGAGGAACTCGAGGGTGCCGTCCGTCAGCCAGCGCACCCGGTCTCCCGTCCGGTACATCCTCGCCCCGGGCTCCTCGGAGAACGGATCCAACACGAAGCGCTCCGCCGTCTGCTCCGGCCGCTCCAGGTAGCCGCGAGCCACGCCCGCGCCCGCCACATAGAGCTCGCCCGGCACGCCCACCGGCTGGGGCGCCTGGTGCTCATCGAGCACGTAGATCCGGGCATGCGAGATGGGCCCGCCGATGGACGGATCCCTCCCGCTTCCCGTGGCGAGCACCTCGCCCGCGGTGGCCACCACGGTCGCCTCGGTGGGCCCGTAGTGGTTCACCAGCCGGAAGGGCGCGTCGGGCGACGGCCGGCGGCTCAGCTTGTCACCGCCCGTCAGCAGCCAGCGCAGCCGGGTCTCCGCCGGCCACGGCTCCGCCAGCACCGCCTCGCACAGCGGCGTGGGCAGGAAGGCCACGGTGATGCCGCGCTCGACCAGCCAGGCCACCAGCCGCGCGGGCTCGAGGCGCGTGTCGCGATCCGGCAGGTCCAGGGCCGCCCCGCTCACGAGGTACGGCCAGATCTCCCAGACAGCCGCGTCGAATGCCGGCGAGGCCACCTGGCTGGCGCGATCCCCGGGCTTCACCGAGTACGCCTCGAGGTGCCAGCGCAGCAGGTGCCACAGGTGGCGGTGCTCCACCACCACGCCCTTGGGGCGGCCCGTGCTGCCCGACGTGTAGATGACGTAGGCGGCGTTGTCGGGCGTCGTCACCCGGGCCGGCCTCGCGTCGCTCTCCGCGCCCAGGTCCTCCGTGTCCAGCGCCAGGGCCACGGCGCCGCCGGGCAGGGACGACAGCCGCTTCAGCAGCGACTGCTCGCTCACCAGCACCGACAGGCCGCTGTCCTCCAGCAGCAGGCGCGCGCGCGCCTCGGGGTAGTCCGCGTCCACGGGTACGTAGGCGCCCCCGGCCTTGAGGGTGGCGAGCATGCCCACCACCAGATCCACCGAGCGCTCCATCCACAGGCCCACACGGGCCTCCGGGCCCACGCCCAGGCGCCGCAACCGGTTCGCGAGCCGGTTGGCGCGCTGGTCGAGCTGCCGGTACGTCAGGCTCTGTCCGCCGCACGCCACCGCGAGCACGTCCGGCGTGCGATCCGCCTGCGCCTCGAACAGCTCCTGCACGCACGCCACGGACGAGGACTCCACCCGCGTCGGGTTCCAGGCGACGAGCACCTGCTGGCGCTCCGCCGCCTCCAGCAGGGCCAGCTCGCCCACGCGCGCTTCCGGCCGCGCCACCACCGACTCCAGCAGCACCTGGAAGTGGCGCACCATCCGCTCCACCGTGCCCGCCTCGTACAGGTCCGTGCTGTACTCGAGCGAGCCGTGCAGCCCCTCGGCGGTGTCGGTGAGCGCCAGCGACAGGTCGAACTTCGCCGTGTCGCGCTTCACGTCCACCTGCCGCAGCGTGAGGCCCTTGACCTCCAGCTCCGGCATGGACGCGTTCTGTAGCGAGAACATCACCTGGAAGAGCGGTGCCCGTCCCAGGTTGCGCTCGGGCTTCAGCTCCTCCACCAGCTTCTCGAAGGGCACGTCCTGGTGCGCGTACGCGCCCAGGGCCGCCTCCTTCACCTGCGCCAGCAGCTCGCGGAAGCTCTTCGTCCCCTCCACCTGCGTGCGCACCACCAGCGTGTTGACGAAGAAGCCGATGAGGCCTTCCACCTCGGCCTGACGCCGGCCGGCGATGGGCATGCCCACGCTGACATCCTGCTGGCCGCTGTAGCGCCCCAGCAGCGTCTGCCACGCCGCCAGCAGCAGCATGAAGGGCGTCACACCCTCTTGCTGCGCCAGCGCGACCACCTGCTTCGACAGCGCTCCCGGCAGCTTTACTGGCACCGTCGCGCCCCGGTACGTCTGCACCGCGGGCCTCGGCTTGTCCGTGGGCAGCTCCAGCGGGGCCACGCCCGCCAGCTTCTGCCTCCAGTACTCCACCTGCTCGCCGAGCACCTCGTCCTTCAGCCACCCGCGCTGCCACACCGCGTAGTCCGCGTACTGCACCGGCAGCTCCGGCAGGGCCGCTTCCTTCCCCTCGCTGTAGGCCTCGTACAGCGCCGCCAGCTCCTTCACGAACACGCCCAGCGACCAGCCGTCCGAGGCGATGTGGTGCATGTTCACCACCAGCACCCTCTCCGCGGGGCCCACCTTCACCAGCAGCGCCTTGAGCATCAGCTCCCGGCCCAGGTGGAACGGCTTCCTCGCCGCCGTCTCCACATGCTGCCGCGCCGCCGCCTCCCGCTGCGCCTCAGGCAGGTGCGACACGTCCGCCCGCTCCAGCCTGAAGCTGCCCGCCGGCTGGATGTGCTGCACCGGCTGCCCGTCCACCTCTTCGAACGTCGTGCGCAGCGCCTCGTGCCGCCGCACCACCTCGGCGAGGCTCTTCTCCAGGGCCTCGGCATCCACCGCGCCCCGCAGCGTCACCGCGAACGGGATGTTGTAGCTGGCGCTGCCCGGCTCCATCTGGTCGAGGAACCACAGCCGCTGCTGCGCGAACGACAGCGGCAGCTTCCCTTCACGCGCGGCCCGCTTCAGCGGCGGCACCTTCGCCCCTGCCGCCTGCTGCACCAACGTCTCCACCCGCGCCGCCAGCCGCTCCGGCGTGCGCGACTCGAAGAGTGCCCGCAGGGGCAGCTCCACCCGCAGGCCCGAGCGCACGCGCGACACCAGCCGCGTGGCCAGCAGCGAGTGCCCGCCCAGCTCGAAGAAGTCGTCGCCACGCCCCACGCGCTCCACGCCGAGCACCTCGGCGAAGATCTTCGTCAGCGTCTCCTCCACCGGCGTGCGCGGCGCGTTGTCCGCCTCGCCCACCCCGGCGTCCGAGCCCGTCGGCGCCGGCAGGGCCGCACGGTCCAGCTTCCCGTTGGGCGTCAGCGGCCACGCCTTCAGCACCACGTAGGCCGACGGCACCATGTAGTCCGGCAGCGTGCGAGCCAGGTGCACCTTCAGCTCCGCGGGAGCCGGCGCCTCCTCGCCCGTGGGAATCACGTAGGCCACCAGGCGCTTGTCGCCGGGTGACACCTCGCGCACCAGCGCCACGGCGTCCTTCACGCCCGCGTGCGCCTGGAGCGCCGCGGAGATCTCCTCCAGCTCGATGCGGAAGCCGCGCAGCTTCACCTGCTGGTCCTGACGGCCCAGGTACTCGATGACGCCGTCCGCGCGCAGCCGTGCCCGGTCTCCCGTGCGGTACATGCGCGCGCCGGGCTCGGCGGAGAACGGATCCGGCATGAACTTCTCCGCCGTCAGCTCCGGGCGGGCCTGGTAGCCCCGGCCCACGCCATCCCCGCCCACGTACAGCTCGCCCGGCACGCCCACCGGCACCAGGTTCAGGTTCCGGTCCAGCACGTAGCCCGTCGAGTTCTTCAGCGGCCGGCCGATGGGGATGCTCGTCACGCCCTCGGCCACGTCGTTCATCAGGTGCCACGTCGCGAACGTGGTGGTCTCCGTCGGGCCGTACCCGTTCACCAGCCGCCGCGGAGGCTTCGCCGCCAGCACCCGGCGCACGGACACCGGGTCCGCCGCCTCGCCGCCGATCACCACGTGCGTGATGGTCTCGAAGGCGTCCGGCAGCTCCCGAGCCACCTGGTTGAACAGCGACGTCGTGAGGAACATCGCGGTGATGCGCTGCTCACGCAGCAGGTGCGTGAGCTCCGCCGGCACCAGCGCCACCTCGCGCGGCACCACCACCAGCGCGGCCCCGTTCAGCAGCGCGCCCCACACCTCGAACGTCGCCGCGTCGAAGGACGTGTTCGACAGCTGCGCCATCCGGTCCTCGGACTGGATCTGCGCGAAGTCGGTGCCCTTCACCAGCCGCACGATGGGCCGGTGCTCCACCTCCACGCCCTTGGGACGGCCCGTGCTGCCCGACGTGTAGATGACGTACGCCAGGCCGAGCGCCGACACCGCGCCGCGAGGCCGCTCCGCGCTTGCCGCATCCAGCGTCGCCCGATCCTCGTCCATCCGCACCACCGTGAGTCCGGAGGTGTCCAGCCCCTGGGCCAGCGTGCCGTGCGTCACCAGCAGGCGCACATGGCTGTCCGCCACCATGAACCCGAGCCGGTCCGCCGGGTACGCCGAATCCAGCGGCACGTACACGCCGCCGGCCTTCAGCACGCCCAGCATCGCCACGATGAGGTCCGCCGAGCGCTCCAGGCACAGGCCCACGCGCTCCTCCAGCGTCAGGCCCTGGCTCCGCAGGAACTGCGCGAGCTGGTTGGCCCTGCGCTCGAGCTGCGCGTACGTCAGCACCTCGCCGCCGTCCACCACCGCCACCGCGTCCGGCGTGAGGTCCACCTGCGCCTCGAACACCGCGTGCACGGAGGAGTCGCGCGGGTACGTCGCACCCGTGGCATTCCACTCCACCAGCACCTGCCGGCGCTCCGCCTCATCCAGCAGCCGGAGCTCCGAGACGCGCGCTTCCGGCCGCGCCAGCGCCGACTCCAGCAGCACCTGGAAGTGGTGCGCCATCCGCTCCACCGAGCCCGCCTCGTACAGGTCCGTGCTGTACTCCAGCAGGCCGTCCAGCCCCTCCGCGGACTCCGTCAGGGCCAGCGAGAGGTCGAACTTCGAGTGCTGCCGGCTGAGCTCCTCCAGCCGCAGCGTGAGGCCCTTGACCTCCAGCTCCGGCATGGGCGCGTTCTGCAGCGAGAACATCACCTGGAAGAGCGGTGCCCGTCCCAGGTCCCGCTCCGGCCGCAGCTCCTCCACCAGCTTCTCGAAGGGCACGTCCTGGTGCGCGTATGCGCCCAGCGTCGTCTCCTTCACCTGCGCCAGCAGCTCCCGGAAGCTCTTGGCCCCCTCCACCTGCGCGCGCACCACCAGCGTGTTGACGAAGAAGCCGATGAGGCCTTCCACCTCCGCCTGACGCCGGCCCGCGATGGGCATGCCCACGCTGACGTCCTGCTGGCCGCTGTAGCGCCCGAGCAGCGTCTGCCATACCGCCAGCAGCAGCATGAACGGCGTCACGCCCTCCTGCTGTGCCACCTCGCGCACCCGCTTCGCTAGCACGCTCGGCAGCTTCACCGGCACCGTCGCGCCCCGGTACGTCTGCACCGCGGGCCTCGGCTTGTCCGTGGGCAGCTCCAGCGGGGCCACGCCCGCCAGCTTCTGCCTCCAGTACTCCACCTGCTCCTCCAGCACCTCACCCTGGAGCCACTCGCGCTGCCACACCGCATAGTCCGCGTACTGCACCGGCAGCTCCTCCAGCCCCGCCGCCTTCCCCTCGCTGTAGGCCTCGTACAGCGCCACCAGCTCCTTCACGAACACGCCCAGCGACCAGCCGTCCGAGGCGATGTGGTGCATGTTCACCACCAGCACCCCCTCCGTCGGGGCCACCTTCACCAGCAGCGCCTTGAGCATCAGCTCCCGGCCCAGATCGAAGGGCCTCCGGGCCTCCTGCTCCACGCGCTGCCGCGCCGCCGCCTCCCGCTGCGCCTCCGGCAGGTGCGACACGTCCTCGACGTTCAGCCTGAAGCTGCCCGCCGGCTGGATGTGCTGCACCGGCTGCCCGTCCACCTCCTCGAAGGTCGTGCGCAGCGCCTCGTGCCGACGCACCACTTCGGCGAGGCTCTTTTCCAGCGCCGCCGCGTCCATCTCGCCCCGCAGCCTCACGGCGAACGGGATGTTGTAGCTGGCGCTGCCCGGCTCCATCTGGTCGAGGAACCACAGCCGCTGCTGCGCGAACGACAGCGGCAGCTTCCCGTCTCGCGCCACCCGCTTCAGCGGCGGTGCGGCGCGGCCCTTGCCGAGCGCGTCGATGCGCGCGGCCAGCTCCCGCAGCACCGGCGCCTCGAACACCGCGCGCAGCGGCAGCTCCACGCCGCACTGGGTCCGCACGCGCGACACCACCTGCGTGGCCACCAGCGAGTGCCCGCCGAGCGCGAAGAAGTCATCGTCCCGTCCCGCGCGCGCGACCTTCAGCACCTGCATCCACACGCTCGCGAGCAGCTCCTCGGTCGGCGTGCTCGGCGCGACGTACTCCTGCCCGGCGCCCTGCATGTCGGGCTCGGGGAGGGCCTTGCGGTCGATCTTGCCGTTGGGGTTGAGGGGCATGGCCGCCAACACCACCAGGACCGAGGGCACCATGAAGCGCGGCAGGTGCTGCTTGAGCAGCTCCTGCAGCTCCGCGGCCTCCACCTGCTGGCCGGCCTTCACCGACACGTACCCCACCAGCTTCTTGTCCCCTCCCTCCCCCCTGGCCACCACCACCGCTTCCTGCACTCCGGGGTGGCGCCTCAGCCCTTCCTCCACCTCTCCCAGCTCGATTCGGAAGCCTCTCACCTTCACCTGGAAGTCGATGCGGCCCAGGTACTCCAGCTGCCCGTCCGCCCT
>NZ_DASVSO010000398.1:0-16745 GCF_036388035.1 Archangium sp.
GCCCTCGAGGCCCTCAACCCGGACGTGAAGGTGGTGCCCTTCGCCGAGCGCCTCACCTCCGCCAATGCCCCGCGCATCCTCGAGGGCTTCGACCTGGTGCTCGATGGCGGGGACAACTTCCCCACCCGCTACCTGCTCAACGACGTGTGCGTGATGCAGGGCAAGCCCAACCTCCACGGCTCCATCTTCCGCTTCGAGGGCCAGGTCACCACCTTCGTCCCGGGCCAGGGGCCCTGCTACCGCTGCCTCTACCCCTCCCCGCCACCGCCCGAGCTCGCCCCCTCGTGCGCCGAGGCCGGTGTCCTCGGCGTGCTGCCCGGCATCATCGGCCTCTTCCAGGCCAACGAGGCCCTCAAGCTGATCCTTGGCGTGGGCCAGCCGCTCGTGGGGCGCCTGCTCACCTTCGACGCGCTCGGCACCCGCTTCCAGGAGCTCAAGCTGCGGAGGGATCCCAAGTGCCCCGTGTGCGCCCCTGGGGCCCGGGTGGAGCTCATCGACTACGAGCAGTTCTGCGCCTCGCGCGCCTGACACCGGAGACGCCCGTGCCCATCCAGGAGATCGATCCCGCCACCCTCGCCTCCCAGCTCTCCGGCCCGCCCGAGTCGCGCCCCGTGCTGCTCGATGTGCGCTTCCACGACGAGCACGCCTACGTGGCGCTCCCGGGCTCGGTGCTCATCCCCCTGCCGGAGCTGGAGGAGCGCGCCGACGAGCTGGAGGCCTTCCGCGGCAAGCCCGTCGTCGTCTACTGCCACCACGGGGTGCGCAGCCTGCACGGCGCGGCCTACCTGCACTCGCGCGGCCTGGACGCCGTGTCCCTGCGCGGGGGGATCGATCTCTACTCCCGCGCGGTGGACCCGCGCCTGCCGCGCTACTGACGCGCGCTACGGAAGGGCCTGCGCCAGATCCACCGTCTTCTCGGCGGTCCGGCCATCGGCCTTCACTTCGATCTCCACCGGCACCGCGTCCCGGAGCGACGGGGCGCGCAGCTCCAGGTGGTGCGTCCCCTCCGCCAGCTCGTAGCGCTGCCCGGACTGGAAGAGGTAGAGCTTCTGGCCCTCGCGGTAGATCTCGAGCCCGGGGATCTTCTTGTTGGGCTGTAGCGCCAGGCGGAAGAAGCCCATCTTGAACTCCTCCCGGATCGTCTTCGTCTCGTTGGGCTCGCCGTAGTCCAGGGGGACTTCCTTGAGGATGCCCCGGTGCTTGTTCTCCAGGATGATGGTGTCCTGGATGTGCGCACCCGACGCCTGCTTGAGGCTCGTGATGGGCTCGGTGGCCAGCTCCGTGATGGGCACGGCGGAGCGGCACCGCTCGTTGTGCTTGACGGAGACCTGAACGGGCTCGTTGGACTCCAGGGTGATGAAGATGTCCTGCCCGTCGATGGCGGTGCTGTTGAGCGTGTCCAGGAGCGGCTGGCGGAAGAGGACCGCCGCGCCCAGCACGGCCAGCACCCCGACCGCCCCGAGCAGGGACTTCACCCAGGGCCGCGACGGAGCGGGCGCGGCGGGCTTGGAGCGGGGGGCGTCGGTGCGGGCCGAGAGCTCCTCGTCGTCGTCCTCCTCCTGTTGCACCTTCTCGACGAAGGAGGTCCGCCGAGTCGGCGCCTGGGGCATGTCCGCGCGGCTGCTGGTGCCGCGCCGGACGGAAGCGGACGGAGCAGACGGGGCCATCCCCGTGCGCCGCCGGGGGAGCTCGGGCTCCGGGGGCGGCGGCAGCATGGTGCGCTCGGGATCCTCGTCGTCGTCCTCGGGCGGCCGGTTGCGCGGGTTGAGCGCCATGGCGGCGCGCGAGGGCCGGGGGGCGGGAACCTCCGCCTCCGGCGTGACGCCGTTGCGCGTGCCCGTGCGGCGCGCGGCGGGGGCCTCGGTGCCCGTGCTCCGCCCCACGTCCACGCGGCTCGGGCTGGGAGCGCGCGCCACGGACGTGTTGCCCAGATTGCGGCGAGGCGCCTCGGTGCCCGTGCGGCGGCGTTGGGGCACCTCGGTGGCCTCGGGGGCCTCCCACTCCTGCTCTTCCGACAGGTCGCCCATCGGCAGGGTGCCCGACTCGGTGCGCGGTGGCGGCTTGAGCGCCGCGCGCATGCCCGTGCGGGGCTTCTGCTGCTGCATCTCCCCCGGCGGCGCCTCCCAGTTCATCTCGGCGGCGGAGGCCTGCGTGTTGGAGCTCGAGCGCGGCGACTCCAGGCGGGAGCTGGCGCGTGGCGGCGGCGGCGGCTCCTGGGGCGGAGGGGCCGGCACCGCGGGCATGCCCAACATCGACTCGTCGCTCCGGGGCGCGGGGTTGCCGGTGTTGCGCTCCTCGTCCAGCCGGTCCGCGAAGAGCGTCTCCATCAGCTCGGAGATCTGCACCGAGCCGGCCACCCACCGCTGGCTGACGAGCAGCTCCTCCAGCGCGAGCTGGAACTGGCGCGCGTCCCGGTAGCGGTCATCCGCGGCCTTGGCCAGCGCCGGCATCACCACCGCATCCAGCTCCCCGGGCACGTCCGCCACCTGCGAGGGCGAGTCGATGCTGCACTCGAGCGCGGCCTGCAGCGTGCCCAGCTCCGTCTCGCGCTTGAGCGGACGCACGCCGGTGAGCAGCTCGTAGAGCACCAGGCCGATGGCGAAGATGTCCGCGCGGTGATCCAACGCCTTGCCCGCGGCCTGCTCCGGCGCCATGTAGGCGAACTTGCCCTTGATGGCGCCCGACTTCGTCAGCGACGCCTGATCCGCCGCCTTGGCGATGCCGAAGTCCACCAGCTTCACCGAGCCGTCGAAGCTGATGAGGATGTTCTGCGGCGAGATGTCGCGGTGCACCACCTTGAGCGGGCGGCCCGAGTCATCCAGGCGCGTGTGCGCGTAGTAGAGGCCCTCGCACGCTGCGGCCACGATGCGGATGGCCAACGGCCGGGCGATCCATCCCCCGGCGTTGTACGCCTTGCGCATCACCCGGCCGAGGTCCTCGCCGTGGATGAACTCCATGGCGATGTAGTAGGTGCCGTTGGCCTCGCCGAACTCGTAGACCTGCGCGATGTTCGGGTGGTTGAAGCGCGCGGCGATGAGCGCCTCGTTGCGGAACATCTCCACGAACTCTCGATCCTCGGAGAGGTGCGGGAGGATGCGCTTCACCACGATGTTCTTGGAGAAGCCCTCAATGCCCGTCTGGCGCGCAAGCCACACCTCGGCCATGCCGCCGGTGGCGAGCTTCTTGACGAGCTGATATTTCCCAAAAGATTGAGGGTTCATCCCGGGTGGCTCGCCGGGGGGAGCAAGCGCGAAGTGGATAGCGTCAGAGCGGTGCATCCTAGGCCACGCGCCGGGGTGAGGCAAAGACGACGGGCAGGAAACCGCTGGCTCCCTCTGGTAGCCGGCGTGTTGCTGGCCGCCGGCGCCGCGGCCACCCCCCTGCGCGACCCCACGGACCAGGTGAACATCGACCCGCGCGGGGACCTGCTGGAGCTGTCCTGGTCCGACACCGAGGAGCGCCTCCAGGGCAGCCTCAGCCCCGCCGTGCCCCGGGCGGGCGAGCCCCTCAAGGTCATCGTCCAGCTCGGCCGCTTCGAGGGCACCCCCTTCGACGGCCCCATCACCTTCACCCTGCGTGAGGCGGGCGCCACCCACGGGCAGACCGTCACCGTCCCACGCGTCGAGCAGCACTGGCAGGCCACCTTCACCCCCGAGACCGACGGCCCCCACCTGCTCGATGTGAGCTTCCGTACTACCCGCTACAAGGCGCTCCACGCCTCCCTCCAGGTGATGGAGAACGCGCGGGTGCCGCGGCTGTTGGGCTGGGGCGTGCTCGGCCTGGGGGCGCTGGTGCTGCTCGGCTACGGCGTACGCAACCTGCTGCGGGGTGAGCGACCGGAGGAGCAGGCGCCCACCGTCTCGGCGGGTGAGCCAGCGACTCCCGAGGCCCCTCCGTCCGTGCCGCTCCCCGAGAATCCGGCGGCGGCCACCTCCACGGCCCCGGAGGCCGAGGCTTCGTCCGCCCCTGAATCTCCCGGGGCCGCCGCGGCCCCCTCCGCCGGGTCCGAGACCCCACCCGCGCCGGTGAGTGATTCCACACCCACCGAGCAGGCCGCTTCCGGGGGTGATCCCACGCCCTCCCCCGCGAGCCAGTAACTTCGATAGGCGCCCCAGCACCCTCGGAAGGAAGTTTCCTTCCCTGTAACGGCCCTGTGACGCCCTCCCCCAGCGGCTTCCGGGCGCTGGGAGCCGACGTCTGTCCACCCCCGGACGTCCGACTCCCGGGCATCCCGGTTGCAACCTCCCCGCATGGATCGCGGCGAGGAGGAGTGCATGGGCGAGGGGCGATGGGGCGAAAAGGGAAGACGGGGGCTCCTCGCCACGGTCCTGCTCCTGGGCATGCCCGCGTGGGCCGAGCCGGAGGCGACGGTGGAGCCGCCGAAGCCCGAGCCGGGCGCGCTGGAGGAGCCACTGTCGGAGGGCGGCGAGGGCCAGGCGGCTGACGAGAAGAAGAAGGGGCCCCAGGTGAGTGCCTTCGGGCGCGTCTACGCCCGGGTGAGCGCGGACGAGCGCGAGGGCTATGAGCGCGCGCTGTCCATTCCATCGGCGCGCGTGGGCCTGTCCGCGTCGCTCTCCCGCCTGGATGCCGAGGTGACGGCGGACCTGTCGTCCAAGAACATCCTCAAGGACGCCTTCGTGCGCGTCTCCGACAAGCACAAGCGGCTGCGCCTCTACGGCGGCCAGTTCAAGGCGCCCTTCCTGGCGCGCGAGCTCGCGTCCTCCTGGAGCCTGCCGGTGATGCGGCGCGGGCTGGTGGCGGACTACCTCGAGGACACGCACCAGATGGGCGGAAGGCGGCTGGGGTTGATGGGCGAGGTGAGTCTGAAGGAGGCCTGGAAGCTGAAGGTGTCCGGCGGCGTCTTCCAGGGTGCCAGGAACGAGGAGCTGGACACGCGGGCCAGCGAGGACGCCGCCCTCCGGGTGAGCGTGCGTCCCTTCAAGGCCCTCACCGTGGGCGCCAGCGGCTACCTCGCGGAGGTCTTCAAGGGCACCCGCAACGTCGCGGTGGCCACGGACGCCACGCTGAGCCTGGGCGCGCTGGAGCTGTCGGGCGAGTACGTCAACGGCAAGCTCCCCACGGGGCCCTTCTCCGCGCAGATGGGGCTGGCCAGCTACACGCTGCCCCTCGGCCTGGAGGGGTGGGCGGTGCAACCGGTGGCGGGCGCCGAGATGCTCCAGCTCCGAGGCCCCCTGCGGGCGCGGGGCTACGGCTTCCTGGGCGGCCTCAACGTCCTCTACTCGGAGCACTTCAAGGCCATGTTCCAGGCCGAGCACGCGCTGCGGGCCGGGGACGAAGCGCCGGGCTTCGAGTACTCGCTGCAGCTCGCCACCCGCTTCTAGGAACGGAGACCGACCATGCTCCAGTTCGCGGAAGGAGAAGTCACCAAGCTGCGCCGGGAGTTCAAGCTGGTGCTGAGGACGGAGGAGGCGCTGGTGCTGTGCGCGCGGCTGTCCGTGGCACTGGGCGGGTACCTCCCGCCTCCCACGCGCATCACCTCCGTCTACTTCGACAAGCCGGGCTACCCGCTGACGCGGCGGTCCCTGGACACGCCCAATGACTGCCTCAAGGTGCGCACCAAGGAGTACTCGCCGGACCTGGGCGCCGGCGGCGAGCAGCGGGTGGTGCTGGAGGTGAAGCGCGAGCGCAATGGCGTCACCCAGAAGCGCCGCGTGTGGGTGCCGCGCGCGCAGCTCGGGCAGGTGCTCGAGGGGGGCACGCGCCTGCTGCCGCTCATCGCCGGAGGCAGCCTCCTGCCGACGCTCGCGGTGACGTACCGGCGGCATGTGTACCAGTGCTCGCAGACGTGGCGCGTGACGGTGGACCGGGACATCGGCTTCCACCGGGTGACGCCGGAGCTGGCGCTCGGCCCGACGACGCTGAGCGCCGAGCGCCTGGGCGAGCCGCTGGCGCTGGACGAGCGCGTGGTGGTGGAAGTGAAGCACCTGGGAGAGGAGCTGCCCGAGTGGCTCGCGGCGCTCAACCCCGGGAGGAAGCCGGCGTACAGCAAGTTCGCCGAGGGGATGGCGAGGGTCCACGACTTCGTCGCGGACGGGATTGTGGGGGGCTGAGGAACCGTGTTCATCGACTTCGAAGGCATCGACGGCAGCGGAAAGACGACCCTGTCCAACCTCCTGGCGGGCAGACTCCGGAGGCTCGGCTACCGGGTGGCGCACGCCCGGGAGGGCGGAGAGCTGCGCTCGCCCATCGCCCGGCGCATCCGCGAGCTCACCCGCGACTCCACCCTGCTGGAGATGTCGCCGCGCACCGAGTTCTTCCTCAACCTCGCCCGGGACGCCCAGCAGCTCGAGGAGGTCATCGCCCCCGCGCTCTCGCGCGGCGAGGTGTGCATCAGCGACCGCTACCTCTACTCGCAGCTGGCCCTCAGCGGTGGCGGGCGCGGGCTGCCCTGGGAGTCGCTCGAGCCGGGCTGCGAGCTGGCCTCGCAGGGGCTGTGGCCGGACCTCGTCATCCTGGTGGACGTGGAGCCGGACCTGGCCCGGCTGCGCAAGCGGCTGGGGAAGCTCAAGAGCGAGCGGGCTCCGGACTCGGACAGCCGCAAGGGGCTGGCCGGCGCGGGCCTGGCGGTGCGCATGCGCGAGGCCTTCCTCGCCCTGGCGCGGAGGGATCCGTCCCGTTGGCTCGTCATCGAGAACAACGAGCAGCCGCTGCACGTGCTGGAGCAGCGCATCGTCGAGGCGGTGGTGGCGCGGCTGGAGGGGCGCGAGCTGCCGGCGCAGCGCATCAACCCGCCCCGCCCCACGCCGGTGCACGTGCCGGCGAAGGTGGACGATGTGGAGGAGCACTTCTTCCGCACGCTGGACGGGCTGGAGACGCGTGAGCCCCAGCTCGCGGTGTGGCTGCTGGGAGGCATCCCCGGCTTCGCCGCGCACCAGCGGCGGCTGGGCTTCGTCGAGCGCTTCCCAGGCCTCACGATGCGCAGCCTCACCGGCCTGGATGACGAGCCGTCCTGGGCCCTGCGCGAGCTGCTGACGGAGGTGGTGCCGCAGGAGGTGGTGGCGAGCCTCGGCTCCAACCCGACGCCCCAGGCCATGTCCCTGCGCGAGCGCCTGTACGTCCACGCGCCCGCGGAGGCGCTCGCCGGCCTCAAGCGCAACGGCTCGCCCGAGGCGTGGGCCCTGCGCGAGCACGCCCTGCGCGAGGGACGGCTGGCCGAGGTGCTCTGCGGACTGGCCGGGGTGGACGACGAGCCGGCCTGGGCCGCGCGCGAGCTGGGAGTGCGCCGCGGGCTGTTCGCGGACGTGGCGCGCAGCCTCACCGGCCTGGACTCGCCCCGGGCGGACGCCCTGCGCCAGAGCCTGCTCTCCCATGACAGGCTGGCGGTGCTGCGCAGCACCCAGGGCCTGGACACGCCCTTCGCCCGCGAGCTGCGCGTGGCGCTGGAGGACAAGGCGCTCAAGCTGGTGCTGCGCTCGTTGACGGGGCTCACCACGGACGAGGCCTTCGCCCTGCGTGAGCGCGGCGCGCCCCTGACGAAGGAGGCCCTCGACTCGCTGGATGGAATGGACGACCCGCGGGCCTGGCGGCTGCGCGAGGCCTTCGTGACGCGCTGGCCCGCCACGGTGGTGTCCTCGCTCGAGGGGCTGCCCCTCACGGAGCGAGTCGAGGCCCTCGTGCTGCGCGCGCTGGAGGTCACCTCCGCCCGCCTGCCCGTGCTGCGCAACGCCTACCGCATCGTCGCCGCCGCCCACGCCGCCACGCTCCCCGAGGAGCGCACGGCCCAGCGGATGGCCGCGGACGAAGCCTCGCAGCCGGCGCTCTGAGGAAGAAAGGGAGACGGCATGGACTCATTCTTCTCGGGGCTGACCCAGGATCTGACGGCGGACGGGGCTCCGCACGACGCGCTCGTGATGATCCCCCGGCTGCTGGCGGCGGTGACCATCGGCACGGTGCTCGCGCTGCGGCCCTGGCGCCTGCTCACGCGCAGGCCGCTGCCCAAGGCGGAGATGATGCAGGCCCAGGTGCTGCTATGCACCGCGGCGGCCGTCATCACCGCCGTCATCGGCAACAGCACGGCCAAGGCCTTCGGCCTGGTGGGCCTGGGCAGCTTCGTGCGCTTCCGCTCCGGCCTGAAGGATCCACGCGACGCGGCCATCCTCTTCCTGATGATCGGCCTGGGCATGGCGTGCGGGCACGGCAGCCTGGGACTGGCCGGGGTGGGCACCGGCTTCGTCGGGGTGCTGCTGCTGGTGCTGGACTTCTTCGACAAGAAGGAGCCCCTCGCCCCGAAGCAGCGGATGCTGGTGTCGGCCCAGGCGGATGACCTGGTGGGCGCGGAGGCGTGGCTGAGGCAGAAGCTCGGCGAGCGCAACGTGCTGGTGCGCGGGTGCGCGCTGGACTTCGACGGGCGGCGGCTGGAGCTCGAGGTGGAGGAGAAGGAGCCGGGGATGCTCGCATCGGCGTTGAGCCGGTCCGCGGGCGGCCCCCTGCGGGGACTGCGGTGGTCGGAGCTGCCCTCCAACAAGGGCGGCTGGGAGGAGCGGGGATGAAGGGCAGGAAGTGGGCCGCGCTGGTGGCGGTGGTGTGTTGGGTGGGGTGCGGCGAGGGCGGCAGCCTGCCGGACAATGACAAGGCGCAGCAGCCGGCCACGACGACGAACCCGGATGGCACGGTGCCCCTGCCGGACATCCCGGTGAGCCCCGGCCCGGACGGGAACAAGCCGGAGCCGGCCGCACGCCAGAGCCTCTGGCCGCTCACGCGGGGCACCACGTGGACGTACCGCATCTCGGACCCGACGCGCGGCACCTTCGAGAAGCGCGTGGAGGTGCTGGGCGAGCAGACGGTGCCGGAGACGGCCATGAAGGCCATCTCGGTGCGCAGCACGCAGCCGCACCTGGAGGAGCTGTCCTGGCAGATCGACATGAACGGGGTGGTGGTGCGCCTGCGCGAGGAGGACCGCAAGGCGGGGGCGCTGGCCCGGGTGACGACCTGGTCGCCCGCGACGGTGAAGGGCATCTCCGCGGAGCAACCCCAGGGGTGGAGCTACACGTCCGACATCCGCGAGCTGACGCGCAACGGTGACGGCTCGACGGAGGACAAGGACAAGACGTACGTGTGGAGCGTGGAGGCGGTGAACGACACCGTCACCACCCCGGCTGGCACCTTCACCAACGCCATCCGCCTGAAGCGCGCGCGCGGCGACAAGGAGAACCAGGAGCGCACGTACTGGCTGGTGCCGGGCATCGGCAAGGTGAAGGAGACCGGCGAGCGGCTGGAGGAGCTCGTCTCCTACGACGTGAAGAAGCCCTGACGGCGGAGGAAGGCCCTTCCCGCGTACCGCGACCTCGCCCGTTCCGGCACATGGGAGCCCGCTGAGCTCCGCTCTCGGAATCACGCGGCGAGGGCCGCCCGGAGCATCAAGCGCTTCTGGACGTCTGGAAGCGGCTCACTTGTAGACGTCTACAAGCGAAGCCACACAAAAACATACATGCACCCACCTCACTTGTAGATGTCTACAAGCGAGTGCCGGAGGAGGGCCTTTTTGCTTCTGGACGTCCAGAAGCGAGGTCCGCCACCGTCCTGGGTTGACACCCGCCTCCGGTCCACCTCACTCCGGGCGCTCGAAGCGGCGCGTCACCGTGAAGGGCGCTCGCTTGCTGATGCGGAAGGAGCCCGGCTCCGTGCCCGGTTCCTTCCAGTACCCGCCCCGCTCGTTGAAGCCGAGCACCATGCACACCGGGATGGACTCACCGTCTGGCAACTCCGCCCGGGTCCAGTACGCCTGCACTTTCGGCCCTCCCGTCCACATGTACCCGTACAGCCTGGTGCCCAACGGCAGCAGATCGACCTCGTCCGCCTCATCGAGCATGGCGCTCACGAGGGGACCCTCCCGGTAGTCCGAGAACTCGCTCAGGTGTCCCGGCCGGTTGATGTCGAGGGCGAGGTAGCCCTGCCTGCCCGGCACGAAAGACCTCTCCCGCTTCGCCATGGCGGCGAGCGCCTCGGGAGGACAGTCCTGGGGCCAGGTGGGACTCACCGGCACGCCCGCACAGCCGGACGTCACCAGACACACGGCCGCCGCGAGCGACTTCATGAAATCGCTCTCCAGCGGGGACAGCTTCGCTTCGGGGGCTGACTCGGAGCCGGCGGGGGCCTTCGGTTCGTTCATGGAGGGACCTTCCTGTGTCGGGTGACTCGGTTCAAGGGAGAGGCGCGAACGGCTGGCGAGCCCAACCGCGAGCACGGCCACCAGGAGGGCTCCCAGCACGAGCGCCCCCCAGCGCCACCTCGGAAGCTCGAGCGAGGAAAGGCGCGGAGGGTGCGCGTCCTCCGTGATGCGTGAGTGCGGCGTGGCCCCATCGTTCCACTCGAAGAGGAGCACCTCCCGCTCGAGGCCCGCGCCACGCGGAAGGGCGGCCAGCGACCTGGCGACCTCTCGTGCGCTGGCGGGTCGCTCCTCGGGACGCGACGACAGCAGCCGCAGCAGCAGCTCGCCGACCGCCGGGGGCACGCGCGGATTGAGCGCGGACGGAGCCAGCGGCAGCCGCCCCTCCAGGCGCGCCCGATAGGAGGCGTAGGAGTCCTCGGGCTCCTCGGCCTCGAAGGGAAAGGCGCCGGTGAGCGCCCGGTACCAGGTGACGCCCAGCGCGTACAGGTCATCCGCGTGGCGGAACTCGTAGCGCACCCTGGAGTCACCGAGGTGCTCCTGCTGGAAGCGCAGGGCCTCGGGGCTGCGGTAGGCCGCCGTGCCCGGCGGAAGCTGCGTGCCGGTGAGCGGCGCGGCGCCCTCGTAGTCGCCCACGCCCAGGTCCACCAGCACTACGCCTCCGTCCCCGTCCCGCACGAGGAGGTTTTCTCCCTTCACGTCCCGGTGCAGGGCGCCCGCCGCGTGTACCGCGTGCAGCGCCAGCGCCGACTGCTGGAAGAGCCGCAGCGCCTTGTCCAGCCGGGCGTCACGCTGGGAGGCCCAGGCGTACAGGTGGAGACCGGGCACGTACTCCATGACGAGGAAGGGCAGGCGCGCCCAGGTCGGGTCCGGAGGGGACCAGGAGCCCGCCTCGATGAAGCGCGCCACGTGGGGGTGCGCCACGCGCACCAGCAGTTCCCCCTCCCGCTCCAGCCGGCGCGAGAGCGCCCCCGGTTGCAGCGCCAGCTTCAGGGCCGCCTGGCGCCGGGGCCAGTGCACACCGCGCACGAGGTACACCGCCCCGTAGCCGCCCCAGCCCAGCCGGCCGATGACGCGCCAGTTGCCCACGCGCGTGCCCGGGGGCAGATCCACCGGCTGCGGTCTCCACGGCGCGGGGGCGTTCATTCAGCGCGATCCTCCAGCCGCACGCTCCGGCCGCCGCCCTTCTCCCGCACCTCCACACGCACGGGCACCCCGGACTCCTCCTCGGGCACCGCCACCACCACTCGCCCGCGGCCTCCCGGCTCGATGGGGGCCAGCATGTCCACCGTCCAGCGCTCCGCACCGCCGAGCACCCTGCCCGTCGGCGAGAGACGCACGACGTCCGAGACGAGCCAGGGCCTCGCGCCCACGGGGTTGAAGACTTCAAAGGCGAGGATGCGCCTCCGGCCAGTCTGGAAGCTCCGCGTCTTCGTCACCAGCACCCCGGTCCCAACTGCTATTCCATCGAAGAGGGTGACGGTGACACCGGACTTCCCCAGCTCCTCCGAGAGCACGAAACGGGAGAACGGGTCGTCCTCGCGCCGGGGGCCCGGGGGTTCCGGCTCCAGCCCCGTCCGGGCCGAGCGAGGGCGCAGCTCCACGTCCACCCGCGTGTCCACCTCGGTGGGATGCGCGACGAGCAGCAACAGCAGCCGGACGCGGACGGAGCCCTGGACGAGGAGCACCTCCAGCGGCAGCCGCTCGCCGGGGGCCAGTTCCCGGAGCGGCTCGAGCACGAGGGAGCGCACGGCCACGTCCATCCGGACGATGCGACCGAGCCCCTCCCCCTTCAGCTCGGCGCGTTCCACGTCCGCGTCCAGGCGCACCATGGTGGGGACGCCCGGGGCCACCCGCAGTTCCAACTCGCCCCCGGCGGGCCGCTCGGCGAGCACGAGCTGCTGCTCGCGGCGCACGCGGGCCACGGGCGGCTGCGCCACGACCACGGGGCACCAGACGAGCAGGGCCCCCACTGCGGCCCGATGAAGCGGAAAAGGCAAGCGCATGACCTCCGGCGTCCACCAGCGTAACATGACCGGAGCCATCCTCCAGCCGCGTCCTCACAGAGGAGCCGGCCGGAGGGGAGTGCTGCCACCTCGAACTGACGTACGCTCGGAACGAAGGTTCCTGACCCACGCGGTCCACGAGAGGGGGACGACATGTGCACTCGTCTTGTCAGCCCGCGTCTGGAAGATGCGAGGCCACGCTCCAGGTGGGGCGCACTGGCGCTGCTGGTGCTCGTGGCCCAGGCAGCATGCACCACCACCTCCGGGGCACCTCGCGGAGACCGCTACGGCTACGACAACTCCGTCTCGGCCGCCTGTCGGCAAAACCCCGCCCATTGTGCCGCCCTGTCGGGGCGAGAGGCGGCCACCGCGAGCATGGCGGAGGCAGGCACCACCGTGGCGTCCATCGGTGCGACGCTGCGGGTGCTCGACAACCTGACGAAGACTTCCATCGAGCAGGCGCTGGCGGAATGCGCCAACCTGGCCCGCTCGGAGGTCCTCCTGCGCTACCCGACCGCGTTCAAGGACCCAGCCCCCGATGCCGACGAGTGCAACGAGTCGACGGTGGACGCAATGGGAAGGAGCGTGACGTGGGCCATGCGGCTGGGAACAGAGATGCATGAGGTGGCCGCCCGGTGCGCACAGGAGCAGTTGAGCAGACTGCGCCCGGGCGGCTTCAGCGTGGAGTCACGCTACCGCTATGACAGCCGCACACGGCGGTGGAAGCAGGTCAGCCCCGAGGAGGAGCGTGCACTGGAGGAATCCGGCAATCGGGGCGAGTTGAGAGGCACACTCAAACCGGATGTGGTCATCCACTCGGGCGATCCGAGCAACGTGCTGGCCGTCTATGATTTCAAGTTCCCCTGTATCAATCCTCGTAAATATGAGGAACTCACGAGTTGGGAAAGATATCCCAAGGGGCATCCCTACCAGGGCAAGACCCAAGGATACATGTACAACGAGCTCCTGGGAGTGAGCGAGCATTCAGGGCAGAGCGCCGCGCGTATCATGCCCAGGTGGGGAGTCATCCGATGAGTGAGCACTATCCAAGGATCCGCGTCCGCGTGGAGTGCGGTGCCCTGATGATCCGCGAAGCCGTGAGCATCACCTTCTACATGCGTCACTCGCATGCGGACGTGTCGCAAGCGGTGCTGCGCTCGTTGGACATCTACCGACGAGCGATCCAGTTCCAGGAATTCAGCCAGTACTCCCACGAGGCAGGAACGGCTGTGAGGCTCGATGAAGCGGGTTGGGAGCGAAACCGGCGTGAACTCCTCGATGACCACAGCGCCATCATCCAGATGTATGGTGGAGCCGAGAGCGATTATTGGTTCCACTACCGCGGAAGTCCCATTGACGAGCCGCTCCCCTGGGAAAATGCAGAAGACCTCATTTGCGCGGTGCGCTTCTGGCTGCCCACCGAGTACTTGGAGCAACACGGTCCGGGGCGTGTGCGCGAACTCGCGCTGGAACTGGGAGCAGCCCTGCCCTTCTGCTCCGGCCATGCAGGTCTCGCATTCCAATGCGAGACGGACATCATGGGTACCTGGGGGGAAGTGCTCAAACTATGTTTCCGTTACCCGGGCATGGAGATCCCCGACCCCGATCTGCGCACGTCGAAGCTCGGCGCACGGGTGCGGACAGTCAATTGGCTCACCTTCCTGGGCCAGCCTGTACTCGGCGAGGTAGGAGGGGCGGCGGGACTGCGCGCCCGGCTGGCCTCGCCCGGAACCACCGTGCAGGAATTGGAGGGCGAGCGAGCCGTCGTCACCCTGGGCCCCTGGCCCGAGGCGGGTGATACCGAACGCGGCCTCGTCCTCCCGGCCTACCGGGAGCTGGCGCGCGTGCTGGAGCCCTGGCTTTACCAAGAGAAGCTCCGTGCGGCCCTCTCTCCCGAGCATGAGGTGCTCCGCTGGGAGCGCCGCTTCCTCGACTGAAGCCAGACACGCCCGACGAGGCCTCCCTTGCTCGCCGCTCACCAGGCAAGCGAAGTAGGGCACTCTGGATGGATGTCCACCGGTGAATCGTTGCACCCCGGTCCGAAATGACTCGGACCGGAGGCTCCATGCACCGACTGTATTCCCTAGCGCTCGGCGCAGTGACCGCAGCGCTCACCTTCACCGCTGGAACCGCCAGCGCCGCGGGCCTGACCCGCCAGCCCTACCTGCAAAAGGTGGGACCCGACACCGCCACCGTGGCCTTCCGCCTGGAGGGCGCATGTGTCCCCACCGTGCGCTACGGCACCCGGGGCTCCACCGACCAGCTCGCCCAATCGGCTGACGCTGGCCGCAACCATGCCGTCGAGCTCTCCGGCCTCCAGCCGGGCACCGAGTACACCTACCTCGTGGATGCCTGCGGCGCGCGCACCAACCCCACCCGCTTCTCCACCGCGCCCGTACCCGGCACCCGCCGCGTCCACTTCACCGCCGTGGGCGACTTCGGCATGAACAACGCCGACCAGCGGGAAGTGGCCAACGCCATGCTCGGCCGCCGGCCGGAGCTCTTCCTGGCGCTCGGCGACAACGCGTACTCCTCCGGCACCGAGGCGGAGATCCAGGACAACCTCTTCGTGCCCATGGCGCCGCTGCTCGCCCAGGTGCCCTTCTTCGCCACCCCGGGCAACCACGAGTACGTCACCAACCAGGCCCAGCCCTACTTCGACAACCTCTACCTCCCCACCAGCCCCAGTGGCGGCGAGCGCTACTACTCCTTCGACTGGGGCCACGTGCACTTCGTGTCCCTGGACTCCAACTGCGCCATCGGCCTGGCCTCGGAGGATCGCTGCACGCTGGCCGCCCAGAAGCAGTGGCTGGAGCAGGACCTCGCCGCCAGCAACGCGGACTGGAAGGTCGTCTTCTTCCACCACCCGCCCTGGAGCAGCGGCGCTCACGGCTCGCAGTTGAAGATGCGCCGCGAGTTCGCCCCCCTCTTCGAGAAGTACGGGGTGGATCTGGTGCTCACCGGGCACGATCACCACTACGAGCGCACGTCCATGATGAAGGGCGACGCCATGGCCTCCTCGGGCAACCCGGGCATCCCCTACCTCGTGGTGGGCAGCGGTGGCGCGTCCCTGCGTCCCATCTCCGGGGGCAAGCCCGCGTGGGCCGCGGCGCGCAACGACAAGGACCACGGCTACCTCGACGTGACCGTGGAGGACGGCACCCTCACCGCCCAGATGCTGACGCCCTCCGGCAAGGTCATCGACAGCTTCTCGCTCGACAAGGACCTGCCGCCGGCCTCGACGCCGACGCCCAGCACGCCCGAGCCCTCCTCGCCCCCCGTGAGTGAGCGGCCGGCGGGCCCGACGCAGCCCTCGACGGGCACCCCCCAGCCCGGCTCCACCACCGGCAACCCCGGGCTGCCCACCGGCCCGGACCCGCTGCCGGAGGACCCGGGGGGCCTGGGCCCAAACGCGGCTGGCTGCTCGGCCGGCCCCATGGCCGCCCTGCTCCCCGCGGGCGCGCTGCTGCTCGCCGGGGCCCTGCGCCGCCGACGGCGCCAGCGCTAGCCCGGGGACCGGGGGAGGAGGCGGAGGCGCCCTGGACATGGCCCGGGGCGCTTCCACTCTTGTCATTGGACGCCCGGAATGAGATTCGCCAGCCATGAAGAAGAACGCCCGCCCGCCCGCTCGCGCGAAAAAGCCCCGTCGTGAGCCCTCCTCCTCCTCGGAGGCGTCGCGCTCCGCCTCCCGCCCCCTGCGCGAGGACCTCGTCCTCCAGGCGTGCCTCGAAGCCTACGGCTTCGTCCGTCACGAGGGCCGCCTGGCCGACCGGGCCCTGGACTTCACCCTCCGCCACAAGAAGAACCTCTACTCCAACGAGCGCCGCGCCGTGGCCGAGCGGGTGTACGCCCTGCTCCGCCGCCAGCGCACGGTGGACTTCCTCCTCGAGCAGGCCCACCGCGACTTCATGCGCCTGGACAAGACGCGCCAGGACGTGATGCGCCTGGCCGCCTCGCGCATCCTCCACGGCGAGGATGTGGACGAGGTGGCGCGCACCTCGGCGCTGACGGCCTCGGACGCCGCCGCCCTGGCCCGGCTCCCCGAGGCCGCCCGGGCGCTGGAGGCCCTCCCCCGGGAGAAGCGCTTCCCCATCGCCGCCTCGGTGCCGGACTTCCTCGCCCCGCGCCTGCGCGCGGTGTTCGGCGCGGACGCCGAGCGCGCCATCGAGGCGATGAACGAGCGCGGCCCCCTCACCGTGCGCGTCAACGGCTTCAAGGGAGACCGCGAGCGGCTGCGCGCGCTCCTGGCCGAGGAGGGCGTGTCCGCCACCCCCACCCCGCTCTCGCCGCTGGGCCTCATCCTCGACACCCGCACCAACGCCTTCTCGCTCACCACCTTCCGCGACGGCTGGTTCGAAATCCAGGACGAGGGCAGCCAGCTGCTCGGCATGCTGGTGGACGCGCCGCCCACGAAGGTGGTGGACGCGTGCGCGGGCGCGGGCGGCAAGACGCTGCAGCTCGCCGTGCAGATGAAGAACCGGGGCGACCTGTACGCGCTGGACGTGGAGGAGACGCGCATGGACGAGCTGCGCAAGCGGGCGCGCCGGGACGGGGTGCACAACGTGCGCGCCCAGCTCATCCCCGCCGAGGGCCCCGCGGTGGACGAGGCCCTC
>NZ_DASVSO010000399.1:0-9240 GCF_036388035.1 Archangium sp.
GATCCACTTCCCCGGCCACTTCTTCTTCCCGCCGTACAAGAACACGCGGGTGATGGTGGGGCTCCACTTCGACCGCGCCGAGCTGCTCCGCTTCCTCGACTGGAAGGAGGGCGTGCGCACGCCCCAGGACGGACAGGGCGATCAGGTGCTGCTCGGCTGGAACAAGACCAGCCAGACGGCGATGACGCACGACTTCCAGGACGACAAGCCGGTGTGGCGCATGCACCGCACCTCCGGGGGTGACACGCAGGTGGTCCGCATGGGCGAGGGCCACCTCTTCATCCAGGTGAAGGAGTCGCCCAGCGGCGGCCCGCCCACCCCCACCTACGATGTCTCTCCCCAGGTGGAGGCCGCCAAGGGAGACCTCTCGTCGGCGGTGGGGGGGGCCATCGGGGAGACCTCGGCCGCCTACCAGGGCGCGATGGCCGCCGTGCGTGCGAAGATGAAGAGCGCCCAGGCGGAGGCGAAGGCGGCCCTGAGCGGCGCCCGGGCGGAGGTGGGCGCCAAGGTGGCGGAGGCCAAGAGTGGGTTCCAGGGCGCGTCCTCGAAGCTGTCCCAGGGCGTGGGCGAGCTGGCGGGGTCCGCGGAAGCGGCCAAGGCCGCACTCCTGAAGCTGAAGTGAGCAACCCGAGGTGGAAGTGGTGGGCGGAAAGCTCTTGAAGAAGGTTGATTCCCTGGACGCCAAACTGGCGGAGATGGAGCCCTGAGTGAAGGCGCTATGGACCAGGTTCGACATGGCCGCGGCCGAGGTGCTCGCCCTGCGGCAGAAGCTCGAGACTTCCGGAGGCCGTGTCCGAACCGGCCTGACGGCGATCGAGCCGGCGGTCTCCTCCCGTTGCCAGGCCCTGGAGGGCCAGGTGAAGGCCAAGGAGCAGTCCTTCGTGGCGCAGCTCGATGGGCTGGGCAAGCAGGTGGTGCAGCGCTGTGAGTCCCTCACCTCCGAGCTGGCCTCCGCGCTGAGGAAGCGCAAGGACGCCCTGGAGGCGAAGCTCGAGGAGCGCGAGAAGCAGCTCCAGGGCGAGTACGAGAAGCTCCGCGCGCAGGCCGAGCAGGAGCTGAAGAAGGTCACCTCGCAGCTCGAGGCTCGCGAGAAGGAGCTCGAGCAGGAGCTCGAGAAGCTCCGCGCCAGGGCGGCCAAAGAGGACAAGCAGGCCGCCGCGCAGCTCGAGGCCCGCCAGCAGCAGCTCAAGGCGGAGCTCCAGAAGGTCCGCGCCCAGCTGGACCAGGGCGTGAAGAAGTTCGAGGAAGGCGAGAAGCAGCTCAAGGAGCAATACGGGAAGCTCCGGGACCAGGCGAAGCAGGAGCTGACGAAGGCCACCGCGGAGCTCGACGCGCGCGAGAAACAGCTCAAGGAGGAGCTCCAGAAGCTCCAGGCCCAGGCCGAGCAGCAGCTCCAGGGCGCGGCCACGAAGCTCACGGCCGTGACGGAGATGGTGCTCGCCCCGATGACGCAGGTGCGCCAGACCATTGGGGAGGAGACCCAGCGGCTGACCCAGGCGCTCGACACCGCCATCGGCGAGCCCTCCAAGGCCCTGCAGAAGGTGCACGACAACGTCCAGTCGGCGGGCGAGTCCTCGAAGGCCGAGGTCCGGCGGCTGGTGGGTCAGCTGCGCGCGGGGCTGGAGCCGATCCGCACCCAGCTGAAGAGCACCACCCAGACGGCCACCGAGCTCCTCGACACGCTGGATAAGACCGTCGGCGGCACCCTCACCACCGGGCGCGAGCAGGTCAACCACGTGCTCGACACCATCGAGCGGACCCTGGGCGACCAGGTGAAGCAGGTGGCGGACGGCATCAAGCTGGTGGAGCAGTTCCTCGACCAGGTGCAGAAGCAGATCGACACGGTCATCACCCAGGGGACCGAGGCGATCGATGCCCTGATGAAGACGGCGCTCACCACCCTCGAGTCCATCCAGGCCCCCGTCCGCCAGACGATCGAAGCCACCTCCGCGGTGCTCGACAGCCTGATGGACACGATCGCCCAGGTGGAGAAGCAGATTCAGGCGATCTTCACCGCCCTGCCCGAGAAGCTCGAGCAGCTCCAGACGCTCTACAAGACCCTGGTCGGCACGCTGGAGTCCCTGCTGGCCAAGGCCGTGCAACTGCTGGAGGCCATTCCCGCCTCGGATCTGCCCAAGCCGCTGGTGGATCCGGCCATGCAGGCCATCAGCAAGGTGGTGACCCAGATCTCCACCCAGCTCGGCACCATCACCAAGCAGGTGGGCGAGCAGATCTCCTCACTGCAGCAGCAGCTCGTCACCCAGGTGGATCAGATCCAGACGCAGGCCCTGGCCCAGGTGGACTCGCTGAAGCAGCAGCTCGTGCAGCAGATCCAGACCCTGAAGGAGTCGGTGCAGAGCAGCATCGATCAGGCCGTGGCGCAGGTGACGCAGCTCATGGCGCAGATCTCCAAGCAGATCGCGACCGCCCGCGACCAGGTGGTCAAGCAGGTGGAGGCGCTCCAGGAGCAGGTGGCCAAACGCGTGGACACGCTCAAGGAGCAGGTGAAGGAGAAGCTCGGGACGTTCCAGCAGAGCCTCGCCGACGGGGTGAAGCGCGCGACCGATCAGGTGGCGAAGCTGGGCGAGACGATCGACAAGCAGGTGGCCTCCGGTCAGGAGAAGACGAAGACCGGGCTCGACACGGCCCGCACCTCGATGGACAAGGCGCTGGAGGAGGTCCGCAAGGGCCGGGCGCGCATCGAGCAGGAGATCACCCCGCGGGTGGATCAGGTGATCACCACCTTCTCGCAACAGGCCGGGGGGCTGATGGACGCGGCGGCGAAGCAGATCGACGCCCTGTCCACCCAGGTGGATGCGGCCCGGGAGCAGCTCCTCGCGCCGCTGGACAAGATCGCGGCGTCGATCGAGCAGTCCAACCTGTTCGCCCAGCCGCTGGAGCAGGCCCGCACCTGGGTGGACACGATGATGGACCGGGTCGACGCCCAGATGCGCTCGCTGGCCGCGTGACTCAGGCGCCGGGGAGCTTCGGCATCTCCGGCATCTTGGGCGCCTCGGGCGGCCCCTTGGGCGCTTCTGGCGCCGCGCCCGGCTCCGAGGGGATGGCCGGGGGAACCGTGTCGCTCAGGATGCGGCTCACGGTCAGCTCGACGTCCACCGCGGTGGGAGACGGCGGGCTGAGCAGCATCTGCCAGTTGCCATCCGGCGCGGTGAAGAGGAAGGAGACGGCCACCGCCCCCTCCTTGGGCGCCTTCAGCTTGAAGCGCTGGATGGTGCCCGGGTAGATGACCGCCGTCTGCAGCACGGTGGTGTCCGGAGCACCGACCTTGGCGGCCACCTCGGAGTAGGCCTCGTTGGCGTACTGCTTGGGATCCACCTGCCGCACGAGCATGTACATCGGCCGGCCCAGGTTGGTCCCGGGCGGCGATTTGATGCTGAGGTTGATGCTGCTCGGCCCACAGGCACCGAGCAGCAGCGCGGCCAGGGCCGTCCACCGAAACACGCGGGCGCTCATCGCGGCACCTCCCGGAAGGGAACCCAGGGATCTCCCTTGAGTCCGAAGCTGATCTCCACCCCACGCTTGCTCACGCCGTTGCCCTGGAGGGCCAGACTCCACTGCCGGCGCTGCTCCGTGGTGAGGGTGGCCTCCTCGAAGAGACGGAAGCAGCTCCAAGCCGAGCGGTTCCACGGCAACGACAGGTACTGGGGAACGTCGCGTGCGGGCGAGCGCAGCTCCAGCACGATGGACGACACCTGCTGATCCCACCAGCTCACGGGGAAGTCCTGCCAGGTGGGACTCTGGTTGAAGCCGTACGCGGTCGTCTTGCCGCACTTGAGGGAGGACATGGTGACGAAGACGCCCGTCATCGGCGGCGCGGGCAGGGGCTGAGGCTGCACCTTGAGCATCAGCGGCCGGGGCCGGCCCTCGTCATCCCACAGCAGCTTGGCCAGGCGGGCCAGCCGGCTGAGGGTGAGCAGCATCTCGTCGGGCATCTCCAGCTTGTCGCGCAGCGGGCCGCGCAGCGACCACTGCGTGCCCCGCTCCACGCACACGCGGGAGAACATCTGGTTCACCAGGAGCCAGAAGGCCCCGTCCTTGCGGCGCAGCACCTCCAGCTCGCCCGGATCCACGTCCTCGGGCGACTCGGGGTTGAAGGGGTAGCGCGCCATCATGGGCTTGAGCATGCGCCCCGAGGCCTCCGCCCACTGCTGCGCCAGGGTGTTCTCCAGCTCCTTCTTGCCCAGGCTCTGCACCTGGAGGAAGGGCTTGAGGAAGGGCTGGCGCAGCTCACCGGTGATGCCCTGCGTGTCCAACCACTCCTGGGCCTTGCGCAGGTAGGAGCCCTCTTCCTCGAGGAGCATGGACAGGGCCACCTTCTCCAGCGGCGTCATCATGTCCGCGAGCTCCGCGGTGCCCGCTTCGGCCTGTGCCTGCTCGCCTTCCGCAGACGCCTCCGCCGCCTTGTCCTTGGCCGGCGCCTTGTCCTTGCCGGCCTTGTCGTCACCGGGCTTGCCCTGACCGGACTTGGACGCGGCGTCCAGCTCGTCATGCATCTGCGCCACCAGCGCGTGGTACGGGGCGAGCGCGGCGTAGTAGCCGTTCTTGTCCGGCGTCATGAGCTGGGTGAGGGGCCGGAAGGGCGCCACGGCATTGCGCAGCGGCTCGTAGTAGGGCCCCTCCAGCGGCTCGAGGTTGGCCCGGTGGGCCACGTCGCGCAGCATGTCCACCTGCTCCGAGGACGGCTGGGTGAGCCGGGCCAGCCCGTCGAGCAGCTGCTGGCGCGAGGCGTCGAAGTGGTAGTTGCGGATGGAGTGGAAGAGCCCCTCGCGGTAGCCCTGGGAGAACGAGTTCATCCGATCCTGGATGTACTTCTCGCGCTTGGCGATCTCGTCCGTCGGAAGCTGGGCGTTCTTCAGGCGCTGGGTGAAGTCATCCACCAGCGGCTTGATCTCGGAGTCGAAAGGCGTCCGGCTCACCTCCAGATGCCACCCACGGCTGGCCAGACCACTCTTCTCGTCGGTCTTGAGCCAGGCGCGCAGCAGGCCGCGCGAGAGCTCGGGCGGGTTGAACGGGAAGGTGTTCTGCAGCAGGTTCTCGATGTGGTACGGGCCCTTGTTGTCGCCCGTCAGCCAGAGACCCTCGCGGGTGAGCAGCTCGGCGGTGCTCAGCTTCTCCACCGCCAGGAAGCCCGCGTAGGCATCCTCCTCCATGCGCAGCACCGCGGCGAGCGTGTCCCGGTTCTCCCGCAGCCACTTGAGCACCTCGATGGTGCTCCGGACGCCCTGGAAATGGGAGCTGTCGATCTCCACCGCCGAGGAGTCAATCAGGTTGAGCACGGTGGGCAGCGAGGCGTAGACGTCCAGGTCGGCGAGCTGCGCCTGCAGCCGCTCGCGCTCCGCCCGGCGCTCATGGAGCGCCGCCTTGAGCCTCTCGAGATCGTCCCGGGTCGGGCTCGGGACGCGGTCGGCCTTCCCGATCTCCAGCTCCGTCTTCAGGAACTGCAAGTGCTCCAACCACGGCTTGAGCTGGGTATCGACCGTCACCAGCTCCGGGTAGGGCCAGCAGGACCAGTCCTCGTCCGCGTTGTTGGAGAGCTGCACGGCCCCGGCGCGGCAGGGCGGAGTGCGCTCCCAGGGCTCGTCGCTGGCGAGGGCGTAGGTGGCCACCAGCGACTCGCGCAGCTCGAGCGCGGAGATCCACGTGCGGGTCTTCTCGAGATCGGCGACGGCCGACGTCCCGCTGCCCGCCGACGCGTCCTCACGCCAATGCCGCGAGTGTTGGGGGACGGTGGAGTTGATGAAGGCGCCGAGACCGTCCCCACTCGAGGCATAGAGGGCGGCCATCAGGTAGACCACCTGCTCGGGGCGGCAGTTGTCTCGCTTGTTGCCTTCTTTCTTCTCGTGGCAGAACTCGAGGGCGGGCCGCAGGTGGCTCTCCCGGATGCCACGGGCCAGCCGCTGGCGCAGATCCGACGTCTCGTCGGGGAAGCTGGAGCTCAGGGGGGGCCACCAGCGCTCGGCCCGCTTGAGCTGGAGGAGCGCGTCGGCGGCGGCGTTCACCCGCTGTTCGACGACCTCTCCCCTGCCCTTCAGGCCCTGCTTGCGCATCTGCGCGACGGTGTTCTCGAAGAGCTGCAGCTGCTCCTGCGCATCCTCCAGCAACGAGTAGAAGTGGGCGTACGCGAGCACCACCGGCAGACAGCCCGCCACGGCGATCATCGCGGCCCGCTGCAGGTGCGTGCGCAGGTAGAGCTGACGCAGCGACTGGCTGGAGCCCTCCTCGGTCGCCACGGAGAGCGTGCCGCTGGCGCGCGCCTCGGGCGTGGGGGAGGAGAAGAACACCCGGGTGAGCTGGGGCTTGAAGGAGAGGGTGTCGCCCTCCAGCATCGCGGAGACGAAGCGCCCGAGCGCCGCGAAGGAGCGCCCGCCCTGCGAGTAGAAGTGCTCCAGGCGCTCGAAGTCGTCCACCGGCAGCGAGGTGAGACCCAGGGCCAGGTACTGCTCCTGCCCTTCCAACAGCGAGGCCAGCTTGCCCTCTTCACCCTGCTTGGGGATGTCGAAGGAGAGCGGCACGCCGTGCTTCTTCAGCAGCCGGGCGAAGTCCTCGAAGCCCTCCAGCCCATCCATGTGCGTCAGGCACAGGCGGGTCTCCACGGGGGAGCGGCGGGCCTCGGACATGAGGTTGAGCTTGCCGCGCAGCAGCTGGGCCATGCGCCGCTGCTCATCCGGCGGGGTGTCGGAGAGCCAGCGCACGTCCAGGACGATGACGGCCAGGCCCTTCTGCCGGTGGTTGAAGCACTTCTGCCACATCCGGCGCAGGGCGCCGCGGGCCTGGAGCGACTCATCCTCCAGCAGCGGGGCCGACACCTCCTGCACCACGCAGTCCGGGCCCAGGTACACCTGGAGCAGCGGATCCGCCGTGTAGCTGGGGAGGAACTGGCGGGCCTGGCGCTGCCAGTCCACGTCCAGGCCGATGAGCTGCGTCTTGCCACCGCCGGCGGGGCCGAGCACCACCACGGTGGGCAGATCCACCACGGCGGCGCGGTTGGCCCAGGGCAGCCCGGAGAGGAAGGCCTGGCGCACCCGCTGCAGCCGGTTGGAGGCCATGGGCGGAGGGCCGTTGGAGGACGGAGCCGCGGAGCGCCGCTGGCGCCACCAGGGCACGACCACCTTCACCACGAAGACCACGAGGAGCGCGACGGCGATCAGCGCCAGCAGCCACACCAGGTATGGGCTCACCATGGCCCAGACCTTCTGGAGCGTCGTCGCGCTCGCGGTGACGGACTGCGCCCCGGAGTCGATCGCCTGCGTCCCGGAATTGAGCGCCTGCGTGCCCGAGTTCAGCGCCTGGACCGGATCTCCCGCGCCCGGCGCCTGTGACAAAACCATGTTCAGCAGCTGCGACCCCACGGCTCAACCCCCCCCGCGGGCCGCGCTCGTCACGGAGCGACCACGCGCGGCCATCTGGAGTGCCTCCAGCACGTCTTCCAGCCCGTCCAACGACTTCAGAAGCTCCTCGTGTCGGGCCTCATGTTCCTTGGGCGCCAGGCGCGTGCCTCCCGCTTCCGGGAAAAGCGCCGCCACTCCGGTGCGAACCTCGTCCAGCAGGGGCTCCGCGCCCGCGCTCAACGTGCCCAGCTCGGAATGGATGGCCTTCTGCAGGCGCTCCAGTTGCGTCCGGGGCTCCTGGGGCTCCCTCATCCTTTGCGCCGCGTCCATCATCTCGACAGCCACCACAGTAGCACTGGTACGGCCACGACGACGAATCCGGACGCCGCGTAGTAGCGCAGCGGGAAGGCGTGGACGAGCGGGGCCTGGGCAGCGGCAGGCAAGGGAGCGGGCATTGACTCCGGCGTGGGGATGCGGGTCGCCAGCCGCTCCTTGTACTCACGCAGCCGGGCCGTGTTGCCCGCGTAGCGGCCCTCGAAGCCGGCGGTGAGGCAGAAGTGCAGCAGCTCGAAGACGAGCGGCGAGGCCCCCTTCTGCACCAGCTTCTCGTCGGCCAGCTCGTAGAAGCGATCTCCGCCCGAGTCGATGCCGAACAGCTTGTACTGCAGCATCGGCCAGTCCGCCTGCTCGGCCTCGGCGAGCCGGCGCAGCACCATCTCGTCCACGAGGTAGACGAAGGGGCGCAGCGCCTCGTCGATCTCGTCTTCCCGGTAGGCCCCACCCAGGACCTTCTGCAGACCGGCCACCTCGGCCAGGAGCTGCTGCTGGAGAAGGGCCATACCCTGGGAGCCCACCCGCACCTGCGTGCGCTCCTGGCCCGAGGCGGGCTCGGCGGGCAGTGACTGGTCCAGCTGCGAGCGCACCTGACGGTGTGTTCGCAGAATGCTCTGCCAATGCTCGAGTTTCATGAAGAGACCTTCAACGGGAAGGAACCAGCCCCGGCGATGGAGGCCCGCAGCACCACCGAGGCCTCGCCGTTCCACGCCTCCAGGAGGTGCTGCACCTGCTCGAGGAAGCAGGCCACCAGGGGCTCGGCGGCGGGGTCGAAGGGCTCGAGCAGCAGCTCGTAGACGTGCAGCAGGCCGGAGCCGCGCAGCGCGCCGTCTGGAGCCACCGTGGCCTTGAGCTCCCGCATCCACGGGATGACGCGGCGGAAGGGCTCCTCGGCGGGAGTGCCGAGGTAGTTCAGCAGAGCGGCCAGCTCGTTGCGCTCGAGCGTGGACTTGACCTTCCAGGCCAGCAGCCGGGTCAACCCCGCCACGTCATTGCGCAGCGAGCTGTCACGGTGCGGCTCGAGCCGGCCCACCAGTTGCCAGTTCAATCCCTCCACGTGCCGGCCCGGGGTGGAGACGCTCACCCGGCCAACGGCCTCGGAGACGAAGTGCGGCTGGAACCAGAGGGCCTCCACGAGCAGCTTCTGGGGCTCCTGGAAGGCCTCGGGCAGGCGCACCAGCAGGCTGTGGCGCGTGCGCATCTCCTCGTCGAGCGCCTCGTCCAGCTCGTAGCTGGGCCCCTCGCCTGGAAGGAAGGCCGGACGCATGGGCGTGCGCCCCGTCTTGCCCAGCACGTACACGCCCGTGACGGAGTGGAGCTGCAGGTCGCGCCCGGCGGTCATGCCGCGGATGGGGTACTCGGAGCGGGTACCATCGGCGAGGAGAGGCTGGGCGGGCTCGGCCTTGAGGTTCTCCACCGGCACGACGAAGGGGTGGAGGAAGTCCGGGTGGCTCGAGCGACCCACCGTCCAGGACTTGTCCAGGTCGAAGCACAGGCTGAAGCGGCTCCACTCCTTGCGGTTGGAGGGCACCGCCACGTTGAGGAAGAGCCCCTGCTC
>NZ_DASVSO010000400.1:0-14046 GCF_036388035.1 Archangium sp.
CTCTTCACCGTCGTGGTCTTCGTCGTGTCCCTCGGGGCCGGGCTGATGGGCTCGCTCCTGGGGCTCGGCGGGGGACTCATCCTCGTGCCGGTGCTCACCCTGGGGCTGGGGGTGGACATCCGCTACGCGGTGGGGGCCTCCATCGTCTCCGTCATCGCCACCTCCAGCGGCGCGGCGGCCGCCTACGTCCGCGAGCGCCTCACCAACCTGCGCGTGGCCATGTTCCTCGAGCTGGCCACCACCGCCGGGGCGCTCACGGGGGCCTCGCTCGCGGGGCTCGTCAGTGGCCGCTGGCTCTACCTCGTCTTCGGCGCGGTGATGGCGTGCTCGGCGCTCGTCATGCTGCGCAAGCTGCGCGGGGGCGCGTGTGTGGCGGGAGAGGCTCCCCCCGACGCGCTCGCCGACCGCCTGGGGCTGCATGGCAGCTACTGGGACGAGGAGGCGGGGCGCGAGGTGCCCTACCGCGTCACCCGCCCGCTGACGGGCCTGGGCCTCATGTACGGCGCGGGCACGGTGAGTGGGCTCCTGGGCATCGGCTCGGGGGCGCTGAAGGTGCCGGCGATGGACCTCGCCATGGGCCTGCCCCTCAAGGTGTCCGCCGCCACCAGCAACTTCATGATTGGCGTCACCGCCGCGGCCAGCGCGGGCGTCTACTTCGCGCGGGGTGACATCGACCCCTTCATCGCCGGCCCCGTGTGCGCTGGCGTGGTGCTGGGGGCCTTCACCGGCTCGCGCTACCTGACGAAGGTGAAGGCCCACTGGCTGCGTGCGCTCTTCGTGGCGGTGCTGCTGTGGGTGGCCTTCCAGATGCTGCGCAAGGGGATGAGCCCGTGAGCGTGGAACCCACCCGTCCCTCCACCGAGGTCGCCGCGGAAGCGCTGGAGCAGGGCGCCGTCAGCCCCGAGCTGCTCATCAGCCACCTGCTGCGCTCCGGCGTGGTGCTCAGCCTCACGCTGGTGACGCTCGGCATGTCGCTGACCTTCTTCCACCACCCCGACTACTTCTCCTCGGCGCAGGCGCTCGAGCGCCTCACCGCCCCGGAGCGCGGGCCGCACGACCTGTCGGACGTGCTGGCGGACGCGATGAATGCCCGGGGACAGGCCTTCGTGATGGTGGGGCTGCTCGTGCTGATGGCCACGCCGGTGCTGCGCGTGGCCCTCTCGCTGCTCGTCTTCAGCCGGCAGCGCGACCGCGCCTTCGTCACGGTGACGTCCGTGGTGCTCGGCCTGCTGCTGCTGTCCTTCCTGCTGGGCGGCGTGGAGTAGGGCCTCAGTAGTCCTTGCTCCAGATGACGTCCGCGCCTCCCTGCTGGGCGTCGCCGTACTCTCCTTCGAGGCTCCAGCGCGGGCTGAACTGGTACTCCAGCCGCACGGCGTTGTTGTTCTCCCGCCGCGTGCTGGACTGGTTCTGCGGGCTGCCGAGGCGGCCCCGGTAGCCCAGGTACAGGTTGTCCGTGAGGTACTTGCCCACCTCCAGCCGAGCGTCGGTGAGGCCCTCCTCGCCGGCCTCGATGGAGAGCACGTCCAGCGGCAGCTTCGCCGCCAGCGCCTTGCGCGCCTGCGAGGCCAGCACCGAGCCCAGCACCGAGGCCACCTGTCCCTGGTTCATCGACGCGCCCGAGCCCGCCTTCAGCGTGCGCCGGCCGGTGGCCAGCAGCGTGTAGATTTCCGTCTCCGGCAACGGCGGCTCGCTGGTGGGCTTGATGGTGAGCTCCTTGCCCTGCCCGCGGACGGTGACGAACACCTTCACCCCGGCGCGCTCGTTGTTGTGCTCGGCGGTGGCGTTGATGTACGGCGTGAGCGCCGGGCCGGTGAAGCGCAGCTGGCTGGAGTTCTGCACGGTGAAGCGCCGGCCCATCACCTCCAGGTCGCCGCGCAGCACGCGCACCTCGCCGTAGATGGCGGTGGCGTCCGCGTACTCGATGCGGAATTTGTCCGACAGGCCGATCTCCGCGTTGACGTCCGTGCCGTGAATCCAGAGGTTCTTCGGGGCGTTCACGCTCACCCAGTACTTGCGCAGCGCCTCCTCCGGCTCCTCGGCCGGGCCGGCGCCGCCGGTGCCCTGGGCCGTGCCCGGGGCGGGCGCGTCCTTCTTGCGCTTGCGCTTCTCGAGGGGCACGCCGTTGCGCACCAGGACGATGCCCTCGGGCCTGTCGAGTGCCTGCAGGTCCTTGCGCCTGGCCTCGGGCAGGGTGATGTGGGCCTCGGGGATGGTCAGGTCTCGCAGGTTGACGAGCTCGTTGGACACCTCGCCCTCGAGGGTGGTGCGCAGGGTGAGCTCGGCCAGGAGCTGGTCGTCGGTGACGAGCGGGAAGTCCTTCAGCTCTCCCTGGCCGGTGAGGGCGAAGTGGCCGGAGCGGGTGCGGTTGGCCTGGGCGGTGAGGCTCAGGGTGCCGCGGCCGCTGCGAGCGGAGAGCTCGGAGAGCTTCAGGCTCTCGTCGTTGACGTCGAGCGCCACCTGGATGTCCCGGTACTCGCCGTAGCTCTCCAGGGCGAGCAGGCCGTCCTTCCAGTGGAAGTTGCCGCGGAAGGTGGGGGCGCCGACGGTGCCTCCCACGTGTGCGTCCGCCTGCAGCATGCCGCCGAGGGTGCGCACCATGGGAAGCTGCGAGCCGGACAGGAAGGAGAGGTCGAACTGTTGCGCGTCCAGGTCCACCTCCAGGGGCGCGCGGGCGAAGGACACGCCGCGCCGCAGGGCGGGCAGGGACAGCTCCTGCGTCGCCTGGCCCCGCACCAGCAGGGTGCCGCCATTGGGCGAGGTGAGCAGCGCGTCCAGCGCGGAGCGGGCTTCGTCGTAGGTGTAGTGGAAGCGCGCCTGGCCGAGCGCGAACTGGCGGACGCCGAGCTGTTGCAGTCCGGAGGTGAGCTCCAGCTCGGGGTTCGCCAGCGTGCCCCGTGCCGCCAGCTCCAGCGAGAAGATGCCCTGGACGAGCTGCTGGGACGTGCCGGCGGTCGGCTCGGGCGGCGAGGCCATGGCCTGCAGCTCCCGCAGCGGGATGGGGCCGCTTCGGGCCTTGAGGGTGAAGGGCACGTAGCCCACCACCTCCTGGTCCTGCAGCGCGGCGATGGGGGCGTCGACGGTGGCATCCAGCTGGGCCAGCAACGCGTTCTCGCGCCGCACGTCGAGCTGGAGCTTCACGTCCGAGGCGCTCGTGAGCAGGGCGAGGGTGGCGTCGAGGGGCTCGAAGCCGCCCATCGTCGCCCGCCGGGCGTCCACCTTCAGCTCGCCCACGGGCGCCAGCAGCGGGCCGGTGAGGTTGGCCGCCAGCGACACCACGCCGCTGGCCCGGTTGGCCAGGCCGAGCTGTGACAGCAGGCCCAGGTGCATCTCCGTCACACGCGCCTCCAGCTTGCGCATGGGCGTGTCCATCATCTGGGCCGCCGTGGGCGGCTTGGACAGGAGCTGGCCCAGGGTGAAGGGCGTGTCGAGCGCGGCGTAGGCCTCGGAGCCGAGGCCCTGGAGGTCCAGGCGCGCGCTGAGCGAGCCGTCCTTCTCGTCGGAGCGGGCGGTGAGCTCGAAGCCGAGGGGCTTGGCGAGCAGCTCCGGAGGGAGCGCGCCGGGGGCGAGCACCACCGGGGGCGGCTGCGTGGGCGGCACGCCCCAGTAGCGAAGCTGCGAGCCCTTCAGGGAGAGCGTCAGGCGCGGGTCGCTCGCCATTCCCTCCAACGTCAGGGTGCCGGAGAGGATGCCGGTGGCGGACTCCGGCTGGCCGGCCATGCGCAGCGCGGGGCCGATGTCCACCCGGTCCATCGTCACCGTCAGGGCCACGGGCTCGCGGCGGTGCCGCATCAGCCCCTGCACCGGCACGTCGAAGTCGGCGGCGACGCGGCCGGCGGGCGCGCTCGCGGCGAAGGTGCCGGTGGCGCGGTCCCGCACGTAGCGGCCCTGGAGGTCGAAGCCCAGGTCCGCGTACTGCTGGTAGCGCCCACCTCGCAGGGTGAGGTTCACCTGGGCATCCGGTCGGGGCAGGCGCCCGCTCACCGCCACGGTGCCGGCGAGCTGCCCCTCCAGTTGCAGTGACGGGGGCATGAAGGCCTTCGGGAGCTTTCCGAGGTCGAAGGCCCGCAGCTCCGTGGTCGCGTTGAGGCGCTCGCCCACCTGGAGCAGCGACAGCGAGAGGCCCTGGGGCCCCGAGGTGAGGGTGAGCGGTGCCTGGGGCGTCGCCACCTCCACGCGGCCGTTGCCCCAGCCCACGTGCGTGGGGCTCTGGAGCGTCCAACCGGCCTCGGGGTAGCGCAGGGTGAGGGCGTCGAGCCCGAGGCCCTGGTTGTCCTCGTCCACGGTGCCCCGCAGCGAGACGAGGAGGTCCGTCGCGCCCCCGGTGCGCACGGTGGCCTCCAGCGCCCGGCCCTGGGTGGCGAGCGAGGCGTGGAGCGCCTCGAAGGTGCGGCCACCGGTGGTCAGCTTCGTGGCCTTCAGCGTGGCGTCCGTGGTGAGGGGCTGGGTGACGTCCGGCACGCGGGCGTCCAGCGTGAGGCCCCGCACGGCCGTGTCCGCCCAGGCGAGCGCCTCGAAGCCGCCCGAGACGGTGACGGCGGGCTGGCGGGCGGGGCCGGAGACGGTGAAGTCCAGGGCGCCGTGGCCCGAGAGGGGCAGGGGCTTGCCGTCACCCAGACGGCCCACGGTGTTGGCGAAGGTGTCCAGGTCGGAGGCGACGAGCTGGCCCTTGATGCGGAGAGCCTCCTGCGTGCCTCCGCCGCTCGCGGTGAGGCTGGCGCCGGGGGCCTGGGCCTGGAGCTGGGAGAGCGTGAAGGTGCCGTTCTTCGCGCTCGCGTGCAGCTCCACCGGCCCGAGCGTCCGGCCGGAGATGCGCGAGGGCGACATGGTGAGGTCCACCGTGCCCTCGAGCGTCTCCAGGCTCTTGCCGCCGCCGGTGACGCGCAGATCCGCCGCGAGCGTGGAGCTCGGCCCGCCGCCCAGCAGCTTCGCGAGATCCAACTCGCGCACGCGGGCGGTGAAGCCGTCGGTGCGCAGCCGCACCATGTCCAGCGAGCCCTCCACCTCGGCGGTGCCCCCGGCGGCCTGGCCATCCAGGTCCACCCGCAGCAGGTCCCCCTCCTGGGCCACGGTGCCCGAGAGGGTGACGGGAGCGGCCACGGGATAGGAGGGCAGGAAGGCGCGTGCCGTCTCCGGGGCGAGGGTGAGCTGCTTCACCTCGGCGCGGGCCTGCTTCTCGCCCTCCAGCCCGCCGTGGGCCTGGAGGGTGAGCCCCGGGGCGGTGAAGTCCACGTCCGCGTTCAGCTTGCCCTCTTCGCCCTGGCCCTCGAGGGACAGGCGCACCGGGCCCGCCACGGGGCGGGCGAGGCTGGCGGTGGCGTCGAGCTTCACGTCGAGCGCCTCGGTGGCCGCGGCCCACGAGGCCGCGCCGTTGGCATCCAGGTCGTCCAGGCGCACCTCGCGCGTGCCCTCCGGCGCTTCCGCCACGTAGTCGACCGAGCCGTCCTCCAGTTGGAAGTCGTTCAGGGAGAAGCGCAGGGTGCCGCGCTGCTGGGGGGGCGGCTCCTCCGGCTTGGGCTCCCGAGGCGCGATGGCGCGCGAGAGGTTGAGGCCCCGCTCGTCCTGGTGCAGGTAGAGGTGGGGCTGCTCCAGGCGCGCGGAGCGGAGGACGATGTGCCTGCGGGCCAGGGGCGCGAGCGCCCACTGCGCCTCCAACCGCTCCACCTCCGCCACCAGCTCGCCCTCGGGGTCGTACAGCTTCAGCCCGGTGAGGACGAGGGAGTTGAGGCCCAGGTCGACTCCCCCCACCTCCAGGCGGCCGGAGAGCTGGGCATTCGCCTGTTCGACGACGAGGGCGCGCACGCGTGCTTCTCCCGCGGGCGCGGTCACGTAGAGGAGCGCGCCCACCACGAGCACCAGCACGAGTCCGAGGACACCGAGCAGGCCCCACAGGAGCCACCGCCCCCGACGGCGCCGCGTGGGAGGAGCAGAAGGATTCTCAGGACCCGGTCCGTTGCCGCTGCTCAAAACGCCTCTCCAATCGACAGAAAGAAGGTGCAGAGGCCTTCCGGGGCCCCCGCGTATTCCCTGCCCACGAATCTCCCCGTCACGGGGTCCTTCTCCTCCGACCCGCCCAGGCCGAAGCAGTCCCCCAGCCCGCCGACGGTGGTGGCTCCTCCCGTGGCGGCGTCGAAGATGGGCAGGGGCCGGCCGACGTTCAACCGCCGGGCGAGGTCCAGCCGCACGGGCCCGACGAGGGTGAGGTAGCGCAGGCCGATGCCCACCGCCTGGTAGTGGTAGTCCCCGAAGATGCGGCTGCTCTCCCGGCGCACGTCATCCTGGGGGGGGCCGAAGTTCAGCGGGCCGGCACCGGCGAGGCCGGAGTCGTGGAAGGCGGCGAGCACCAGCTCTCCGAACAGCTTGTAGCGCAGCTCCACGGTCGTCTCGAGGAGGCTGTTGCCGCCGATGGGGACGACCCGGTCCGAGGGCTGCTCCGCGTCCGGGGTGCTGACATTCATGGGCGACAGCCGCCGGCTGTTGAAGCCGCGCATGGAGGCGCCACCGCCGGCGAAGAAGCGGTTGACGATGGCGCTCTCCTCGCGGATGCGCTCGCCCGTCTCGTTGGTGGTGACGGGGGTGAGGAGCGTGCCCAGCCGCAGCCGCGCCGCGACGGTGAAGCGGTCGTTCGGACCGAACGTCCGGTAGACGCGCATGTCCGGCAGCACGCGCAGGAAGGTGAAGTCTCCCTGCAGGGGCCCGCCGCCCTCCTGCAGCGACAGCGTGGTGTAGTAGCCATTGCTCGGAGCGATCGGATCATTGCGCTGGTCCCACTCGAGCACCTGCTCGAGGTAGCTCACCGAGATGCTGCAGGTGTCCGCCAGGCTCGCGCCCGCCGGGCAGCCCAGCACCAGGGGCGGCACGCTCGTCTGGTCCTGAGAGCCTCGCTGGCCCTGGAGCCGGTAGAGCTCCAGGTTGTAGGTGGAGAAGAGGGACAGCTCCGGGTGCGGCCGCCAGACGACGCCGCCCCGTCCCCGCCCGCCAATGTAGTTGTACGCCTGCTCCAGCCCCCGCTCCGCGACGAGGGAGGCTTGCAGACTCAGGTCCCGAGCGAGGAACCGGGGCTGCTCGAACTGGATGGAGAGCTGGCCCACGGGGCCATGGGGCGTGCTGAGGTTGGGCTCATCTCCCTCGCCATCTCCATTCGTGTCGATCCTGTCGAAGGCGGAGGTGATGTTGGGGATGAAGGCGTAGCCCACCCGTCCACTGACGGTGAGCCGGCGCAGGCCGCCGAAGAAGTTGCGGTTCGTCCACTCGCCCAGCACGCGGATTTCCTGCCGGGCCGCGTCCACGCCGATGCCGCCGCCCAGGCGGATGGAGCGGAAGGGCGCCTCGCGCACGTCCACCACCACCGGCACCGTGAGGTTCTCCCGGTCTGGCGAGCCGCGGTTGACCTTCACCGCGCCGAAGACGCCCATGCGGAAGACGCGCGACTGCGCCTCGGCCAGGGCCGACTCGCTGTACCAGTCCCCCTTGCGCACCGCGCCCTTGGCTTGCTCGATGATGCGCTTGGGGGCCACCTGCGGGTTGGCGTCCGTGGCCACGAAGACGTTGCCGAAGCGGTAGCGCGGGCCCGGCGTCACCTGCAGGTCCGCCTGGGCTCCGCGCGTGGCCAGGTCCACCCGCACCTCGCCGCCCACCTCCGCCTCGGCGTAGCCCAGCTCGCGCAGCCGCTGCCGCACCATCTCCTTCGTCGACTCCCAGTCCTCCTCGCGGAACACCGCCGTCTGCGTCAGCGGCAGCTCCGCCAGCGCCTTCGCGCGGTGCTCCGGGGGCAGCGCCTCCATCCCCAGCACGTTGAGGGCGATGACCTGGGTGGGCTCTCCCTCGCGCACCTTCACCTCCAGCGCGACGGCGTGCTCTCCCTTGGCGCGCACGTTCTCGGAGATGATCTCGGCCTGGTAGAAGCCCTGCGACTGGTAGTAGCGCTCGATGCGCCGCAGGTCCGCCTGCCACGCGTTGGCGTCGAAGTAGTTCGGTGGGACGAAGGGGTTGAAGGGCTCCCACCAGGGCGTCTCGCTGGTGACGATCTTCTCCTTGATGTCGGAGGCCTTGATCTGGTCGGTGCCCTCGATGTCGAGGTCCACCACCTTGGGCTGGTCCGGCTGCCGGGCGGAGCCCGAGGAGGTGGCGCACCCGGACGCGAGGGCGAGGAGGAGGAGGACGGGGAGGTTCTGGCGGAGATGTGAGTCGGCGGCGTCCACGGTGGGTTCATAACCTGGACGTCACCCTGTTGACTCGCAAGGTGTGCGGCTTCTCGTGCAGCGGACACTGGACACGCCGCGGACGCACGCACTGTCGGGTGGCGCGCGTTGAGGGCGCTTGGGAGGTGCACCCCGGGCCCGGCTGCTTCACTGTGGCGGCGTATGCCATGGCGAATCAGAGGACTCCTGGGCGCGGCCGCATTGACGGTACTCAGCGCGTGCGGCGTGACCGAGGACGAAGCGGTGCGGCTGAAGGAAGGCCAGAAGCTGTTTCTCGATGGGATGCCGGAGCAGTTGCGCTACTGCACCACCCTGGGGTGCCCCACCGTCGTGCTCGACCCCAACAGCACCCCGGAAGACCCCGAGGACGACGTCCTGAGAGACACCTTCTGCCTGGAGGTGTTCTTCGACTACGGGCGCTCCCCCGCGCTGTGCCTCCCCCTGGAGGTGTGCGACAGGCTCGAGTGCGAGAAGGAGGGGGGAACCTGCGCCATCTTCGATGGCTTCCCCGGCCAGGTGAAGTGCATCCGCGACTAGGGCGTGGGGCCCGTGCGCCGGGCCCTCGTGCTCAGGGCGTGCCCGCGTCGGGGCGGGTGGCCTGCTCGCAGGCGTAGACGGCGTTCCAGGTGTCGCGACACGTGTCGAACTGGGTGAGGGTGCGCCCGTCGCCCTCCCGGGGGACGCAGAACCAGGAGTGGTCCGCGCCGCAGCCATAGGCCCGCACCAGCTGCGAGCGGCAGACGGCCTGGGCGGCGTCGAGGTCTTGCTGACAGGTGCGGACGCAGTCGTCCCAGTAATCGTCGCCGGAGTCCTCGCAGGAGGACGCCCCGTTGGTGGGGAGGGCCGCGAGCTGCCCGTAGCAGTAGCGCTGGCAGAGCCGCTGCTCGGAGGTGGGCTCCTCCAGGCAGGCGCTCCCCAGGGCCGCGAGGCCCGCCGTCAGCAGAGGCGCGAGGAGGCGAGTCTTCATGGCGGTGGTCCGTGGGGGCGGGGGCCTCAGCGACGGGCCGAGGCGGTGAGGAGGCCGAGCCGCTCGGCCGCCGAGCGCGTCTCCGCGGTGGTGAGGAGGTCCTCCACGTTCTGGGTGATGCGGTAGGCCCAGTTGGCGTCGCCCATGGTGCCCGGCAGGTTGATGCGGTCGCGCGTGCCGAGCACGTCCTGCCAGGGCAGCACGCACAGGTCGCTGCCCGAGTTGAGCGCGGAGGCCAGCATGGCCCGGTGCACCTCGGGGGAGAACTCCTTCGTGGCCGCGACGCCCTGGAACTCGGGGTAGACGCGCGCGGTGCCCAGGCGCTCCTCGTCCGTGGCCGCCTCCCACCACTCGGCCACCGGCTCGGTGTCGTGGGTGCCGGTGGTGACGAGCGACACGGGGGGGAACTGGTGGGGGTTGCGGTAGATGCTGTCGTCGCGCTCCCAGCGCATCACCCGGTAGCCCGGCAGGCCCAGGTTCTTGAGGATGGTGCGCACGAAGGGCGGAATCACCCCCAGGTCCTCGGCGACGATGCCCGCGTCCTTCGCCAGCAGGCGGAAGTGCCGCTCGCCGAGCTTCTTCCACGCCTCCTCGGTGTCGGGCACGAAGCGGCCCGTGGGCGTCTTCTCGTCGCGAATCCACTGGCGGAAGTAGCCCACCGCGTGGTCCACCCGGCGCAGGTCATAGTAGCTGGCCGCCTTGGTGGCGCGCGACTTGAGCCAGCGGTAGTCGTCCTTCTCCATCTGCTCGAAGTCGAAGTAGGGCAGGCCCCAGTCCTGGCCCGTGGCGGAGAAGGCGTCCGGGGGCACGCCCAGGCGCGCGTCGCGCCGCAGCACGTCCCGGTGCGCCCACACGTCCGCGCTGTCCTGGCCGATGATGAAGGGCTCGTCGCCGCACAGCAGGACGCCGCGCGCCTTGGCCAGCCCGCGCACCGCGTCCCACTGCACCTCGGCCACCCACTGCAGCCAGGCGTGGTAGCGCACCTCGCGCTCCAGCCGCGCCGTCTCGGCCCCCAGCGCGTCCGGGTGCCGGTTGCGCAGCGGCTCCGGCCACTCCCACCAGGGCGCATGGTTCCGCTCCTGGGAGATGGCGGTGTAGAGCGCGTAGCTCTCCAGCCACTCGCCCTGCTGCTGGCGCCACGCCATGAACTCCTGGGCGCGCGGGCTCTGGGGCCACGCGGTGCGCTCGAAGTGCTCGAAGGCGCGCCGGAAGGCGGCGCCCTTGAGGCGGAAGACGAGGTCGTAGCGGACGCGGGGCGCGGCGCGCGCCTCGGCCAGCATGCGCTTCTCCTCCGCGGAGAGCGCCGCCTCGCCGCCGGTGGCGTGGAACTCGGGGAGCATCTCCAGGTTGATGAAGAGCGCGTTGAGGCCGAAGGCCGAGCGCGTGGAGTAGGGGCTGGGGTCCCCCGGGGCCGTGGGCAGCAGCGGCAGCAGCATCAAGAGACGCTGGCGCGCGGCCTCCATCCAGTGGAAGAGGCCATCGAGCCCGCCGAAGTCACCGATGCCAAAGTCGGTCTTCGAGCGGAGGGAGAAGAGCGGGAGGAGGAGACCGGAAATGCGACCGGTGGAAGCCATGATGGCGCACAATGCACCACGTCACCGCGCCTGTGAACTGTCCTGGCGCACAGGCAGGGGATTCCGTGCAGGTCCGCTCTCCTGGGGGAGACTCGGGCCTCCGGCTCCCGTTCGGGTGTTGACGGAGGGCCGGGCCGACGGCATCCGTTCACCCGCCGTGCGTCTTCCCTCCGCCTTCTATGCGCGCCCCGCGCTCACCGTCGCCCGCGAGCTGTTGGGCGCCCGACTCGTCGTGGACGAGGGCGGGTGGCGGCGCGTGGGCCGCATCGTGGAGACGGAGGCCTACGTGGGCGAGCACGACCTGGCCTGCCACGCCTCCAAGGGGCGCACGGCTCGGACCGAGGTGCTCTTCGGGCCGCCAGGGCGGGCCTACGTCTACCTCATCTATGGGATGTACCACTGTTTCAATGCCGTGACGGACCTGGAGGGGGTGGGCTCGGCGGTGCTGGTGCGGGCGGTGGAGCCGGTGGAGGGCCTGCCGCCGGAGGCCCGGACGGACGGGCCGGGGCGGCTGTGCCGGGCCCTCGGGCTGACGCTCGCCCACAACCGCTGGGACCTGCAGAGCGCCCAGCTCCACATCGAAGCGGGGCCCCCCGTGCCCGAGTCCGGGGTGGAGCGGGGCCCCCGCATCGGGGTGGACTACGCCGGGGCCTGGGCCCAGGAGCCCTACCGGCTGTGGGTTCGAGGCAGTCAACACGTGAGCCGTCCACCCCGGAGACGGCGCGGTGAGCGCTCTTGACGCCGGGCGTGGTGGACTGGGAGGGTGCGCCGCACATGTCCGACGAGGCCGTCAAGGAAGAGGACCGGCAGCTCGTGTCGCGGGCCCAGGCCGGCGACATCAGTGCCTTCGAGGCGCTGGTGGATACCCACCGGGACAAGGTGTACGGGCTGGCGCTGCGGATGACCCGCTCCGAGGCGGATGCCGCGGAAATCACCCAGGACACCTTCCTGTCCGCCTACCAACACCTCAAGGACTTCCGCGGGGATGCGGCCTTCGGCTCGTGGGTGCACCGGATCGCCGCCAACAACGCCCTGATGCGGCTGCGGCACCGCCGGGTCGTGCGGGCGGCCGAGGAGGAGCTCCAAGGCCCGGAGTTCACCGAGCGGGGCAGCCTGGCCGACTACCCCCCCCAGGACTGGAGCCGGAGCGCCGAGGGGCGCATCCTGGACGCCGAGCTGGGGCGGGCCATCCAGGAAGCGACCGACCGCCTGCCCGAGGGGTACCGGGAAGTCTTTCTCTTGAAAGACGTGGACGGGCTCAGTTACGAACAGATCGCCGAGGTGACGGGAGACTCCATTCCCGCTATCAAGAGTCGGCTGCACCGGGCGCGGCTCGCGCTTCGCGAGGCCATCGACCGGTTCTACAATCAGGGCAACACCAGCGCGTGAAACCCATCAGGGGGCTGGGCATCTTCGTAGGTAACGAGGCAGGCCGCGGCCGAGGTCCGGATGTACACGTGTAAAGACGCCATCAACCTCCTGCTGGACTTCCTCGACGGTGAGATACCGCCCGAGGAAGCGAAACATCTGCGCGAGCACCTCTCGGGCTGCGCGCCGTGCGTGGATTTCCTGCGTACCTACAAGGCCACGCCGGGCCTGTGCCGGCGAGCGTTGGCCCAACAGATGCCGCGGGAAGTGTCGGCCAAGCTGACAGAATACCTGCGCGCTCGAATCAAGTCCGCCTCGTGACGCTCAACCTGAAGTCCCTGTCCTTGCCTGAGCTGCAGCAGGCCCTCTCGCCCGCGGAGCCGTCGCCCACCGCGGTGCGCAAAGTCTTCGCCTCCGTCTTCGCCCATGGGGCCTCCTCGCTGGAGGAGGTGTGCCAGGCGCCGCAGGTGCCGCGCCGTGTCGCCGACCTGCTCCGGGCGAGCGCCGAGATGCCCCGGCTGGAGGTGGTGGAGCGCCGCCAGGCCGACGACGGCTTCGTGAAGTACCTCTTCGCCTCGCCCCTCGGGGGCCGGGTGGAGGCGGTGCGCATTCCCATCTTCGACGAGAAGTACGTGGTGTGCGTCTCGAGCCAGGTGGGCTGTGCGCTGGCCTGTGACTTCTGCATGACGGGCAAGCTGGGCTTCCAGCGCAACCTGCGCACCTGGGAGATTCTGGACCAGGTGCTGCAGATCCGCGCCGAGGCGGACCGGCCCGTGCGCGGCGTGGTGTTCATGGGGATGGGGGAGCCGCTGCTCAACTACGCGGAGACCCTGCGGGCGGCGCAGATCCTCTCCAACCCGGCGGGCTTCGCGATCGCCGGCCCCTCCATCACCTTCTCCACGGCGGGGATGGTGCCGGCCATCCGGCGCTACGTGCGCGAGGGGCACCCGTACCGGCTGGCCTTCTCGGTGACGAGCGCCATCGCGGAGAAGCGGGCGAAGGTGCTGCCGATTGAGAAGGCGCATCCGCTGCCGGAGCTGGTGGACGCCATCCGCGAATACGCCACCGTGCGGCGCGAGCGGGCGATGATCGCCTATGTGGCCATCAGCGGCTTCAACCTCGGGCGCGAGGACGCGGTGGCGCTGAAGGAGACGTTCGCGGGCATCCCCATCAAGGTGGACCTCATCGACGTGACGGATCCGACGGGGAAGTACCAGCCGCCCTCGCCCGAGGAGCTGAAGGCGTTTCGAGACCACCTGCAAATCCTGGGGGCGCCCATTGCCCGGCGCTACTCGGGGGGCAAGGACATCGGCGCGGCCTGCGGGACGCTGGAAGCGTCACAATATGGCGGCGTGGTGCTGCCGCCGCCGGTGACCGCTGGTTAATCTGGCGGTGCATGGTCGAGTACTTCGACACTCTCATCACGCACCTGGGCCTGCTGGGCCTGCTGGTGCTCGGGCTGGCGGCGGCGGTGGAGTACGTGGTGCCGCCGTTTCCCGGGGACACCATCACCCTGCTGGGTGGGGTGTACGCGGTCCGGGGCGAGCACCCGTGGCCGCTGGTGTTCCTCGTGGTGGTGGCGGGGAGCGTGGCGGGGGCGCTCATCAACTACCAGGTAGGACGGTGGCTGGCGGTGCGCTTCGAGCGGCGGCCGGATGAGGCGTTCTTCGGAATCACGCACGCGCGGCTGGAGTCGGTGCAGTCGCAGATGCGGCACAAGGGCCCGTGGCTGCTGCTGGCCAACCGCTTCATTCCAGGAGTGCGGGGGTTGATCTTCGTGGCGGCGGGGGCGGCGCACATGCCGCGCAGCAACGCCCTGACCCTGGGGGCGCTGTCGGCGATGGCACACACGGGCCTGGTGCTGGCGCTGGGCGCGGCGGTGGGCGGCAACCTGGAGCGGCTGGAGGAGCTGATGTGGCGCTACCAGCGGGCGATCCTC
>NZ_DASVSO010000401.1:0-7672 GCF_036388035.1 Archangium sp.
GAGGCCACCGCGAGCGGCGGCTTCTCCACCAGCGCGCCGTGGTTCTCCTTCGCCCCCGGTCGCGAGAGCGCCAACGTGGCCACCCAGACGAAGGCCCCCGGCTCGCTGCTGTCGCGCTACCGTGACCTGCTGCGTGTCCGCCACGCCTCCGAGGCCCTGGCTCGCGGGGGCCAGCGCCTCCTCACCCCCACCTCGGGCGGCTCGACCACCCTCGCCTTCCTGCGCACGCTGGCGGACGAGCGAGTCCTGGTCGTGCACAACCTGTCCGACGCCGCCACCGTGGCCGGCCCCTTCGAGCTCGCCGCGGACACGGCGGAAGACCTCTTCAGCGATTCGGGCGTGGGCAACCCCTCAAAGGGCTCCGGCGTCTGGCGTGTCACCCTCCCCGCCCGGAGCACCGGCATCTGGCGCCTGCGGTAGCACGGGTGCGGCCGGCACCACCGCGGGCCAGGGCGGCGCCTGCGAGGCGAGCACCGTCTCCTGCGAGATTCCCTCGGGCACCAGCAGGTCCACCACCGGTGACTGCTGGGGGTCTCCCAGGCGCCCGCCCCCGAAGCGCTCCTGCGACGTGCCCGGTCCGATGCCGAGCAGCAGCAGGCCCTGCGTCGTCGGAGCGGTGACACCGCCGAACACCTCGGGCATCGCCACCCGGCGATCCAGCGTGGCCCCGGTGACCGCCACCGCGTAGCCCCAGGCGGGCTGCGCCTGGCCGCCGAGGAAGCCGTCCGGGACGAAGAAGGACACCGTGTTGCCCGCCACGCGGACGCGGGTGGGGAAGAAGGCGCGCTCCTCCAACTGGCGCTCCACCTGCGCGGCCAGGGCCCGTGCGCCCGACTCACTCAACGCGCCCTGGCGCCGCTGGGCCTCGGCCTGCGCCGCCTCGCCCCACAGCTTGCGAAGCATGTCGCGCGACTCGTACGGGCGAGGAGACAGCAGGATGACCTTCTCCCAGGCGCTGCCCGACGCGAGCGTGAGGCGACGGCCCGGCAGGGTGTCGGTGCGGCCCGAGCCCTCCACCCGGTCCGTGTCCACGTAGAGGTCCAGGTTGAAGGTGTAGAAGCCGTAGCGGGCCACGTCCGTCTGCGTGGTCCCCGCCGCGTCCACGGTGCGCCCCCGCTGGGGCCGGGGAATGGGCCGGGCGAAGGTGGCCTCGAAGCGCGTCCCGCCGCTCTCGGCGTAGGCGGCCAGGGACAGCAGGTCCAGCGAGCCGGGCTCGAAGTCCTGGCGCAGCGGGTAGCGCAGCTCGCCGTCCCCATGGTCATCCCCGCGCGGGTCCTTCAGGGAGAAGAGCACCGCCTCGGCGCGCGAGTCGCGGGCGTGGCAGGCACCAGCCAGTACAGCCAGCAGCAGGGACAGCAGGAGGCGGCGGAGCGGCGTCATGGACACGAGTCCTCGTGTGCGGAAAAAGCGAGGGGCCCGGCAGGCGTCTCCGCGCACCGGGCCCCCCGAAACTACATGGATGAAGACTAGAACTGCGCCTTCATGAAGACCTTCATGCGCATCTGCTGGAACGCGCGGTTCTCCAGGTTGTACCAGTCACCGTAGTCGGTGGCGGTGAAACCCTTCGTGCCCACGGTGATCTTGCGATCCTTGGCGATCTGCTCGGTGGCCTTCTGCATCACGAAGCCCTCGCCGTAGTAGTCGGGCGAGAAGGTACCGAAGGCGTAACCGGCCTCGGCGCCGAACTCCACACCGGCCAGGATGTACTTGGCCTTGAGCGAGACCAGGTTCTTGTCGTGCTGGCCGGAAGCCATCTGGTGGCTGCCGTAGGCGCGGAAGGCGGTGGTGCCGTCCTTCAGGTCCGCCAGGAACTTGGCGTAGCTCAGCGACATGTAGAGGTCGTCGGTGAGCTGGTAGCCAGCGCCCAGGCTGAAGCTGGTGTACTTCAGCTCGCGGTCATCGTCGTCGATGCTGTCGAAGGGCTTGAAGTTGTAGCCCGTCTTGTCGTCCGACGGATCGTCCGGCGTGTCCTGGCCCACGGAGACCAGCTTGGGGTTGGAGTACATGCCCGACGTGCTGTTGCCCGGGCTGTACTCGTTGACCATGTCGTTGTTGCACGCGACCTCGCCGCCCGGGCACGCGCCCGACTGGTACGGCAGGTACTTCGCGTTGTTCATGCGCTTGTCGTTCTCGTAGATGTACTTGACCTTGCCGAACACGTCGATGCCGCGGCCGAAGTCGAGAACGTAGCGGCCCTTGGCCACCAGGATCTGCGTCGACTTGTCCTGGAAGGGCTGGTAGGCGCTGCGGTAGCCGTGGCCCACGCCGACGTCGCCATCCATCATCGGGTAGCGGTTGTCGAGGGGCTTGGAGTCGTCCCCGTAGGCCTGCCAGTTGGTGTTGTAGGTGATGTACGAGTACTCACCCGACAGCTCGAGCGCGCCGGTGCTGAAGACCGGGTTGAAGGTGGCGCCCTTCCAGCCGATGACCGTCTCGGCGAACGGCTCGTCGAAGTCGGTGAACTCGTTGTCCGCGTTGACGGTGGCCACCTGCTGGGTCTCACCCGTCCAGCCGCCGTAGCCGATGTAGTTGGGATCACCCCACTGGCCGGAGCGATCGTTCGCGGGGCCAGGGCCGCCGAAGACGCCGTCGTGGCCCTCGGTGAGGAGCACGTCGGACTCGCGGCGGGCCGCCATGATGGAGACGTAGTTGGCGCCGATGCTGAAGAGCTGCGCGTTCAGCGACAGACCCACGTCGAGCGGATCACTGAGGGCCACGTCCAGCATCATGGTGTTGTCCATGAGCCGACCGCCCGGAACCGGGGAATAGCGGTCGATGAGGCCCTTCTTCGGGTCCGCGTCCACGTGCGAGTAGGAGCGGTAGAAGGCGCCCTTCACGTCCACCTTCGAGTCGAGGTGGAAGCCGGCCTTCAGGCCGCCCACGCCGTTGCGGTAGCGGGGGAAGAGCTCCCGGCCATCGTCGAGGTTGGTGTCCGTCGGGTTGAGCTCCGAGTCGTTCGTGTACTGGAAGATGCCACCCACGTCGAACATGTCGCTGAAGGTGTACTTCGTCTGGGCGACGTAGGCGGCGTCCGTGACGTGGAAGGTGCCGGTGCTGAAGCGCGGGCCGGCCCACAAGCGCGGCAGCGAGATGCCAGCGACATCCCACGTCAGCTTGCGCTCGAGCGCCGAGCCCTGGGCGAGCACGCCGTAGACGTTGTCGCGGTCGATGTAGCGGATACGGCCGAGGACGAACGGGTCGAACTGGCCGAAGTCGTTGGCGCCGATGGTGGCGGAGTCGACGAGGTAGCCGGGCGTCAGGGTGACGGCCAGACCGCGCAGCTTGATGTACTGGCTGGAGCGGTTGTCGAACTCGCCGCAGTTACCCGAGGTGCAGTTGTCGCCGGTCTTTCCCCAGCCGCCGCCGTTGGTCCAGAAGTTCTGGCTGAAGCGGCTGTGGATGCGGCCGCGAACCTCGACCGCGCTGGAGATCTTCGCGTTGAGCAACAGCTCGAGCTCGGTGCCGATGCCGTTGTCACCCGCGGTCTCGCCGGGGATGGTGGTGAAGTTGTAGAGCGAGCCCTGCTCGCGCGAGTTACCGTACAGCCACTTCGTATAGGTGGTACCGCCAATCTGCAGCTTGGGAGCCTCCTGGGCCATGGAAGCAGCGGGCAGCAGGGTGGCGGCGGCGGTGAGGGCAACAGCGCCCTTCCGCATGGACTTCATCTTCATGGGTGATTCCCCTCTCTGGGCAGCCAAAACCGGGAAGGGGGCTTCCCGGCTGCCGGTGCGAGCGGCTCATCACCGCTCGCACGGCCATCCGGCAGAATCTCGAATCTAAAAAACCTTACTTCTGCTCCTGGGACGTGGGCTTCGTCGCACCGCCCACCATGGTGAGCGTGGCGGGCTTCTTGGCGGTGCCGTCCTCGGCGCACTCGTAGCTCAGCATATCGTGCTGGGCCTTCACCTCGGAAGCCTCCCCCTTGCCCGCGCCGGCCAACACGTCGATGGCGTGCGGGTCGCACTCTCCGTCATTGCCGCCGCCGAAGCGGTGCTGGCCCTCGTACTCGTTGACCTTGCGCGTCAGGAGATCACTGCCCGCGGGGAAGCCCTCGTTGGACTGCACCACCACCTGGAAGCTCCACTGCGAGGGGTCCCCCTCGAGGCCCGCGAGGTCCACGGTCGCGCTCACCTTGCGGCCCGAGCCCTTGGTGCGGGTGGGGACGAGGACGTTGTCCTTGGCGGCGCCGGCCTTGTTGCCCACCTCGGCCTTCACGCGGCCGGAGTTCTGCGGCGAGATGACGATGACCTTCTCCCAGGCGTTGGCCGGGGCGAACTTCACGTTCAGGCCGGGCATCCCCTCGGTGGAGCCGCTGCCCTCCTTGCCGTCCGTGTCGATGAAGATGAAGGCCATCTGCACGGAGAAGCCGCTGCCCATCTTCCAGGGGTCCTCCAGGCTGGTGTTGAAGCCCAGGGTGACGTCCGCCTTGGAGCCCTTCTTCTCGAAGGTGAAGTCCGTCAGGTCGAACGAGCCGCGCTTGTACACGGTGTCGGTCGGGTACTTGTAGGTGCCCGGGCCGTTGTCGTCACCGGACGGGTCCTTGAAGGACACCTTGTCAGCGGCCAGGGCGGGGGCGCCCAGCAGCGCCGCGGCCAGCGAAATCACAGCGAAATGAGAGGTCTTCATGTGCAACTTCTCCTTGCTCTAGGGAACTGCGACTAGCCCTTGACGCTCCCGGCGGTGAGGCCGGACACGAGGTACTTCTGCAGGAACAGGAAGAGGACGACGACGGGCACGGAGACGATGATGGAGCCGGCGGCGAAGTACCCCCACTGCTGGGAGAAGCCGCCCACGAAGAAGCGCAGGCCCACCGGCGCCGTGTACATCGTCTCCTGATCCATGAAGGTGGCCGCGAGGATGAACTCGTTCCACGCCGTCATGAACGAGAAGAGCGCCGTCACCGCCACCGCCGGCTTGGCCAGGGGCAGGATGATGGTCCAGAAGATCTTCCCCACCGAGGCGCCCTCGATGAGCGCGGCCTCCTCCAGGTCCTTCGGAATGGTGTCGAAGTACCCCTTGAGCATCCACACGCTGAAGGGGATGGAGGTGGTGGCGTAGACGATCATCAGGCCGAAGCGCGAGCTGCCCAGTCCCAGCCACTGCACCAGGATGATGTAGAGGGGGATGAGCATCAGCGTGCCCGGGAACATCTGGGACACGAGGAAGGCCATCATGCCCGTGCGCTGGCCGGGGAACTTGAAGCGGCTGAAGGCGTAGGCGGCGGTGCAGGCGAGGAACACGCCCACCACCGTGGTGCCCAGCGCGATGACGGCGCTGTTGAACATCCACTGCCCGAAGGGCTGCTTCGTCATCACATCGACGAAGTTGGCGCCCGACCACTCCTCCGGCCACGGCGTGACGGCACGCACGCGGTCCATGAAGGTGGGCTCGGCGGGCAGCGTGGAGATGGCCAGGCTCTGCTTGCCCGAGAAGGCAATCGAGATGACCCAGAGGATGGGGTAGAGGGTGAAGACGGTGAAGCCCGTCAGCAGCACGTGCAGCGGCCAGTGCGGGACACCTTCGCGACGCGAGAACATCAGGCGGCCTCCGTGGCGCGCGACATGCGGTTCTGCACCACGCTGTAGAGCAGCAGGATGCCGAAGATGACGGTGGAGTACGCCGCCGCGTACCCGTAGCGGTAGCGCTGGAAGGCGAACTTGTAGGCCTGGGTCACGAGGATTTCCGTCGAGTTGCTCGGCTCGCCCTCGGTCACCAGGAAGATGATGTTGAACATGTTGAAGGTCCACACCACCGACAGGATGATGGCCGGGACCAGCGCGGGCTTGAGCGAGGGCAGTGTAATCGCGGTGAACTGCTGCCAGCGGGTGGCGCCGTCCACGCGCGCCGCCTCATAGAGCTCCATCGGGATGGAGGTGAGCGCGCCGAGCGACACCACCATCATGAAGGGGAAGCTGAGCCAGCCGTTGGTGGCCAGGGCCGTGAAGAACGAGCTCGTCGGCGTGTCGTACCAGGCGAGCCCCTGGCCGCCGAACATGCGCAGCACGTGGTTCACCACGCCGAACTGCTGGTGGAACATGCCCTTCCAGATGAGCGCGGTGATGTAGTTGGGCATGGCCCACGGCAGGATGAGCAGCACGCGGTACACCGGCCGCAGCGCCAGCCCCTGCACGTTGAGCATGAGGGCCAGCACCAGGCCCACCGTCACGCCGATGGTCACGTTGGTGACCGTCCACACCACCGTGAAGAAGAGCGTGTAGTAGAAGTTGAGGTAGTTGAAGACGAGCGAGCCGTCCTGCGCCCGCTTGGCGATGTTGAAGTCGCCCAGGATCTCCACGTAGTTGCGCAGGCCGACCCAGATGTCCGCCAGCGGCTGCGACGTGTTGTAGAGGTTGGAGTCGGTGAAGGACAGGGTAATCCCGTAGAAGAACGGGAAGAAGACGAGCACCACCATGCCCACCATGGCGGGGGCGATGTAGAGGTAGGCGTCGCGGTACTCCACCACCGTGCTCACCGTCCGGGCCAGGCCGCCCATGCCGATGAAGAGCAGCAGCGCGAGCGACAGCACGCCCAGGCTGCCGAGCGCACGGCCCACGCCCGAGCTCAGCTCGCCCACGCGCGCGGAGACGACGGCCTCGTTCACCGCACCCGCGGGCGTGACGAGCCCGAGCGGACGGCGGAAGTGGTCCGCGTCCCAGGTGCCCGGCTGCAGCGCCGGCTCGACCGCGAGCTGCCGCTCGGTCATCACCGCCTGGGCCCGCTCCGACATGGCGCGCAGCTGCCCGGCCACGACGGTCTGCGTCTGGCGCACCTCCACGCTCAGCAGCTCTCGCGAGTAGGAGGCATAGCCGCCCAGGCCCACCGCGAGCGCCACCGCGGACACGGCGACGAGCGCGCCCTGGCGGCGCACCACGAGGGAGGCCGCGCCACACAGCGCCAGCGGCGCGAGGAACCACATGAGGGCCGAGCCCGTGCTCGGCGCGAGCGGGGCCGCCAGCGGGGCGATGGCCAGCTCCACCATGCCCACCACCGCGCCGTCCACCTCCACCGGCGCGCTCAGCTGGCGCCCACCGTTGGGCAGCGCCTCGGTCTCCACCTCCACCTTGCGCGCGGTGCCCTCCTCGCGGTTCGTCTCCACCGCGGCACGCAGCCGCTGCCCGCGGTCGTAGAGGGGCTTCTCCTCGCGCGACAGCCGGCGCGGCGCCGCGCGCTCCCCCTGGTCCTCGGGGAAGGTGGAGGCCTCGAGCTGGATGCCCGAGAAGGCGATGACGCGCACCGCGCTGCCCGGCGGAAGCTGCTCCTTCCAGACGGACACCACGGCGCGCACGGAGTCACCCGCGCCCCCCGCGCGCTGGACCAGGTCCTCCAGCGCACGCAGGGACACGAGGGCCTGTCGATCCGCGCGCTCGGTGGAGACCGTCTCCAGCGCCTGGGCCAGCAGGCCGTGGGCGACCGCGAGGGACAGGCCGAGCGCGAGGCACAGCCCCACGAGCACCCGCACAGGGCGGGTAGTACCAGGACCCCGCGGGTCGCCCGAGGGACGTCCCGTGATGTGGAGGGCCTCGCTGGCACCGCGCTCGTCGAGCCGGTGGCCAGCGGGACCTCCGCGTTCGTCACTGGAGAGGTGTGGGGCTGTGTTGCTCACGTCAGTGCCTCACTTCTTGCGCAGACCAGCCACGTCCTTGGCGACGGCCTTCTGGGCGACGTCGAGGGC
>NZ_DASVSO010000402.1:0-4213 GCF_036388035.1 Archangium sp.
AAGGCCTCGTCGACGGAGGGCAACGACTCCTCCCCGAGCCGGGCGAAGTCCACCGTGTGCTGGACGAGCTTCGGGTGCTGCTTGGGCAGTGGGCGTCGGCCCAGGGAGTGGACCTCCCGGTAGCGAGAGTCCTCGAGCAGCGCGTCGAGCAGGTGGCTGCCGATGAGCCCGCTCGCGCCGGCCACGACCGCGGTGCGCGTTTGCGTTTCCATGCGCGGGATGCTCAGCACATCCCACGCACGGGCGCCAGGGGGCGTGTCGGGGTTAGCGGGGCTGGGGGGTGGAGAGCCGATCCTTGGGGGCCACGCGAGGCGAGGCGACCATGTCCGCCGAGACCGTGCGGAAGCCGTTCTGCAGGAAGGAGAGCACCAGGGGCACCAGGGGCGGCTTCTTGCTGAGCGCCTCGCCACACACGTCGAGGAAGTCGCTCACGGTGAGGCCCTCCCCGGTCCGGTAGCGGATGCAGGTGCGGTCCTCGGGGCGCTCGTCCTCGCGCACCAGGTCCCGCGTGTAGATGCCCTGCTTCATGACGAGCTTGTGCGCGCCCAGCTCGATGTACACCGGCTCCGGGCCCACCTGTCCCTCGATGATGGTGGAGGGGCCGCCCGCCTTGACGGTGAGGCGCACCGGCTGCTTCCTGACGGTGCCCTGCACCGTGTTGCCGTCCACCACCGAGAGCGTGTTCTCGAGGTTGTCCTTCCACGAGCCGTCCGGTTGCAGCAGGGAGCGGTAGTGCTCGCCCTCCACCTGCGCCCGGTTGAACCAGACGCGGCCGATGCGTCCGGTGGGCCTGTCGGCGCGCGGCGCGGGCCTGTCGGCGATGAGGTTGGTGACGGGCACCGAGGCGTCCACCGTCTCGAAGCGCACCGCGCCGATCCACGCCTTGCCCGTGCCGCTGAGCATCAGCCCGGCCATGAGGGCCTTGGCCTCCTGCGGCACGTCCAGCACCACGTCGTAGCGCTTGCACGGCGTGGAGCCCACCAGCGCGCGCGACTGCATGTTGTCGAAGGCGAGCGGCTCCTTCGGGTCCTCCCCCTCCACCCGCATCCACAGGCCCGTCCAGCCCTGCACGTCCTCGGTGCGCACCATGGCGGAGAAGCGCAGCCGCTTGCCCCGGAAGGCCCCCGCGCCGAAGGCCTGCATGAAGGTGCCGTAGCCGCCGGGCATCGCCTGGCGCGAGCGCAGGAACGCGCTGCGGCTGCCCTCGCACGGGCTCTCGGTGTCCAGGCCCGCCTCGTAGAGCTGCGGCGCGCTCTCGGTGACGAACCACCCCTCGGGCAGGGCCTTCTTGCCGTCCGCCGCCGCCGCGGGCCACCCCACGGCGAGCGCCGCCACCCACAGGAGCGTCAGGCTGTGCTTCATCCGGTCGGTCATGGCGGAGCCTTTCACAGCGAAGCCGGCCCTTCGGCCAGGAGCGCGCCCGCCGGCAGGCCGGCGTAGCCCTCGTAGCGGGGGACCTCGCCCACCCCCTGGGGGTACTGCACCAACAGCCCGCGGGCCAGCGCCTCGGAAGCGCACGCTTCCTGGCTCGCCAGGTCCGGGCAGGCCACCATCCGCTCCGGCGTCTCCGGCAGGTTCACCGGCAGTGCCATCACCGGGAAGTCGTCGTCCAGGGCCTCCGGGGGGCTCACCGGCTGGGGACGGAGGAGGACGAGCGTCACCGCCGCCGCGGCCGCCATCATCACCCCGGTGGCGGCGGACACCCGGGGCCGGCTCCAGCGGGCCGGGCGGATGACCTGGGCCTCCACGGCGAGGGCGGCCTGGGCCACCTCGCGCACCTGCTCCTCCAGCAGGGCCTCGCGCTGGAGGATGAGGGCGCACGGGGGGCAGTCCACCGTGTGCGCCTCGAGGGCCGCCGCGGCCTGCGGTTCCATCGCCCCGAGGACGTACTGCTCGGCGTCGGCGGGGTGGATGTGCGGCTGGTTCATGGTGCTTCCTCCTCGAGGGCGCTCCGCAGCTTCTTGCGGACCTCGCACAAGATTTGTCGGACGCGCTGCACGGACAAGCCGACGCGCGCGGCCACCTCGGCGTGCGGCAGCTCCTGGCCGTCGCACGCCAGTTGAAAGACCCGCTGGGCGCTCGTCGAGCACTGCTTCAGGGCCGTCTGGGCCCGGGCGAGCTGCTCCTCGGACAACAACCGCCGCTCGGCGGAGACCGAGGGGTCCACCGGTTGGTGGGCCTCGGGGAGCTCCTCCACGCTGCCCGCCACGGACTCCCGGCGGGCCCGGCGCCCCTCGTCCGCCGCGAGGAACGCCGCCTGGGTGAGGGCGAGGTTGGGCAGGCGCAGCTCGGGCAGCAGCCCCTTCTGCTGCTGGTGGATGAGCCGCACCCACGTCTCCTGGGCAATCTCCTGGGCCCGATCCGCCCGGACCCCCCGGGCGAGCAGCGAGACCACCACGCGGTGATGGTAGCGGGAGATGAGGACCTCCCAGGCGGCACGCTCCCCGTTCAGGGCGCGCTGTGCGAGCTCGACCTCGTCCTCCCGCACGCTCCCCCCCGGTCGCGTGTTCTCCTCCCGCTGTCGCACCACGCTCCGCACTGGTTGCACCAAGGCCACACCCATCGTGCCTTCCCGAGAGTCCGAGGGCCCGCCAGGGTCTCGCTGCTCCCCGGTGCCAGGGAAACGTCCGGTGCCGGTGGACATATCGGAGGGGGGGCTCAGTTGATGGCGGGGCTCTGCCCCGAGGCCCACTTCATCTGGGACAGCTTGACCACCCCCTGGCAGCGGGCACACACCTGTCCCTGTGCGTCATACATCCGGGCGGAGGCGAAGAGGGTGGAGGAGCCGGCCGAGTCGATGGTGGCCTCGGCGCGCACGACGTCTCCCCGCACGGGCCGCTCGAAGCTCAGGGAGAGCTGCATGGTGGCGGCGCGACGGGTGGGGTCCTTCAGGGCGGGCGTGCAGCCGATGGCGTAGTCGAACATGGCGGCGATGACCCCCCCGTTGACGGCGGCGGTGCCCAGGCCTCCGCGGTGCTCGGTGCGCACCTCGGGGAGGGTGACGACGACCTTCTCGCCCCGGGGGAAGCTCAACTTCAAGCCGAACAAGCGCATCGTCTGGCTCTGGTTGAAGTGCTCGGCGTAGGTGTCGAGCTGCTCCTGGGTGGGGCGGGTCTCGGTGTCGGACATGGCGCGAGTCTACTGATACAACATCTCGTATGCGTCGACTGCCGCGCCTGTTCCTCGTGCTCCTGCTGGCCGTGTCGGGATGCCAGGGCTTCCGGGGCTGTGGCTCCTCCGAGCCCGCCCCCGTCGCGGCCGCCGCGGCGCCGGATGCCTCCACTCCGGGTGTGGCTCCTCCCCCACCCGAGGCGCGGTACGCGAGGAGCTGGCTGGTCATCCTCCACTCCTCGCCCACCCCGGGGCAGGGGGCCGAGGCCCTGGAGGCGCTGAAGAAGTCGGGGCTGCCCGCGGAGCCGGCCCGGCTGTCCTCCACCGCCTTCCGCAACCTGCGGCCGTGCCTGGAGGTGGTGGTGGCGAAGGCCTTCGCGGACAAGGCGGCGGCGGAGGGCTTCCGTCAGCGGCTGGCGGAGGCGGGGGTGGAGGGCTACGTGAAGAACGCCGGGCCGCTGGACTCCGAGCGGGAGCGCAAGGAGGCCACCTGTCGCGCCGAGGCCGAGGCCGCCGTCGCGCGCGTCGGGGCCCGGAAGCCCGAGGTGGAGCCGCGCTTCGTGGAGGTGCATGCCGGGCGCACCTTCATGCTGCTGGGGGAGGACGCCGGCAACGAGGGGCTCGAGCCCGTGGACGAGGGCCGGCGCCTGTGGAGGGCCCCGGCCGAGAAGGACCCCACCGGCCGTTTCACCGTGGGGGATGTCGTCGACCTCTATGGGGCGAACGGGCTGGTGCAGTCCGGGTGCGAGGTGGCGGGGTTCGCGTGGCTCAACCGGGGCGTGCCCCACTTCAGCTACGCCCAGCAGGAGCCGCTGCCCACGGAGCCGGGCTGTGGCCGGGCATGGGCCTTCGCGGAGCTGGACTGCGCGATGACGCCGAGCGACCTGGTGTTCGCCCTGCCCGCGGGCACGAAGGCGCCAGTGTTCTACGCACTCGGGGACGCGCCCTCCGACGAGGTGCGAGCCGCCCAGGAGCGCGCACTCCGGAGCTCGCCCCGGTTCGCCACGCTGCGCTCGGAGGGCTCCATCCGGGCCGAGGAGGTGCAGGAGAAGCTGGCCGAGGACGTGAAGACGGCGCGCTACTCCTCGGGCGAGCACGACGT
>NZ_DASVSO010000403.1:0-21001 GCF_036388035.1 Archangium sp.
ACCGGGACCGCAACCGGGGTGGCGGCGAGCAGCGTCGGCCTGAGCAGCGCGAGGGGCGTGGAGGACAGCAGCCCCAGCAGCAGCAACAGCAGGCTCAGTCCGGTGGTGGCGAGCAGGCGCAGTCCACCGGCGGCACCCCACCGACGTCCTCGGGCGGCGGCAACGAGTCCGGCGGCAATAGCTGAACACGGCCGGCCCTCTCTCGACTGAGAGGGCCCCGGGAGGGGGGGTGACGGACCCAATCACCCTCCCCCACTGGCCGAGCCTCCCTGGCATTGGCTAGCCTGGGCCCACCGGATGCGGTCCTTCTCCCCCCTCTTTCTTCAGCGACTGCGGGCCCACGCACTCGAGTGGGCCCATCGCACCTGGGCCCCGCTGTCGCGGACGCGGACCGGCCGGTTCGCGGCGGACACGGTGCTGGCGGTGCGCACCCTGGCGCGAGGCTTCCAGGGCGAGAACATCCGCCTGAGGGCCGCGGCGCTCACCTACATCAGCGTCTTCTCGCTGATTCCCCTGCTGACGGTGGTGCTGGCACTGCTGGGGGCCTACCACCAACAGGCCTTCCAGGAGCGCCTCCGGGAGCTCATCTTCGCGGTGCTCGCCCCCGGCGTGCGCGAGGAGTCGGCGGCCTTCCTCGAGCGCTTCCTGGAGCCGGGCCACACGACGGCCATCGGGAGCGCGGGCTTCCTCGGTCTGCTCCTCTCGGCGGGCTCGCTGCTGCAGAACATCGACGTCTCGCTGAACGAGATCTGGGGCGTGAAGAACCAACGCCCCTGGCTGGTCCGCACCCTCACCTACGCGGGGCTGCTGCTGCTGGGGCCGCTGATGCTGGCCATGTCGTTCGCGGGGACGGGCGTGGTGCGCTCCTTCCTCGAGGGCACCCACACCCCCTTCGTCCTGGGCCTCTTCGAGCTGCTGTTCGGCGCCCTGTCTCCCCTCTCGGCGGTGGGAGGGCTCACCCTGCTCTACTACGTGACGCCCAACACGCACCTGCGCCTCCGCTCGGCACTGGCGGGCGGACTGGTGGCGGGCGCGGCGTGGCACATCGCGCGGCAGGTGTACACGGGGGCCGCCGCGTACAGCTTCCGCCACAACCCGCTCTACGCCTCGCTGGGCGCCCTGCCCATGTTCCTCGCGTGGCTGTACGTGGACTGGCTCCTCATCCTCATTGGCGCCCGGCTCTCCTACGTGGTGGAGCACGCCACCTTCCGGGACTCGCTGTGGGCCTTCGGGGCCCACCCCCGGGCGAGAGATCTGGTGGGCGCGCGGATAGCGCAGGAGACGTCGCTGGTGTGGTTCGACGGAGGGACGCCTCCGCTGCCCCGAGACCTGGCCCTGCGCCTCCGGGTCGCCGAGTCGCTCGTCCACGAGGTGGTGGACGACATGGAGCGGGCGGGCCTCATCGAGCGCCATCGACGCGGAGGCATCCTGCCGGCCCGCCCACCGGCCGAGCTGACGCTGGCCGACGTGACGCTCGCGGTCCACGGCGTCTACAACCCCTCCGAGCCCGCGGCGCCCAACACCCCCCGAGCCCCCGGCTTCGAGCCGGTGGACGCCTTCTTCAGCGAGGCGGACCGCTCCGGCCTCGACGTGCTGCGCCGGACCCGGTGGCTGGACCTCGCCATCCTGGTGCGCCCCGGGCTCGCGACGGTGGAGACGGAGGCCGCCGCGGCCCCAGTCCCAGGCCCGGCCGTGACGGGAAGCGGAAATCCGTAACGTTTCTGGGAGGTTGGCCGCCCTCGTGGCTTGCGCGTGGGATTCGTTCTGTTATCTTTTCGGGATTCGACCACGGGCCACGCGCCCTGTTTCCGAGGGGTTACGCGGTTTGCGGGAGCGAGCGATGCTCAAGTCCGATCTGATCAACGTCCTCGTCGGCAAGAAGGGGATGACCCAGAAACAGGCCGAGGCCACGGTCGAGACGATCTTCGAGTCCATGAAGGAGGCGCTCTGCCGCGGGGAGAACATCGAGATCCGCGGCCTGGGCGCCTTCCATGTGAAGAACTACCAGGGCTACCAGGGCCGTAATCCCAAGACGGGGCAGATCATCCCCGTGAAGCCCAAGCGGGGCCTGCTCTTCCGCACGGGCAAGGAGCTGCGCGACCGGGTCAACCGGCCCGCGCCCCAGACGCCTCAGTCCGACATCTCCTTCGATCCCAAGAGCGGCAGCGGCACCAACTACTAGCCGCCGCTCAGCGCCCCATGGGCACGGGTGACAGCCGCCCCAGCGGGCGGATCTGCAGGTTCATGTCCAGTTCGCCGTAGGTGAGCACCGCGACGTCCGGAAAGGCGCCCTCGCACAGCTTGCGCAGGGTCCGCCGGACATCCGGCGCGGTGAGCAGCACGGTCTGCCCGCCCCCCGTGGCGACGCGCTTCACCCCCTCCAGGATCTCCACCACCCGCTCGGGCGAGGGCGCCGGCCCGCGAGGTCCCGAGGAGCGCAGCGTCTCCTCGATCTCCGGATCCACGAGGTAGGCGAAGAGCGGCCCGGACGGGGCGAACTTGTGGCTCAGGTAGCGGTAGAGCGCCTGACGGCAGCGCTCGGCCAGGGCCGTGGCATCCCCCTCGGTGGTGGGCGCCACCAGCGCCTCGAGGATGGCACGCAGGTTCCGGATGCTCACCTGCTCCTCCACGAGCTTGCGCAGCACCTCGGTGAGCAGCGGCAGCGGGACCTTCTGGAGCGCCTCCTTCACCAGCGTGGGCGCCTGCGACTCGAGCCCGTCCAGCAGCCCCTGCACCTCCTGGAGACCCAGGAGTCCCGCAGCGCGGGCCCGGACAAGGCTCCGCAGGTGCTCGGCGATGAGCTCTCCCGGGCGCCGCACCCCGACCTGAGCCATCTCCAGGCGCGCGCGTCCCTCCTCCGACACGCGGCTGATGGGCTTGCCGGTGGACGGGTCCACCACGGGCTCCGCCTTCAGCTCCAGGAAGGCCAGCTCCTCCGGCTGTGCCAGCGCGTAGAGCGCCCCGGGCACCACCTGCCCCATCCCCGCGGGCACCTCGTCCACGAGAATGCGGTAGGTGCCCGCTGACAGGTACGCGGCCTCGGTCCGGACCCGGATGCCCGGGACGCGCACGCCGAGCTCGTAGAAGACCTCGTCCCGCACCCGGTTGAGCATCTGGTGCACGAAGGCACCTCCCTGCTCCTGTGCCATCGGGGTGAGGTCCGGCGCGAGGTCCAACGTCAGCGGAGCCACGCCCACTGGAGCCACCGTGCTCTCCGGGGGTGCCCCCGGCCCAGTTGGAGCGGCGACGCCCGCCTCGGGCTTGCCCTCCGCCTGGGCCGCGGCGGCGTCTTCTTCCTTGGCGGCGGCCTTCACGTACTCGAGGCCATGCGCGAGTCCACCCAGGGCCGCGCCCAACCCGAGGAACGTCAGGAGCGGCATCCCCGGCATCGCGGCGAGGGCCACGCAGAGCCCGGCCACCACCCAGAGCGCCTTGGCCTCGCCAAAGAGCTGCGCGCCGATCTCCGAGCCGAGCGAGTCATCCTCCTTCTCGGAGGCCACGCGCGTGACGACGAGGCCCGCCGCCACGGCGATGCACAGCGAGGGAATCTGCGACACCAGACCATCACCGATGGAGATGAGGGCGTAGGTGGAGGCCGCCTCGGCCAGCGTCATCCCGTTCTGCAGGACGCCGATGCAGATGCCGCCCAGGAGGTTCACCGCGACGATGACCAGGCCGGCGATGACATCCCCCTTCACGAACTTCATCGCGCCATCCATGGCGCCGAACATCTGGGACTCGCGCTCCAGGTTGCGTCGCCGACGGCGGGCCTGCGCCTGGTCAATGGCGCCCGCGCGCAGGTCCGCGTCGATGGACATCTGCTTGCCCGGCATCGCGTCCAGGGTGAAGCGCGCGGAGACCTCGGCCACGCGCTCGGCGCCCTTCGCCACCACGAGGAATTGCACCAGCGTGAGGATGGCGAAGATGACCGCGCCGACGACGTAGTCACCCCGCACCACGAACTCACCAAACGCCTGGATGATCTCCCCCGCGTGCCCCTCCGCGAGCGCCAGCCGCGTGGACGACACGTTGAGCGCGAGCCGGAAGAGCGTGGTGAAGAGCAGCAGCGTCGGGAAGGACGTCACCTTCAGCGCATCCCGGGCGTAGAGCGCCGCCACCAGCAGCGCCACCGCCGCCGCCAGGTTGATGGCCAGCCCCAGGTCCAGCAGCCAGGGAGGCAGCGGGATGATGAGCGCACCGAGCACCGCGGCCATCGCTACCGCGAGCACCACATCCGAGGACTTCCGAGCCCTCAGGAGAATCTTCACCAGTTGGTTCATGACGTCTTCCTCCGTGGATGGTCGTCCACGTCCTGCGACTCCTGCGCGACCCGGAGGACCGCCGCGGCGGCCTGGTACAGCTCCTCGGGGATCTCCTCCCCGACGTCGTAATGGACGAGGCTGCGCGCCAGCGGCACGTCCCGGACCACCGGGATTCCGAGGCGTTCGGCCTCGCGCCGCAGTGCGAGAGCGTCCACCTCGCGCCCCTTGGCGACGAGGTAGGGCGCCTCACACTCTTGCGTGGTGTAGCGGAGCGCGACCGCGATGTGCGTAGGGTTGACGACCACGACACTCGCCTTCTGCACTCCGCGTGCCGGGCCTCCCGCCGCCAACTGGCGGTGCAGTGCCTTGCGTTGGCTCTTGTGATGCGGATCGCCCTCGCTCTCCTTGTGCTCCCGCTTCACCTCCTCGCGCGTCATCATCAGGTCCTTCACGTGACGCCGACGCGCGAGCGCGTAGTCCCCCACGCCCAGCACCACCAGGACACACGCGAGCCGGGTGACGAGCGGCTCGAGCCGTCCCACGACATGCTCCAGCCCCAGCGTCCCCTCCAGCCACGCCGTGCGGAGGACGTCCGGTCCGGCCTCCACGGCCGCGCTCCAGACGAGCCACACCACCACCGCGGCCACGAGCAGCGCCTTGCCCACCTCGATGAGCGGCTTCACGCTGAAGAGCTTCTTCAAGCCCTCCGCGGGATTGATGCGCTCGAGCTTCGGCATCACATGGTCCGCGTTCAGCTCGAAGCCCACCATGGCCACGGACACCCCCAGGGACGCCAGCAGTGCACCCCCGAGCGCGGGAGCCGCCAGGAGCGCCATCATCCGCCCCGTCTCCTCCAAGGCCCCGGTGGGCTCCTGGTAGAGCATCAGCCGGGCCGTCCAGTCCTTCAGCCGCGCGAAGCCCGCGCCCGCTGAAGCGGTGAGGCCGAGCACGCCCCCGAGCGTCACCGCGCTGGAGGAGAGGAGCCGGCTGCGGGGAATCTGCCCCTTCCGGCGTGCGTCGCGCAGGCGCTTCGCCGAGGGTTGTTCCGTCTTCTCGCTCATCGCGCCACCTCCCCCAGCCGCAGCAACGCGGCGTCCACCGAGAGGAAGCTCGTGAGCAGTCGCTCACAGAGGATGCCCACGCCGAGCCACAGCAACGCCCCTCCGGCGAGGATGCGCAGGGGTGCGCCCACCTCCTGGAGGTTCACCTGGGGCGCGGCGCGCGACACCATGCCCAGCAGGCAGTCCACCGCCATCACCGCCGCCGCGACAGGCGCCCCCACCGCGAGGCCCGTGGCCATCGCCCCCCCTGCGAGCCCCACCACGTGCATCACCGCCGCTTCGGTGGGCACATACGCGCCGAGCCGCACCCACCCGAAGCCACGCACCAACCCCGAGAGGACGACGGGCATCAAGCCGCCCGTCACCACCAGCCCGACGAGGAGCTGGTAGAGCGCGTCCCCCGTGGCCGACTCGCGCGTCCCGGCCACGGGCAGGCTCGCCTCCGCCGAGGTGCCTCGAAAGAGGTCGATGAAGCGCCCGCCCATCCGCGCCGCATCGAAGGGCAGCGCCGCCACCAGCCCCACGGAGGTGCCGTAGGTGAGCTCCTTCATCGCCAGCGCGGCCAGTTGCAGCGGCGTCTCCACGGGCGTCGGCAGGGCCACTCCCGCCCCATGGTGCAGGAAGAGCGCGAGGCTCAGCACCAGGGCGAGCTTCACCGTCGTCGGAGCCGCCTGGCCTCCGAGCAGCGGGCAGAGGAAGGCCACCGGCAGCAGGCGCGCGGAGCACAGGGCCACCGCCACCACACTCGGCCCCAGCAGGTCGAACTGCGCGCCGAGGAGCTCGGGATTCATCCCCCCACCTCCGCGATGACCATCAGGACTTGATGTGCGAACAGGGTGAGCTGGCCGGCGATCCACGGCCCGGCCAGCACCAGCGCCAGCACCGCCGCACACAGCTTGGGCACCACCGTGAGGGTGCTCTCCTGGAGCTGCGTGGTGGCCTGGAAGAGGCTCATCAGGAAGCCCACCACCAGGCTGGCCCCGACGGGCGGCAGGGAGGCGAGGACCATCAGGAGCAGCGCCTCTCGGCCGAGGGAGAGCAGGACGTCATGGGTCATGGCATCACCGGTAGCCGAGGATCAGGCCGCGGGCGAGCAGCGACCAGCCGTCCACGGCGACGAAGAGGAGGATCTTGAAGGGCAGGCTCACCTGGCTCGGAGACAGCGACTGCATCCCGAGGGCGAGCAGGACGTTGGCGATGACCATGTCCAGCACCAGGAACGGGAGGAAGACGAGGAAGCCGATCTGGAACGCCTCCTTCAGCTCGGTGATGACGAACGCCGGGATGACCACGAAGAGGTCCTCCTCGTGGACCTGCTCGGCCTCCTCCGGCGGCCGCAGCTCGCGCGCGAGGTCCAGGAAGCGGGCCCGCTCCTCCGCACTGCCATGCTTCACGAGGAAGCCACGCAGGGGCTCGGTCACCTTGCCCGCGGCGCTGAGGATCTGCGCACCGGAGTGGGTGTCCTCGTAGACCACCTGCCCCACGTCGTACATGCGCTCCATCACCGGCGCCATGATGTGCCCCGTCAGCACCGCGGCGAGCCCGGTGAGGACGATCGTGGGCGGCGCCTGCTGCGTCCCCATCGCCGAGCGCGCCAGCGACAGCACCACGGCGATCTTCGAGAAGCTGGTCAGCATCAGCACCGCGAAGGGCAGCAGCGACATCAGCGCCAGCATCCCCATCATCGACAGCGGGCTGCCAGCGAAGGACAGCTGGGAGAACGACGGCTCCACCGCCGAGGCCAGCCCCGGCATGAGGACGCTCAGGACGAGCAACCCGCGGCTCATGACAGGGTCTCCTTCGCGGGCAGGTGAGCCACCGCGCGCTGGGTCCGCGTCTTCACTCGCTTGGGAGCCCGCGCCCGGCGGATCTCCGCGAAGGAGTCCCCATAGGCCACGAGGTAGCGGCCCCCATCCACCTCCACCAGTGCCAGGCCGCAGCGCTGGGACAGGCCCGTCCGGGACACCACCCGCATGCGCTCGGTGAGCGTGAAGCGGGACTCGGCCCGGCCACGTCGCACCAGCCACCCGCCGAGGCCCGCCAGCGCCGCCGCCCCCAACAACCCCCGGGCCACCGACGTCGCCGACATGCCCCCGAGCGGCGCGAGCGCGGCCAATCCCAGGATGAGGCCACACGCCAGGAGGAGCCTGGTCCTCGGAGACGTGGAATCGAGCACGGTCCCCATGGGCGCGCTCACGGAACCAGGGTGAGGATGCGGGCCCCCACCTCTCCTTCGATGTCCACGAGCTCCGCCCTCGCCACCACCCGGTCCCCCACGCGCAGCAGCACCGGCTCGCTCGCGTTGATGCGCAGCGGCAGCAGCGCCCCCGGCTTGAGCCCCGCCAGCTCCGAGAGCGACAACGACAGCCGCGTCAGCTCGATCTCCACGTCCACCGGCAGCGGGGGCATCCCCTCGCTCCGCTCGTTCACGTTCGCCATGTCCGACTCCTGGAAAAGTCCGCGCCTGTGCGCGCGGTTCAGCGAGAAACCCTCGGGGCCGAAGTCACCGGCCAGCTCGAAGCCCCGCAGCACGAGGAGCCCCATCCCGAGCAGCCGCTCTCCCTCCCGGCGCACCCCCTCGAAGAGGACGACATCCCCTATCGCCAGAGACGCCAGCGCCTCGCGCGGCAGCGACGTGTGCCCCATGAAGCAGCGCGCTCCCAACCGCGCCGCCAGCACCTCAGGGGCAATCTCCGGGTCGTGCTCCGCCGGGAGGTCCTTCAGTGCCCCCTCGAGGACCACCGCGGGCAGCAGCAGCCTCCCACCCGCCGTCGTCCCTCCCACCGACACCGTCAGCTCCACGCCCAGGTGACGCTGCCGGGCATCGAGGCGGGCCAGCGCCTCCGTGCGATTCATCGTCACCCCCGTCAGGCGCGGGCCGAACCGTCGCTGCAACTCGTCCTGCCCGCGCAGCGCATACAGCGCCGACAGGCCCAGGAAGGCGAAGGAGGCCTCCTCCAGCCGCGTCAGCCCCGTGAGGGGGCCGGGCTTCGTCCCCGCTCCGGCCAGGCGCTCCAGCGCCGCGAAGAGCACCGGCGGCTCCAACTCCAGCACCGCCGTCCCTCCCGCGGCCGACAGGTCCACCAAGGCGAAGGCCGCCGTGTGCGCCAGCCCCGTCGCCGGCATCACCACCGCCTCCAGCAGCCGTGCCTCCGCCCGGACGGGACACCCCAGCTCCTTGCCGAGCGAGTCGCACACCAGTTGGAGCGCCTGCCTCGCGAGGCGTACGACTCGCGGCCGCTCGTTCAGGGTCATGTGGGCGCGCGACAGCCGGCGTGTGCCGAGCCGGCGCAGCCGCATCGGCTTCAACGTCGTGGACCGGGGGGGATCTTCAAGAGGACTTTGCATGGTTCGCTCCGTGCTGCGGACGAGCCGCTCCTGTTCACGGCCGATGCCAACGGCCGCGCATGCGAAATCGAGGGGTTGGATGTCAGGGGGAGTCCGAGACCGGGACGGGGGGTCTCAGCGCGTGGCTTCTCGGATGAGCCGCTCGGCCAGCGCGCACACCGCCGGGGTCGCCGCCGCGTCGGGCGGCTCCACCCGGCGCTCCGGAAAGAGGCTCCGGTGGTAGGGCGGCAGCCTCCGGAAAAGCTCCCGCCGCAGCACCTCCGGTACTTCCTCCATCACCGACTTCAGTCGCACCGCGGCATCCGGCCGCACGCCGAACTCCACCGCCACCCGCGCCTGCCTCTGTGCCGAGGAGAGCGCGGCGAACCCCTCCAGGAGCGCCTTCGCCTGCCGTGCCTCGGGCTCCCTCAAGCCGTCGAGCAGTTCCTTCGCCTGCCCCTTCCCGAAGACCAGGGCCACCAGGGCAATCCGCTCCAGGGGCAGGGAGGTCGAAGGTGGGGGCCTCGTCGGCTCCGGACGCGTCGGAGCCCGGACCACCACTGTCTGCACCTGCTCCTGCGTCTTCGCCCCGGGGCGTGGCATCCGGGTGATGCGTGTCACCTCCATGGCTCACCCCTCCGAAGGCTCACGCCACCTTGCGCGCGGGCCCGGGGGTCACCACGGGTCGCGCGGGCGCCGGCGGGGCAGCGGGCCTCTCCTCCGCCTTGGCGCGGTAGTGCCGCAGGCGCAGCGTCATCAGGATCAGCCCCACCGACAGCCCCGTGACGAACAGGGCCAGCACCGCCAGCAGCACCCGCAGCCGCGTCAGCGGAGAGGTGGCCGGCGTGGGGGCCACCACCCGCGTGGACACCTCGTCCACCATCAGCGACACCGACTCGGCGGAGAGCCCCTCCACACCTCCCGCGATGAGCGAGCGCAGCATCTCCCGCGAGCCCTTGATCTGCTCCGCATGGCCCGGCGCCACGCGCAGCATCGCCGAGGCCTTCGAGGGCACCGCCTGCTGCCCGGGCCTCGGCGGCGGAGGCACCACCAGGTGCACCCGCGCGAGGATGACCCCCTCCACCGTCTGGAGCGTCGTCTCCAGGCCCCGCTCCATCACCCGCACCCGGCAGAGCTGCTCCTCCACCGGCGTGCGCACCAACCCGCTCCCGCCGAAGACGTCACAGCCCTCGTCGGCGGCGGGCCTCGGCAGCCCCAGCTCCGCGAGGATCCGCACCGCGTCCGAGGACTGCTCCTCGCTCACCTCGATGGCCCACGTGGGCTTCTTGCCCGCCTCGGGCACCTTGCGCGCGTCGAGCCCTCGCTCGACGAGCACCGTCTGCAACTCGTTGGCCTGGCGCTCGTCCAGGCCGTGTTGGATGCGCTCCCGGCACCCGGTGGCACACAGGAGCAGGACGAAGAGACAGCGTCGGAAGAACATGGGAACTCCTCACACCTGGGTCTGCAACACCTGCTTGATGCCGCCGGTCGCCTTCTCGACGACCTTGCCGGCGAGATCGAGCTCCTGGCTCGCCCGGTACACGTGGGCCTGGAGGGCAATCAGCTCGTTGGGCGTGAATGACTTGCCGGACTGGGCCAGCTCCAGCACGTGGTCCAGCCGCTTCTGCGCCTCGCTCACGCGGTCCAGCATCCGCACCGCCTGCTGCGAGCGCGCGGACTGCACCGAGTCCACCTGCCCCCCGGCCTGGACCTCGGAAGTCCCCGCCGACGCGCGCTCCACGCCCTCCGCCTTGCACGTCCCGCGCGGCGCCTCCGTCCGCTCCGCCGGTGCCGGCCTCGGCGAGCCCTCGGTGGCGACCTGGGGCCCCGGCTGCTTCGCCTGCCCCTTCACCCCCTCCAGCACCTCGCCGAACCGCGCCTTCCCCGAGGGCTCCAGCGCGGGCGTTGCTCCCGCCCCGCCAATCGCCCCCACCTTGTCGATGGCCATGGCTCGCCGCCCCTATCGGATGTTGTTGATGGCCGCTTTGGCCGAGTCGTGGCGGACCTTCATGATGTTGGAGATGGCGTTGTGCGCGCGGCTCTCCGCCTGCATCTCGTTCTGCAGGTTCATGTAGGCCAGGTTCATCTTCGCCCCCTCGGCCTGCATCTCCTTCTGGGCCGCGAGCAGGTCCCACTGCTCCCCCTTGCCCGTGGTGCCCGTCAGGTTCCCCGCCCCACCCGCGCCGCCCACGCCTCCGGGCGTCGGCACCGCCGAGGCACTCCGGATGGACGACGTCGCCCCCGACACCACCGAGCTGACGCTCGACACCGCCGCGCTCACCGCCGAGCCTCCCGGCACCAGCGACGCCACCACCCCGGCTCCCGACCTCACCACCTCCTGCGCCGTGCGCGCGAACACCGTGCCGAAGTCGTTCTGCGGCGTCTGCCGCGCCACGGTGGGGGTGATGGACAGCGAGCCAATCCGATTACCGTTTTCCATGTTGAAGCCTCCTGCGCCTGGGTCTCGCGCTGGGGCTTCTTCAGCCGGCGTGCCAGCCGCCGGGCCGAGTCATCTCGGGCACTTGGCGCAGCCGCTCCCCGCCCCACCCTCCACGCCGCGGAGCGCACGTCCGCGCAGGTGGACGGTGGGGTGGACGGCCTCGGACGAAAAGTTGCGCCCCCTCCAGGCTGCTTCAGAGTGGTAGTCCCCTGTCGCACCCCGAGGAGCTGACCCATGACGCCGTCCAACGCCCCCACCCGTCCCGCCGGGCGCTACCACCCCCGCGTGGAGGCCAATTGGATGGTCAAGGTCCACCTCGGCGAGCGCATCGTGCTCACCAAGGCGCGCGACCTGTCCATGGCCGGCCTGTTCCTGCACGGCCACCCCGCGGACTCGGTCAAGCAGCTCACCTTGACGATTCCCCTGCCCCGGATCGCCGACATCACCACCACGTGCACCATCGTCCGCCGTGAGGCGCTCGGCGTGGCGCTCGAGTTCGACAACCTGGACTGGGACCACATGTTGCTGCTGGCGCGCTACCTCCACCCGCGCCTGCCCTGAGCGGATTGCCGGGTCACCCCGGGCCTCGACGCCTCAGGCGGCCTTGCGCAGCCGATCCACCAGCGCCATCAGCTCCGCGCCCTTGAAGGGCTTCTGGATGTAGCCGTCCGCTCCCGCCAGCGTCGCGCTCTCCATGTCTGACTTCTTGGACTTGGCGGTGAGCATGTAGACAGGCACCTTCGACGTCGTCGGATCGCTCTTGAGCATCCGGCACACCGAGATGCCATCGAGCTGCGGCAGCACCACGTCCATCAGCACGAGCTGGAAGGGGCGGCTCTTGGCCAGCTTCAGGCCCTCGATGCCGTTGGCCGCGCACACCACCTCCACGGCCCCGTCGCTCAACATGGAACGCACGAGCTCGCGGATGACGGGCTCGTCCTCGACCAGGAGGATGTGGAAGGGCTTCTGCGGGTTGGCGACCATGGAATTCACTCGTAGGCGAGCGCTTCCACCACGTTCAAGGTGGCCGCTCGCCGCGCAGGATACAGCCCGGCCAGGATGGCGCACAGGGTAGATGCAACCCCCATCGTCAGCGCCAGCCGGGTGGGAAAAATATAGGCGAAACTCCAACCCGTGGCCTGGCCTCCTACCACCTCGGTGACCAGGACGCCCATCCACAGGCCCGCCAGCGCGCCCATGAGCCCCCCGGACAGGCCGATGAAGGCCGCCTCCCCCACGAAGAGTCGGACGATGTGGGACCGGCTCGCGCCCACCGCTCGCAGCAGGCCAATCTCCCGCGTCCGGTCCAGCACCGCCGCCAGCAGCGTGTTGACCACCCCCAGCAGCGCCAGCAGCACCGCCACCACCTCCATGGCGTAGGAGACGGCGAAGGCATCGTCGATCAGCTCGGTGGCCTCCTGGCGCAGGTCGGCGTTACTCAACACGTAGAGCTGGTGGCGCTCGCCCCAGCGCTCGGTGATGGTGCGGCGCAGCTCGTCCAGCCGCGTGCGGTCCGACAGGTACAGCTCGAAGGTGTCCACCCGGTCGTCCTGGAAGTGGGCCTGGTACACCTCGCGCGAGAGGAAGACGACGCCCTGGTCCGAGGTGTAGTCCACCGCGACGGCGGCCACCGTGTAGGTGCGCGCGCCCGTGGGCGTGGACATTTCGAAGGAGTCCTCCACGTGGAGGTTTCTCCGGCGCGAGAGGTTCTCCGAGACGGTGACGCGCCCTGCCAGCCGCTCCTCGCGCGTGGGCAGGCGCCCCTCGAGGAGCTCGGGCCGCCCGTAGCGCTCGTAGATTTCGGGGATGAGGGAGATGACGTAGGCGCGCAGGCCGAGCACGTCATGCGGCAGCACACGCACCCGGTCCACCTGCGCCACTCCGGGCAGCGCCGCGAGCTCCTCGGCCAGCTCCGGCGCCATGGGCTGGTTGCGGCTGCCGGCGATGCGGGCCGCCGAGGTGATGAAGAGGTCCGCCGGCACCGACTGGTCCAGCCACCGGTGCGAGGCAGCCTGGAAGGAGCCCACGAAGCCCGCGAGGCACACCGACATGGCCACGCCAATGGCCAACGCGGACACCGGCACCGCCGTGCGTCCGGGGGCACGGGCGAAGTTGTCCGCCGCCAGCCGGCCGCTCACGCCGAGCAGCGCCTCGCCCGGGCGCTGGTAGAGGCGCCACAGCCCGCGCAGCGCCAGCGGGGCGAGCAGCGTGGCCCCCATGAGCACGAGGAAGATGGAGAGGTAGCCGCCCACGGGCAGGTTCTCCAGCGGCGTCGGCAGCCACGTGGCCGGGTAGACGAGCAGCAGGCACGCCACCCCGAGCACCGTGGGCAGCGAGCGCATCCGCACCTCCGCCCCCTGGGCCGCGTCCCGGCGCAGCGCCTCCACCGGCGGCACGCTCGAGGCCACCAGTGCCGGACGCAGGGCCGCGAAGCCACTGCCCAGCACCCCAAGCGCCACGCCCAGCCCCAGCTCCAGCGGGCCCACCGTCACGTCCTTCGCGTTCACCTGCACGTAGAGGCTGGAGATGGCCCCGGACACCCAGCCGATGGCGCCTCGGCCGATGAGCACGCCCAGCGGCAGTCCCAGCACCGTGCCACAGCCACCCAGCACCAGCGCCTCCAGCGTGAAGAGGGCGCGGATGCGCAGGCGCGTGGCCCCCAGCGCGCGCAGCGTCCCAATCTCCCGCCGCCGCTGCACCACGCTGATGGCGATGGTGTTGTAGACGAGGAACACCCCCACCAGCAGCGCCACCCCGGAGCCCAGGTTCAGCCCCATCTGGAAGCTGCGCACCATGGTGGCCACCGTCCCCCCGCGGCGCGACGGACGCTCCACCGCGAAGCCGCCCCCCAGCACCGCTCGCAGGCGCTCCTGCACGGCCTCCACGCCCACCGCCGGGTCCACCGCCACGTCGATGCGGTCCAGCACCCGGTCGCGTCCGAAGGCCGCCTGCGCCGAGGCCACGTCCATCACCCCCACCGAGCCGCCGAAGGCCTTCACCGGCCCCGCCTCGCGGATGAGGGCGTGCACCACGAAGTCCTGGGGCCCACTCATGGCGATGAGCTGGAAGGAGTCCCCCACCTTCAACCCGTGCTCGCGCGCGAAGCGCTCCGAGACGAGCATCCGGTCCGTCGAGTTGAGGAACTCCAGGTCGTCCGAGAGCCCGCCGAGGTCCCGGTCCACGCCCTCGTAGGTGCGGAAGTGGCCGTCATCCAGCAGGTCCACGCCCATGACATAGAGGCGCTCGCCCGGAGCGCCCTTCACCGGGACGATCGCCGTCAGGGCCCCCGAGGCATGCGCCACCCCGGGCACCGCGCGCACCCGCTCGAGCACGGACTCCTCGAAGCCCGTCTCCGCGCCCGCCACGGTGAGGTCCGCCTTCCCGGCGATGGCGTCCACCGTGGAGCGGAACGCATCCATCACCGAGCCGTTGATGGACATCACCCCCACCATGGTGGCCACGCCCACGGCCACGCCCAGCACCGTGAGGCCGGTGCGCAGGGGGGAGCCCAGGAAGTGTCGCAGGGAGATGAGTCGGAGCAGCGCGAGCATGTCCGGCCCACCTTACCCGCTCCGACGTGTCCCCGGGTGGACGGGTGCTCGGAGGCCAGGCGGGCAGGCGCGCCCGGTTACGGCTCGGGCATCGACGAGTGGGCGTCCACGTTCGGGGCGGGCGGTGAGAACCCGCGCAGGAAGGCGAGGTTGTCCCTCAACGACTCGTCGTAGGACCGCACGTTGCCCCGCGGGGTGCGGTACTCCAGCAGCAGGTTGTCGTCCGTGGAGACGCGCGCCTCCAGGCGCTGGCCGGAGCCCGTGGCGGAGGCGAGCATCCGGTCCACGTCCTCGGGGCCCAGCACCCTCGATGACCGCAGCAGGTCCTCCGCCCTCGACTCGATGAGGGTGAGGAACGGCTGGAGCGCCGGCGTCTGGTTGATGCGCGCGAGCGTCCCTGAGTCCGGCCCGCAGTCCCACGCACACGCCACCAGCACGCCCTGGTTGCCCACCACGTAGAGCCACACGCGGGGGAACTCCGCGCGCAGCGTGGCGATGACGGAGAGGATGTCCTCGTGGGACAGCCGGTGGAGCTGCACCCACTGTTGCAGCACGCCGCGCTCACTGAGCGCCCGCCGGGCGATGCCGTAGAACTCCCGGTTGTAGAGGTTGGCGGCCCCCGCGAACCAGATGCTCGACACCTCCATGCCGATGAAGTCGTAGGCCCGCGCGGAGAGCAGGAGGAAGTTGCGCCCGTCCGTGACGTGCGTCTTCACCCGGGGCCGGTCCAGCACCCCTCCGTTGACGCTCGGGAAGTGCTCGCGCGCCATGTCCACCATGTCCCGGCTCAGCTCGACGACGTCCAGGTGCTCGAAGCCCGCGTCACTGGCGATGCGCGCGGAGACGCCAGTGCCGAGGCCGATGATGGCCGCGCTCCCGCGCTCGGGCGCGTGGAGCAGGGGCACCAGCGAGAAGGCGACCTGGGCCCGCATCTCCCGGTGCTGGCTGTCGTCGCCCTGGAACTTGCCGTTGGTCAGCATCGTGCGGACCGGCGTGCCATCCGGGTCCGTGGACTCGGCGATCGTCGTCAGACCGCCCTCGACGCTCTCCCGGTGGTCGACCACCCGGCCCCAGCCCTGGGCCTGGAAGTACACGTTGGCCCCCGTGCTCAACGCATCGAGGTCCAGGGACGCCGGCTGGAGCGCCAGCAACTCCAGGGCGAGCGCCGCGGTGACGAGAGGCACCGGGGCCTTCCAGGCCCGTGCGGCCAGCAGTGGCACCGCCCCCAAGAGGAGGCAGGCCACGGCGAGCAGCTGGAGGGTGCGCAGCGAGCCCAGCATGTCCACGAGCACCATTCCGCCCAGGATGGCGCCTACGATGTTGCCCAACGTGTTGAGCGCGGCGGCCCGGCCCATGGCGACCACGCGCGCCCCGGGCCGGCTCGCGCCCACGCACTCCATGGCCAGCGGGTAGATGGCGCCGATGAGGACGGCCGGGGGCACCATCGCCAGACAGCAGACGACGAAGCGGACGAACTCGCGGGCGGCGAAGCCTCGCGCGGGCGGATGGGCACCAAAGCTCGCGAAGTAGCCCGGCACCGCCGCCCAGAGGAAGGAGCCCGCGAGCAGCACCGCCGCCAGCACCAGCTCCAGCAGGGCCAGCCGCTCCAGCACGGCCCGCGTGCTCGCCAGCCAGCGCCGACCGAGCGCGGCTCCCGAGGCCAGCCCCACGAGGAAGGCGAAGACCATCAGCGAGAACGCATAGGCGCTGTTGCCCACCACCACCGCGAGCAGATGGATGTACGTCGTCTCGAGCGCGAAGGTGACGGCCCCGCCCACGCCGAGCAGCACGAGGCCCACGCGCCCCAGGGTGCCCGCGGCAATGGCGGACGCGGATGGCGCCACCACGGGCTCCTCCTCTGGAGCCTCGACCGGTGCCCCCCGAGGCCCTCGGGCGAGCCCCAGGCCCACGAGCGCCACCAGGAGGTTGAGCCCCACGGCGAGCCAGGTGGACAGCCGCACCCCGAACGCGGGCAGCAGCGCGTAGCCCGTGAGCAGCGCGCCGAGCGCGGCCCCGAGGGTGTTGAGGCCATAGAGAAGGCCCACGGCCCGGCCGAGCGACTGCCGCGCGTCGGTGAGATGGCGCGCCAGCAGGGGCATGGAGATGCCCATGAGGAGCGTGGGCGGCAGCAGCAGCCCCAGGGCGAACAACCCCTGCAACGGCATGAGGCCCGCCGAGGACGGAGGCGCCCCCCGCGCGACGAGCACGTAGAGGGCGTGCGCCCCCTCCATCATGAAGGGAGAAATGGCGCACCAGAGGGCGATGCCCCCCTCCACGAGCGCATAGGCCCGCACCGGGTTGGAGACGCGGGCGCCCCACCGGCCGCCGAGCCACGAGCCCAGGGCGATGCCTCCCATGTACGTCGCCAGCACGAGCGTGGAGGCCCGCGAGGTGCTCCCGAAGGCCAGTCCCAGGGACTTGGCGAAGATGACCTCGTAGCAGAGCCCCGCGAAGCCGGAGAGGAAGAACATGGCCCCGATGGCCCACGTCTGGACTCCCGGCACGGCCTCCGGCGCCGGCGCCTCCACCACCTCGGGCACCGGCTCGGTGGCACGCGGGCTTTGCGCGAGGCGCCGCTCCCCCCCCAACGTGCCCGCCACCGTCAGCGCGAACGCCGTCCACGTGCCCAGCGGCGACAGGCACAGCAGCTTGGGTGCGAAGCGCAGCACCAGCAGCCATGCGACCGTGGCGGTGAGGGAGCCCACCAGCACACGGGCGCGGGTGTGGGCGGCCTCCGGCGCGAGCGGCGTCCCCAGGGCGAGCACGGCCAGGGTGAAGGGCAGCGCCACCACCAGGTCCACCGTGTAGTGGAAGCCGAAGCCCAGCGTGGCCAGCAGCGTCAGCCCGAGGAAGGCTCCGAAGAGCCCTCGCACCCACGGGCGCAGTCCCCGGGTGTACCAGAAGGCGATGAGCGCCCACGCGGTGTGCAGCGAGGGCATGCAGTTGCGCGGCTCGAGCGACTCCACCCGCATCAGGGTGGTGGCCAGAAGCGTCTCCAGGGAGAACGTGCCCCGCGCATGCTCGGCCCCGAAGGCGTGGACGGGGCCCACCACGGGGAAGAGCAGGTAGAGGACGTAACCGCCAGCGGCCACCCCCAGGAACGCGCCGAGGGGCGAGGCCTGTCGTCTCGAGGGCGGCTCCCTCCGCAGGGCGCTGAGGACCGGGAACACCAGCGGCAGCGCGCTGTAGACGAGCCCGCAGAGCCGCTCCAGCCAGGGCGTGCGCAGGAAGAGTCGGTACAGCGCCGGCTCCGGGGCCCACCCCAGCGAGACCTCGATGGCCTGGAGCGCCCCGTCCAGCGTGGTGGGGCGCAGCAGGAAGGTGAGGCTGAGGAAGAAGCTCAACAGGGGCACGAAGCCCGCGAGCAGCAGGGCCTCGAACAAGCGCGCCCGCGACTCCCACCGCCGCTCGACAGGGCCCCGGAAGCTCCCGACGGCCAGCGCCCCCAGGGCGAAGAGGCCGAGGAAGACGAGGAAGGGCACCAGGCGCGCCTCCCCGAGGAAGACACACCACGCGACGGCGAACTCGAGCCCTCCCGCCACCACCCACACCAGCGTCTTGCGCGACGGCCGGGTGGCGAGCAGCAACGGCAGCGCCCCCACGATGGCGCTCGCGAAGAAGGGCTGGTCGAGCAGCACGGCGAAGACCCGGTGCGGCAGGTGCCCGACCCCGAGCGCCCCGAGCACCTCGGCCACGAGGAGGACCAGCCCCATCCCGAGCAGCAGGCCCCGCAGACGCAGGGCGCTGGCCTGCCACGAGGCGGTGGAATCCGGGGGAGCGGGGGGGGACATGCGCGCAGTCTAGCCCGGGAGATTCCAGGGGCAGAAGCAAGGGGGCAAGCTCTGTCGGGCCCCCCCGCGCGACCCCTTCTCCAGCGCGGGGTCCGCATCGGTCCCAATGTCACCCTCTGTCCGCTCGACACAGTGGAGACGTTCACCATTCCCGGGAGCAATGACTAGCTTCAGGAGGTGATGAACCCGGCCCCTCCGCCCAGCCTCGACGCCTTCGTCCGACTCCGCGCCGCGTTCTTCGCGCGCTACCTCCAGACGCAGCCCGAGGAGGCCACCACCCTCGGGCTCCACCACCTGGACGATCGGCTGAAGGACCTCTCCCCTTCCGCGCTCGGCGACGAGTACGCCTTCCACCGCGACGTCCTCGCGCAGCTCGAACAACTGCCTCCCGAGGCGCTCCCCCCGGACGCCCAGCTCGATCGGCTGGCGATGCTCGGCGTCACCCGCTTCCACGTCCACGCCTACGAGGACCTGCACAGCCACCGGCGGAATGTCGAGCTGTCGACCTACCCGCACACGATGTTGCAGTACCAGATTGGCCAGGCCGAGACGGCCGAGGACTGGTCCGCCATCGCCAGCCGGGCCGCGCGCATCCCCACCTTCCTCCGCCAGCAGGAGCAGCTCCTCGCCGAGGGGCTCGCCACGGGCGAGGTGCCGGACGTCCACATCGTCCAGGACTTCGAGGAGGACCACCTCCCCGTCATCGTGCGCTACTTCGACCACCTCCCGGCCCTTCCCGGAGCGCACCAGGTGAAGCTCTCGGGCTCCGAGTCCCGGGCCCTGCAACAGGCCTCCTGGGACGCCCGCGAGGCCTTCGCCACCCACCGCCAGTTCCTCCGCGAGCGCGTGCTGCCCCACGCGCGCCCGGGTGTGGTGCTCGGTGAGGACGAGTACCGGTGGCGGCTCCAGCACACCTTCGGCCTCACCGCCTCGCCCGAGGAGCTGGTGCGCCAGGCCGAGGACGTGCTCGCCCGGGCCCAGGCGTCCATCGTCCAGCTCGCCGGCCAGCTCGGCGCGCCCCTCTCCAACCTCGCCGAGGCCCGCGCGCTCCTCGCCCAACTGGAGACGGAGAACCCCGCTCGGGACGAGGACGTCATTCCCTTCTACCGGGGGCTCATCCAGCGCGCCGAGCTCTTCATCCACGAGCAGGGCATGTTCAACGTGCCCGCCGGCTACCGGCTGGGCCTGAAGTACCTGCCCCCGGGCATGGTGGACGTGCGAGGCACCAACTGGCCCGCGCCGCTGCTCGACTCGCGCAAGGTGGGCTGGTTCGTGCTGGCCCCCATGGCGGCGGCCCACCCCTCCGTCTGGGCGGCGCTGCTCGCGGTGCACGAGGGCATCCCCGGCCACTTCCTGCAGAGCGTCGCCTGGCAGCGCGGCTTCTCCCAGCACCCGGCCCCGGTGCGCTTCCTCCTGGTGACGGACCACGTGGCCATGGCGCGCGGCCACTTCGGCCCCATGCTCAACATCGAGGGCTACGCCACCTACGCCGAGGAGCGGATGCGGCGCGCGGGCTTCTACTCCGCCCCCGAGGCCCTCACCGCGCTGGTGGCCCGGGCGCTGCGCGCGGTGCGCGTGGTGGTGGACATCGGCCTCCACACCCGGCGCCTGAGTGACGAGGAGGCGGTGCGCTACCTCGTGCACCACGCCTGCATGCCGGAGCCCAACGCCCGGCGCGAGGTGCTGCGCTACAAGCGCATCCCCCTGCAGGCCATCACCTACCTGCTCGGCGCGCTCGAGTTCGAGCGGTTGGAGGCGGACTGCCGGCGCGAGCGGGGGAATCGCTTCGACGAGGCCGCCTTCCACGACGAGCTCTTCTCGTTTGGCCCCGTGCCCCCCGCGCTCCTGCGGCGCTTCATGCTGGCCGCGCCGTGAAGTCCGCGAGCCAGCCCAGGTAGCGCGTGTCGCCCCCGCCCTGGCCTCGCACGAGGTGCAGGCCGCGCTTGAAGAGGGCGTAGGTGCGGAAGAAGGCCGCGAGCCCCGCCCGGTCCACCGCCCGCAGGGGCCGGGTGCTGCAGATGACCTTGGGGTCGGCGCACCCCGCGTCGAGGAACTTGATGACGCCCACCACGGGGACACGCACCCGCTCGCCCCGGCGCAGGCGAGGGCCGAGCACCACCACGTCCAGCGGATCCCCATCTCCGGATGGCAGCCCGGGGATGCAGCCGTAGTTGTAGGGACACGGCAGGGGGGAGATGAAGTCCACGCTCCCATCCGCCCGCCGCTTCACCACGGACCAGCGGGGAGACTCGACGAGGACCTCGGGCTCGTGCGGCAGCTCCGGCGGAAGAGCGAAATCGGACACCCGGGCTGTCTACCACGAGAAGCCCCCCTTGCCTGTCCGACGTCCGTCCATGAGGGAACGCTCGGGATGGAAGCTGCTCCACACAACGCCCGAGGCTCTGTGAACCCGGGCACGTCGGCATCCCTGGAAAGTTTGGCCACCCCTGGCTCCAGCCCGGGCGCCTCCCCACCTCATCTCCTCGGGCGGGAAAGGAGCGTGCGATGCGGGGGCGATGGGGACTTCTCGGCCTACTGGCCTTGGCGGCGTGTACGGGGGTGGAGGACG
>NZ_DASVSO010000404.1:0-3483 GCF_036388035.1 Archangium sp.
GCGCCACTCCTCGAAGGCCGCCCGGTCCAGGATCGTCGAGTAGGCGAAGTACAGCTTCGAGGCGGCCGTCTCCGCCTGGTTGCGCGCCTTCATCACCTGGTCGTAATGCGAATCCATCCGTGACTCCCTCGTCCCGCGGGACGCCTACCGCGTCGACTCCTCGCGCAACGCCCCGAGGATGCCGCCCACGTCCAGGCGCGCCGTCTTGACGAACAGCCGTAGCGCGCGCTCCACGTGCTCGGCAAGCGTCGCCATCTTCTCCAGGCGCGCCAGGTGCTCCGGGGGAACGTTTCCGGCCTGCTCGGCCAGCCGGCGCGCCTCGGACAGGTCCGCGCGGATGCGCTCGATGAAGCCCGCCTCCCGCTCCTCCACCACGTGCGACACCATGCGGATGAGGTCCGTCTCCGCCCCGTAGCGCCACGCGCTGTCCTGTGGCATCCGCACCCGCCGCACCACGCCCCAGCGCTCCAGATCCCTGAGCAGCATGGACACCCCGCCCTTGGACAAGTCGAGCTCGCGCTCGATCTCCCCGGCGGTGAGGGGCTCGCCGCGCAGGTACAGCAGGGCCCAGACGCGGCCCTGGTTGCGCTTGAAGCCCCAGAACTCGATCACGTTGCCCACCGCGTCCACCGCGATGGCTTCCCAGGGAGCGAGCCGACCGTTGCTGGGGCTCTCGCCCCGGCCCGCTTCGAGACCGCCCGTCCACAGGTAGCCCTTCATGCAGCCCGGCTCCGCTCCTGCGCCTGGGTGGACATGCCCACCGACAGCTTGCGCGCCCAGTCCACCAGCTCCAGCCCCGTGCCCTGCTGCGCGTAGGGCCCGAGCGCGTCCACCGCCCCGTCCAGCTCCGCGTTCATCCGCTCCAGGGCCAGGTCCACCGCGCCGGTGGCCTCGATGGCGTCCCCGATGGCGCGGGTGCGCTCGGGGTTCACCGTGGTGAAGGCCCAGGCGTCCTTCAGCTTGCCCTTGAGGGTGCCGTCGCGCGCCACCGCCAGGAGGATGGGCAGCGAGGGCGTCCCCGAGAGCACGTCCGCGTAGCGCGGCTTGCCCGGGTCCGTGCCGAGCACGTCGCGGATGTCGTCGGCGATCTGGAAGGCCACGCCGAAGCGGCGACCGAACAGGTCGAAGCGCTGGGCGGCCTCGGGCTGGCCGGCGAGCGTGGCGGCGGCGCTGCCGCACCAGCCGAAGAGCGAGCCCGTCTTGCCCTCGGCGATGAAGCGCAGGCGCTCCAGGGGCAGGTCCAGGTTGCCGCGGGCCTCCACCTCGGTGATGGCGGCGCGCGACATCTCCGTCACCACGGCCAGGGCGCTCTGGGTGATGCGCGCGTCCAGGTGGGACAGGCGGTGCAGCGCGGTGGAGAGGATGAGGTCTCCGCTCATCACCGCGACGATGTTGCCCCAGCGGGCGTTCACCGTGGGCTTGGCGCGGCGGTACATGCCGGCGTCCACCACGTCATCGTGCAGGAGGCTGGAGGAGTGGATCATCTCCGAGGCCCCCGCGACGTCCACCAGCTTCTCGGGGGCCACGCCCACGGCGCCGCCGAACAGGCGCACCAGCATGGGGCGGGCGCGCTTGCCGCCGGTGCCGATGCACAGGTGGCGCGCGGCCTCCATCAGCGTGTCACCCTTGACGCCCGGGCCCACCTCCCCGTCCGCCAGCATCGAGCCCAGCCGCTGCTCCACGCTCCCCAGAAAATCCGCCAGCTCACGCGCGAGTTCCATGTACCCCTCTCCTCTGCGCCCGTTCATATAGTTCAAGACCGTGTGAACTGCACCTGTTTGCTGCATGGGCAGGCGGCCTTTGGGGGCCGGAAGGGGGGCAGGCAGGCGCGGGGGGTCGGTTTGAGTGGGCGCGGTGCGTCGTGAGAGAGACTTGGGCTCCATAACCCCTCGGGATTCCGAGTGTCCCTGGACGCCGTGCGCCGCAACCTCCTCCGCAGCTTCGCCGCCCTCGCCGCCGCCGTTCCCCTGTTCAGGCCTGGAAACTCGCTGCCGGGCGCCGGCGCACCCGGGGTGTCGAAGGCTGGCACGGCGCGTCAAACCCTGCGCGGCTCCCTGCGGGCCTCGGTGTCCGAGGGGATTGTGGCGGAGGTGTTCACCGCGTGCGCGGGGGCCACGGTCCTCACCGGCTGGGCGCTGGCGCTCAAGCTGGGGCCCTTCCTGGTGGGGGTGATGACGGCCCTGCCCTTCTTCGCCCAGTTCATCCAGTTCCCGGCGGCGTGGCTGACGTCCACCTTTGGCTACCGGCGGGTGGCCCTGGTGGCGGTGTGCCTGTCGCGGCAGGTGATGCTGCCCTTGTGCGTGCTGCCCTGGCTGCCGCTGACGCTGGAGGGGCAGCAGCGGCTGCTGGTGGCGGTGGCGGGGGTGTCCGCGGTGCTGGGCGTCATCGGCAACAACGCCTGGGTGGCGTGGATGGGGGAGCTCGTGCCCGAGCCCTTCCGGGGGCGCTTCTTCGGCCGGCGCACCGCGCTGTGCACGCTGGGCGGCACGGTGGCCTCGCTGGTGGCGGGCGTGCTGATGGACAAGCTGCGGCCGCCCGAGGGCGTGGGCCTGGGCCTGCCGCTGCTGGCCGCGCTCGCGTGCGTGGCGGGCGTGGTGACCACGGTGCTGATGGCGCGCCAGCATGATCCGGCGCCGCGCAAGGAGAAGGTGAAGCTGGACTTCCACGTGGCGCTGCTGCCGCTGCGGGATGAGCGGGCGCGCCGGGTGCTGGTGTACCAGGTGGCCTGGAACGCGGCGGTGGGCCTGTCGGCGCCCTTCTACGCCTTCCACATGCTGAAGAACTTGAAGATGGGCTTCCTGACGATGGCCCTGTACCTCGCGGCGGTGGCCGGGATGCGCATCCTCGCCGCGCCGCTGTGGGGGCGCATCATCGACAGGCTGGGCGCGCAGCCGGTGCTGCTGGCGTGCTCGCTGGGCATCGGCGTGGTTCCCGCCATCTGGCTGTTCCCCACGGCCACGTTCCTCTGGCCGCTGCTGCTGGACGTGGTGCTGGCCGGAGTGCTCTGGGGAGGCCATGGGCTGGCCAGCTTCGCGCTGCCACTGTCGGTGGCGCCGCGCCAGGGCCGGCCCTTCTACCTCGCGGCGTTCTCCACCGCGGGCGGGCTGGCCTACGCGGCGGCCTCGGCGCTGGGTGGGGGGCTCGCGAGCCTGGTGCCCGCCGAGTTCACGCTCGGGGGCCACCTGTGGGTGAACCTGCACGTGCTCTTCGCGCTGTCGGCGGTGACGCGGGTGGCCGCGGCCTTCCTGGCCATGCGCATCGTCGAGCCGGGCGCGCGGCCGGTGAGCTCCCTGGGGGCGCTGACGTCCCTCGTGGGCGGCCAGCTCCGGGCCCGAGCGATGCCGGTGCCCGCCCCGGCCCCAGTGCTCGCAGACCCCCAGTCCGCCAACGTGGAGTCCTGACCCTGCTACTGGGCGAGGTCGTCCAGCACTTCGGACAGGGTGGTGGCGTTCAGGGACCGGTCGAACCAGTGGTCGAGGGTGG
>NZ_DASVSO010000405.1:0-1927 GCF_036388035.1 Archangium sp.
CGTCGTAGCGCTCGCGCTCGTTGACGAAGGCCTTGGACCAGATCGTCTCCTCGGCCGGCGAGATGAGGCACGGGTAGCCGAAGACGGAGGCCGTGCTCGCGTGGACGAACCACTCGTCATCCACCGTGGCCACGCCGTTGCCGGACGAGAAGATGAAGTCCACGAAGTACTCGCCCTTGAAGGCCTTGTAGAGCCACACCTCGTCGGTGCGCTCGGTGCGCCAGCCATCCTTCTCCAGCACCACGAGCGCCCGTTCCGCGTCCGGCTTGCGCGGGAAGAGGTCCAGGTCCTTCGTGTCCCGATAGATGCCCGTATAGGTGGCGTAGGCGTAGGCCCCGCCGACCAGGAACGGCACACCGGCATCCAGCAACACCTCAATGGCTCGGCCACGGGCGTTGATCTCGTCCGACGTCCGATGCCGCTCCGCGAGCGAGGCGTCGATACCCATATCCCCGGGGTGGTTGGGGTGTCGCTTTTCCATGCGGAGAAGCTAGGAACGAGGGCTTTTTCCCGTCGTCACGCCCGCCCGGTATGCCCGCTGGGCAGGCGAGGGACTTCCAACCCCTTGGAATCACTGCGCTTCGCGCCCTCGAAAAATCGAGGGTTCAGTCTGGAGGGAGGGCGCTCAGCCGAAGATGGACTTCCAGACTTTCTTCGCGGTGTTGCCGACCGACTCGAAGAAGCTGGCGCCGTTGGCGATGACGTTGGCCACGCCGCGCGCGAAGCCCGACTTGAGGTTGCTCCAGAAGGAGTTCTTGGGGAGCTGGATGTCCGAGGCCTTCCGGGCCACGCCGTCACCGCCGGTGATCATCCGGCCATCCTTGGGCACGGTGGTGATCATCACGTTGTTGAGGCCCGTGCCAACCCCGCCCATCTTGAGGTTGTCCCACTGCTTCTGGAACTCGGCGGCCGGCATCGTGTAGCGGTGGCCGCCGGCGCTGTCGGCGATGACCAGATCGCTGATCTTGCCGTTCGCGTCGCGGTTGTAGCCGGTCACCGTCATGTAGTGCAGGTTGGCGTTCTTGTCGCTGTCCGGATCCATCAGCACGATGGGCGGCACGCCCTGGTCCACCATGCGGGCCAGGTCGTCGAGCTTGGCGTCGTTCTTGATCTCCGCGCGCAGTCCGTTGTCACGCGCATACGACACCAGCTTGTCGGGCGCGGTGAACAGGTCGAAGGGCCGGATGGACTTGTCGATCTGCTCGTGGGTGCGCGGCATCCCCCAGTGGGTCATCACGTTGGCGAGCGACGTGGTGCCGCACGCGTTGGTGTTGCCCTGGTTCTGCGCCAGCACGCCGAGGTCGTTGGGAGACAGCTTCGGGGCCCCACCGGACAGCTTGGGAGCGAGCGCGGTGGTCTTGAAGCTGGAGACATCGGAGAAGCCCTGCACCCGGGCCGCGGTGGCGGTCTTCGGAGCCTCGACGGACTTGGGGGCCTCGGCGTCCTTGGGGGCCAGTACACGGGCCTGAGTGGACGGCCCTCCAATCCTGATGGTCATGAACGATCTCCGTGATGTCTGAAGGGATTGTCGCGGGGGGAGCGCGAAAGTTGCCTACCGCGGCCTGGGCGCGCGAACGAGTGTACCGCCCGCCTCGTTCGCCCAGTAGACGTGGTCCGAATCCAGAAGGATTCCGGTGGGGTCCGCCTGGTCGGCGGCGAAGGTCTCGGGCTTGCCTCCCGAGCGAGCCATCCGCCGGATGGTCCCGTTCTCGGCGCCAGCGGCCCAATAGAGGGAGGCGCCATCCAGGGCGAGGGCGCGCGGATGGTCCTCCCCCTCCGCCAGCGTCTCCCGCGCCCCGCCGGCCAGCGGCACGCGGTGGATGCCCCCCCAGAAGGTGCTCCAATAGACGTGGTGCTCGTCGAGCGCGAGGCTCGTAGCGTTGAGGCCTCCCTGGACGAGGACCTCCTCGGGCCCGCCGGCCAGCGG
>NZ_DASVSO010000406.1:0-2251 GCF_036388035.1 Archangium sp.
GATGGGGGCCCTGGGGGCGGGGGGGGGGTGGGCCTGGCGCAACTCCAGCATGGCGGCGCGCAGGGCCGAGACACGGGGCTCGCCGGCCAGCAGGTGCCGGTAGTAGCCCTGCATGAGCTGACGGGTGGTGTCGTCATTCACTTTCCACAGGCTGCTCACCACCGTCTCCGCACCCGCGGAGAGGAGGGCCCGGCGCAGGCCATAGACACCTTGCCCCAGTTTGACGTCTCCGCGCCCCGTCTCGCACGCGGAGAGCACCACCAGTTCGGTGCCCCAGAGGTTCAGCCCGGCGAGCTCCAGGGCGGTGACGAGGGAGCCGTCAGGGGAGTGGGGCTGTTGGGCGGCCGCACCGGAGAGGACGAGACCGGAGCGCAACAAGGGGTCGGGCAGATGCTGGGTGGCGGGGGCGCCGGAGAGGGCGCCGAAGCTGCCGACGGCGCGAGAGCCCTCGGGCGTGACGGAGTCCTCGAGGAAGAAGCCGTGGGTGGCGATGTGCAGGACGCCGGGGGCTGGGAGTGTCAGCAGCTGCTGCTTGGAGGCCTCGGGGCCGAGGAGGAGCTGGGCCTGGGGGAGCAGCCGTTGGATGGCCTCGGCTTCCTGACGGGTGCCAGGCAGGGGCACCCAGGTGCGCTCGGCGAGGTCGGCCCGGAGCGTGGAGAAGAAACGCTCGGAGGAGGAGGAGCGAAGGGCCAGCGACGGTGGCTGTGGTGCGACGGGGGCCGGGGAGGGCGAGGCGCCAAAGTCCGGGTCGGCCAGGACGACGAGGGAGCGGGAGGGGGCAATGTCCTGGGGACGGGGCAGCAGGTCCTTGCCGGAGGTGAGGTAGGTGAAGTCGAAGGAGTCCACCAGGGGGCCCTTGCCATCGTGGAGGGCGGCGAAGGGCACGAGGTTGAGCTGGCCATCCGGGGCGAGGAAGAGGCGGCGGACGTTGCCGAGCAGAGGCCGCAGGGGCTGGAAGGCCAGGGAGTACAAGGCCTGGGCGGGGCGCTGCCAGGCGGCATCGCCGCTGGCCAGTGCGTCGCGGAGGGTGGAGGCGGCCTGGTCCATGGCATGCGCGGGCCCCAGGTCGACGGTGCGGAGGGTGGCGTTGGGAAGGAGGACGAGCGCCAGGTAGCGCAGCTCGCGGGGGAGTTGGGACTCGGGCGTGCCGGGCTTGGGCGCGACCGGGCTGTCTTTGTAGGCGACGAACTCGACGAGGGCGCTGTCTTTGGGGAGGGCGGCGGCGACGCGGTCGACGATTTGCTCGGGGCCGGGCAGCGCGGTGAGGGCGCGCAGAGGGGCGGAGTGCCTGGCGAGCTGGGTTTCCAGGGCGTCGCCCTGCTCGGCCAGGGAGGTGAGGCGCTGCTGGTAGTCAACGGGGGAGAGAGAGCCGGGGCCCTGGTGCGACAGCGCGGCCAGTTGGGTGCGCAGGCTCCGCAGTTGCTCGAAGGTGTTGCGGTCCTCCTCGCCGAGGCCGAGGTAGATGGTACGGGAGGTGGTGGTGGTCTCCTCGACGGAGCGGCCCTTGCGCAGCAGGACGGAGGAGAGGGCCAGCCGCCTCACGCGTGTGTCGCCCGGGTGCGCGCGCAGCAGGGAGTAGAGGACTTCCTCCTCGGAGCGGAGAAGTTGCAGGAAGCTCGACAGGCGCGACTCGGAAAGGTCGAGTCCCTCCTGGCGCAGGCGCCGCTCGGAGATATTGAAGGTGCGCGCGAGGAGGGGGAGGGCCTGGGCACGTCGGTTCTGGATGAGGCGGAGTCGGGCGAGGCCTTTGAGCAAGTCGGCGACGTCGGGGTGCTGTTTGCCGAGGGACGCTTCTCGAATGGCGAGCGCGCGCGCATACAGCGGCTCGGCCCGGCTGTACAACCCCTGCTCCTTGTAGAGGATGGCGAGGCCTTTGAGCGAGTCCGCGACAAGGGGGTGCTGCTTGCCGAGGATCGCTTCCAAAATGGCGAGGGCGCGTTCATACAGAGGCTCGGCCCGGCTGTAAAAACCCTGCTGGGCGTAGAGGTTGGCGAGGTTGTTGAGCAGATAGGCGACGTTGGGGTGCTGTGGGCCGAAGGTCGCTTCAAAAATGGCGAGCGCGCGCTCAAACAGAGGCTCGGCCCGGCTGTAGAAACCCTGCTCCACGTAGAGGTTGGCGAGGCTGTGGAGCGTTTGGCCGACACCAGGATGCTGCTTGCCGAAGGCCGTTTCCCAGATGACGAGCACGCGCTCGAACAGCGGCTCGGCCCGACTGTACAAACCCTGTTTCGCGTAGAGGTGGGCGAGGCCG
>NZ_DASVSO010000407.1:0-4065 GCF_036388035.1 Archangium sp.
CCCCTCCTGGCCGGGCGAACGAGAGGAATCAGGCCTTTACGCCCGAGTGGGAGGAGGCGCTCGAACCACCCCACCTCATCTCACCTATTGACAGCGATAAGTAATCCACCCCTGACGCAACGCACAACGTACGGCCCGTCCGGGGCAAGGCAGACGTCCAGGAGGTGACGGGCGGCGGCGCCCAACTGTCACCCTGTTACTGTTGCCAACGAGCCCCCATGTCCGCGCCCGAGGACGAACACGACGAGAACGCCCCGCTGTGGCCTCCCCTGCTGCTGACGCTGGGGGTGCTCTTCCTCGCCACCGAGACGCGGCACCAGAGGCTGGCCCTCACCGCGCTCGCCGCGCTGGTGCTGCTGCCCACGGCGTGGCGGTTGATGACGCGCCGGTGGAGGCGCGGAGACGTGCCGCGCGGACTGGGCGCGGGCTTCCTCGCCAGCCACCTGCCCCTGCTGCTCGGCGCCTTCTCCACCTGGGCCCGGCCCGAGTGCCGCCTCCGCCTCTGCTTGGACGGCGTGCTGGCGGCCGCGCCCCTGGTCCCCTGGGCGGGTCTGCTCGGCACCCTGCTCTACTGGGCCTGGGCCGGACCGCCTCCGGGCCGTCGCGAGCGCTGAAAGCTTCCTTCACGGCCCGTGCAGCAAAGCCAGACAGGGTGCTTCAAAGCCCGAAACGACCCGAGCCTACCTGTCTGTCTGGGTACGCACACCTCTCACAATGTCTTTCTTTCCGTCCGTCCATACGCACTGTGATTGGATAAATAAAGCCTTGGAGGTATTTAGGCTTTCTCGGTTTTTCCAAAAAATAACGATTTAAAAGGAGTCTATTCATTCCGGTCATCTTGGCTTTAGGATTCTCGACAGCAACCGAACGCCTCGGGGGTTCTCGTGCTTTACGTCGCTCTGGAGTGGGATCACAAAATCGGTAAGCCAATGGTTGGCTGGATTGTCGTGGAATGCGGAGGGGTGGGCGAGAAGTGCGGAGGACCGGTGGCCCTGTCGCCTCGCAGGGATATCGCTTACTTCGTCGAAGAGAAGACCGCGGAGCGGGATGCCAAGGCTTTCGCGGAATACAAGAATGCCCAGCGTGAGGGGCGCCACATGGAGCTGCCCGCTCAAGGTGGTCTCAAGTGGCACATGCCGTATGCGTGGGATCATCAAATCTTCAGCCCGCTGATTCGCTGGGGCGTCCTGGAGTGGAACGGGGAGACGGGCAAGCCCGGCCCCCGGCTGGATGTCGCCTACTTCCTCGACCAGGAGACGGCCGAGAGCGACGCGAAGTGGTTCAGTCGGGAACGGGACCAATGGCTTCTCGGGGAGGTGAGCACCCCTCCTTTGACGCTCGCGCGTAAGGTAGGCTGATCCCCTCGCCCCAGGCTCCGCGCCCCTCTGGGGCGCGTGGAGCCGCGAAGATGAATGCCATGTACGTCACGTTCCTGGGCGTCCCGAGTTCCGTGGGTGAAGAGCTGGAGCAGGCGCTCCATGGTGAGGGGTTGGCCATCGAGTGCCGCCACCTCACCCTGGAGAGTCCCTCCCTGCCGCAAGTCTTCCCCCCCGGGCTGGTCGTGCTCTGGGACGTGGGAGGACCGCTAGAGGAGGAAATCGGGGTCTGCCGGCGGCTGGCCTCCATCTCCTCCCTGTCGCGCACCTGCCTGGTGGTGCTGACGCGCCGTGACCCCGCCGCACAGGAGGCGATGATCCTCGCCGGGGTGAGCGAGTGCATCTCCCCCATCGAGGAGCGCTGGGCCCCCAACCTGCTCACGCTCACCCGGCGCATGGGCGTTCCCTCCCGCTCGGCCACCCAGTCGGGGGGGTTGACGTCCTCGCGCGTGCCTCCGGAGCGGGCCCTGCAGACGCTGCTGGCCGCCACCACGGCCGACCTCGGCCACGACTTCTTCCGCACCCTGGTCAAGCAGCTCGCCGAGGCGTTCCGTGTCACCTGCGCCATGGTGGGTCAGATGATCCCCGAGCAGGACTCGATCCGCACGCTCGCCTTCTGGGGCCAGGGCTCCTTCCAGAACGACGTGACCTATCCGCTCCAGGGGACGCCCTGCCACAACGCCATCGCCTGCTCCATCTGCCACTACGCGGATGACGTGAGCCAGCACTTCCCCGAGGACCTGATGCTGGTGGACCTCGGCCTGCGCGGCTACCTGGGCGCGGCGCTGCGCAGCACCAAGGGCGAGGTCATCGGGGTGCTGGCCATCCTGCACGACCAGCTGCTGGACGCCGGGGAGATGGACTTCGCGCTGCTGGGCGCCTTCGCGGCCCGCGCGGGCGCGGAGCTGGAGCGCATCCAGGCGCATGCCGAGCTGGAGCGCACGCGCGACTTCCTGCGCAACACGCTCGAGGCCGTGCCGGAGCCACTCTTCGTCAAGGATCGCTCGCACCACTTCGTGGCGGTCAACAGCGCCTTCTGCCGCGTCATGGGACGCCCCGCCGAGCAGCTGCTGGGCAAGACCACCATGGACTTCCTGCCCGACCACCAGGCGCAAGCCTTCTGGACGCAGGACGAGCAGACCTTCACCTCCGGCCAGTCCGGCGAGCAGGAGCAGACCTTCACCGACAGCTCGGGCATCACCCGGGCGATCGTCACCAACCGGGCCGTCTTCCCCGGAGCCGATGGCCAGCCCGCCCTGGTGGCCGTCATCCGCGACTTCACCGAGCGCAAGCGCCTGGAGACGCAGCTGCGGCTGGCGGACCGGATGACGTCCATGGGGACGCTGGCGGCCGGCGTGGCGCACGAAATCAACAACCCGCTGGCCTACGTCTGCTCCAACCTCACCTTCCTGAGCGAGCAGCTCGCCCAGGAGACGCTGCCGCCCGAGGCCCTGCCCGAGCTGCGCGAGGTGGTGGCCGAGACGCAGGAGGGCGCCGGTCGCGTGCGCTCCATCGTCCAGGACCTGAAGACGTTCGCGCGCTCGGACGAGGAGCGCCGGGGCCCCATCAACGTCCACCAGGTCATCGACGGGGCGCTGCGGCTGGTGCGCAACGAGATGATGCGCAGCAACGCCCGGCTGGAGCGGGCGCTCGCGCCGGTGCCGGCCATCCTGGGCAACGAGGCGCGCCTGGGACAGGTGCTGGTGAACCTGCTGGTCAACGCCGTGCAGGCCTTCCCCGAGAAGCGCTCGGAGAACAACCTCATCCGCGTCTCCACCTGGAGCGACGGGGCGAAGCGGGTGGTGGTGGAGGTGGAGGACAACGGGGCGGGCATGAGCACGGAGGTGCAGCAGCGCATCTTCGACCCCTTCTTCACCACCAAGCCGGTGGGCGAGGGCACCGGCCTGGGGCTCGCCATCTGCCACTCCATCGTCCAATCCATGGGCGGGCAGATCGAAGTGCGCAGCACCCCGGGACAAGGCACCACCTTCGTGCTGTCCCTGCCGGCCTTCGTGCAGGAAGACGAGGAGGACGGTACCGCCGCGCGCGGCTCGGTCGCGGAGGGGCAAGAGCCCGCGCGCCTGCGCGCCATCGGCTAGCGCGGCACGCGAGGGGCGGCGTCGCCAGCCGCCCCCCGGCTCCGCTCACCGCTGGTGGGCGCGCAGCTCCTTCACCAGCCGCCCGGCGCCGTAGACGTGCTCGAGGGCCCCCAGCAGGCCGTCCCCATGCACGGCCACCGCGCGGTTGGTCTCCGGCACGTACGCGTAGTCGCCGCCCAGCGAGTGCAGGTTGCCATCGAAGATGAGCCCCACCACGCGCCCCTCGCGGTCCACCAGGGGAGAGCCCGAGTTGCCACCGATGATGTCGTTGGTGGTGGCCACGTCGAGCGGCGTCTCGCCCGGCACCTTGCCCTGGGCCTTCAGCCACGAGTCCGGCAGCCGGAAGGGCTCCTTGCCCGTGTGCCGTGCATAGGCACCGGCGAACGTCGTGAGCGGCGGCACCTGCCGCCCGTTCTCCTCCCAGCCCTTCACCACGCCGTAGTTGAGGCGCAGGGTGAAGGTGGCGTCCGGGTAGCCCGTGGTGCCATGGGCCGCCAGCCGCGCCTGCGCGAGCAGCTCGCCGTTCTTCTTCAGCACGGACTCCACCGAGTCCTCGTAGCGCTGGCGCACCTCGCGCGCCTGCGCGTCCA
>NZ_DASVSO010000408.1:0-7706 GCF_036388035.1 Archangium sp.
TGAGGAAGAGCCCCTGCTCGGGCATCTGGAAGAAGGCACGCACGCGCTGCAGCGGGTGCTCGTACATCCCCGCGTCATCCAGCTCGGGGGCGGCGCCGCCGAAGGAGAACTCACACGGAGTGGCCTGCGAGGACTCGTTGGCCCGCGCGTCGTACACCACGCCCACCTGCTGGAGCTGGTTGCGCAGCGCGTGGAAGACGGCCAGCGAGGGGCGGTACTCGTCCAGGTGGCGCACGTGCAGGCTGAGCATCCCCACCGGATCCCGGCGCGGGAAGCTGGACTCGAAGTGGAGGATGAGCCGCCAGCGTCCATCCGGCAGGCGCACCACCTCCGTGCCCGCCATGGAGATGGGGAGGATGCGCAGGTGGCGCCGGGTGCGGAAGGAGCCCGCCACCCCATGGGCCGGAGACAGCCGCAGCTCGGTGCCCCGGGGAAGCACCAGCGTCTCGGTCATCTTCTCCGCGGGCAGCGCCTGCACCAGCGCGACGGCCGGCAGCGGCTGCAGCAGGAAGTCGAAGAAGGAGGAGAACAGGCGCACCCAGGTGGAGCGCAGGTTGTGCTGCGTGGCCAGGCGCGTCTGCACCGAGAAGAAGGCCATGGACTCGATGAGGCGCCGCACGTGCGGATCCTCCCGGTCCAGCGGCACGGTCGGGTGCGAGCCCAGGAAACGCTGCCGGAAGCGCTCCAGCGCATCCAGCTCGTTCAGGTAGTCCAGGTAGACCCGTTCCGACGAATCGCTCAACGCACCCTCAACCCAGCTTCACGAGCGAACCGGCGACGGTGGTCATCGCCCCCTTGAGATCCGCCATGCCCGAAGACTCCAGGCCGAGCTTCCCCTGGGCGGCCACCTTGATCATCGGGGCGGCCAGCTCCGCCTGGGCCTTGCCGGCCATCTTCAGGTTGACGCCCTCCACCTTGTTGTCGCCACCCGAGGCCACCAGGCTCGTCTGCATGCCCTTCATGTCGAGCTTGGACGTCGCCTCGATGGCCACGTTGGTGTTCGAGGACAGCTTGGCGTCCTGTTTGGCGCTCTGCGTGAGCTTGGCGCTGGAGGTGAAGGTCATGTCCTTGGTGCTCTCGAGCTTGAGGATGTCCTGGCTGGTCCAGCTCGAGGCCTTCGCTGACTTGAGGGTGAGCGTCCCGGTGGCGTCCACGGTGAAATCCTTGCACGTAACCGTGACGCTGTCCTGCTTCTGGACGTAGGTGCTCGTCTCCTCGGACCCTTTCACCGTGATGGTGATGGACGTGCCATCCATGACCACCGTCTGGGTGATCTGATCGTCGGCGTTCTCCACCTTTACGGTGACGCCTTTCTCCTTGTCCAGTTCAACGGTGCAGACGAGCTTGCCCATGGTTCCTCGCCTCCTCGGTGGGGAGCCAAAGGCTCCCCTCGCTTCACGACTGCTCTTCCTTCACCTGGATGAGCAGTGTGCCCTCGCCTAGCTGGATCTTCTGCGTGTCTTTTTCATTCGTGCGCTGCATCAGGAACACGGGCTTGTCGTCCGTGTAGTAATGCTTGAGCGCGGTACCATTCTCGGGCGTCTTGCCCACCAACAACTGCACGCCCTGCCCATCCTGGGGCATGCGCGCACCGGTGCGCCAGTCCAGGAAGCGCTTGATCCACGCGCGCTGGAAGTCGAGCGCCACCAGCACCCGCTCGTCCTTGTAGGCGGGGAAGTAGAAGTGCCCGGGCAGCAGGTTGGGGTTGAAGGGCGTGGGGATGATCTGATCGGCGAAGAGGGGGATCTTCACCTTGTAGCCGTCCAGCGACGTGTCCGAGTCGGTGTAGGCCTGCCAGGTCTCGTCCTTCTCGGCGCCCTGCTCGCTGACGATGAAGCCCTCCACGTAGCGAGGGTAGCCCGGGGGCTGCCAGGCGGGCAGATCCACGTGGGGCTCTTCCTTGGGCTCCAACCGGGAGCTCATGCGGAAGGAGAACATGGCGTCCGAATCGCCATACACCTCTTCCTCGCCCTGCTTCTCCAACACCTCGGCGGACAGCTGCAGGCTGCGGACGCGGAGGACCTTGTCCTTGGCCACGCCCGCGGCGCCCCAGGCGTCGTTGCCTGGCAGCTTCACCAACGTCCCCGGAGTGAGCGACTTCTCGGGGAAGGAGCACCAGATCAGCTCCATCTCCGGACCCCGCGCCTTCAGCCGGGCCGTCTCCAGGTCCACCCGGGCCTGCACCTCGTCCGAGATGGCGGTGCACAGCAGCACGTCCTGGCGGATGCCGCTGACGGCCTGCTTCTGCGTCACGGGCTGGGTCTGGGGGCTCTCGGCCGTGGCGTTGAGCACCGTCACGTCGTGGCGGATGACCTCGGGCAGCAGCACCTCCAGCCCGGCCAGGTTCTCCTCGTGCAGCTTCATCGGCGTGCCCGAGGCATCCTTGGCGGCCGCGAACTTGTAGCCGTGCGCCGCGTAGTCGTAGGTGAACACCCCCGCGTGGCCATGCACGTACCACAACACCCAGTCGTAGAAGCTGGCCCCGCCCTGGGGATCCAACCCCACGAAGAGCATGGGGTGCGAGGTGCCCAGGCCCGCGTCCCAGTCGTAGGCGAGGCTGATCTTGTCGCCCTTGTGCGCCTCCAGCACGTCCTTGACCGTCTTCGAGGTGTAGAGGGCACAGGGGTAGTGCTGCCGCCACAGCAGCCGCGCGGCATCCAGGAAGCGGATGCCGTAGCGGCGATGGAGGATCATGTCGCCGCTACCGGAGGTGACGACGTCCTCGACGAGCGTCTTCTCGGTGACGAAGCCCTTGATCTTCAGCCCGGTATGGCTTGGCCGTCCCGAGGTCTCCGGGAGGACCGCCTTCACCTCGAGCGACACCTCGACCAGGTCCGGCTTGAGGAAGTCGGCCAGCAGGGCGTCCTTGTCCTGACCGCCCTGGCTCTTGTTGTCCGTGAGCAGGAACTCCGCCTCGCCCTCCAGACCCCAGCTCCACAGGTCCAGCGCGAAGCGCTTCATGCTGCCGGCGATGACCTTGTGCTCCTTGCCAGCAATGGTGAGGGAGAGCGACACGGCCAGACGCTCTTCAAAGGTGCTGTCCATCAGCCCTCCTCCTCATCCTCCTCGACCCGCACCTGACCGCTCACGGTGTGGAAGAGGATGCGCAATGTGCAGGGTGCATCGAGCAGTGTACCGGTCAGCACGAAGTGCAGCCACAGCCCCGAGTCCCTGCCGCGCAACTCCAGCTCCACCTCACGCAGGCGCGGCTCATGTTTCGTGACCGAGTGCAGCATCTCCTCGGTGAGCGTCTTCATCAGCAGCTGGGTGCCAAACCGCTCCGAGTAGCGACCCAGGCCGAAGCCCTCGACGAAGTAGCCGTAGCCCTCCTTCGTGTTGAGCACGGCCTCCAGGTTCTGCCGCACCTGGACCAGCTCGCCATTGTCGCCCTGGCGCTGCCAGGGCGCGGTGAACTTGTCGAGGAAGGAAGGGCGTGCCATCTCAGGCCCTGCGCCAGAAGAGGAAGACCTGGGTGCCCTGCAGCGCCGGGGTGACGAAGAAGGCCATGCCGTTGTCGCGCAGAGCGAACTGCCACTCCTCCCCCAGCGAGAGCTTGTACCAGGAGATCTCCGGGCCGAAAGCGTGAGGGAAGGCGGGGTGAGGCACGTGCTGGAAGGGGATGCCCCGGAGCGCCAGCCGGCGCACCACCGGCAAGCGGGCGGGGCTCGCCACCTTCACCCCCTCCAGGGAGGCGGGCTGGCTGGGATCCTCGCTGCGCACCAGGATGTACAGCTCGCTCTGCACGCCCTCGTCCAGCGAGGGCAGCGGCGAGAGGACGAACTGCCCGTCCCGGCAATCGAAGGGCTTGTAGGTGAGCCGCGTGTCCTCGGGACGAAAGGCCCGGTTGAGCAGCGCCATCCACCCCCACAACCCCTCTCCGGGGTTGTCATGGCGGTAGGTGGGCAGGTCGGCCTCGGGCACCAGCTCCAGGTAGCAGCAGACCTCGAAGTAGAACCGGCGCAGGGCGTCGAAGAAGTGGTACGGGTGCGGGCAGATGCCGCCGAGCATGTCGGCGCGCAGGGCCTGCAGGCGGCGCACCTCGAGCAGCGTCCGGCGGGCGCTGGCGAGCCGCTCGCCGCGCTGGTAGCTGTCCAGCAGGAGGGTGCGGAGCTGGCCGTGGGCCTTGTCCAGCAACAGGTCCAGCTCGCCGAGCAGCTCGTTGAGGAAGGGGTTGCGGCCCACCAGCAGCAGCGGCGGAACCTTCTGGGCGGAGGGGCGCCACGCCCCCTGGAGATCCTTGGAGAAGGCCACCAGCTCCAGCGAGGAGATGGCCCGATCCGCGGACTGCTCGCTGGAGAGCTGCAGCCGGTGCAGCACGCGCTGCACATTGGGCGGCTCATCCGCGTAGAGCGGCACGCCTTCGGTGCCGCGCATCTCCTCCAGCAGGTGGAGGAAGACGGTGACCTCCGCGCGGCCCGTGGCCTCCAGGGAGAACGACGGCAGGGCGGCATTGCCTGGCACGTTCACCAGGAAGCCACCCGGCATGACGGCGGTCAGTAAGGAGATGGAGAGGCTGCCCTCGGCCAGCAGCGCCTCGCTCCAAGCGAGCGAGGCGATACCGACCTGGGGCAGCCCGGACAGCTCGGCATGCAGCCGTGCCTCGGCCGAGAGTGCTTCGTCCTGGGCACGGAAGTGCTCGGGAAGGAGCGTCTGGCCAACCTGCCAGCGGACCCGCGCGAGCTTGTGACGCTGCATGTCGTTGTTTCTTCCTGGCGAGGGTTTACTTCGCGGCCTCGGTGACGCCCCACTGCTTGACGAGCTGCTTGCCCGAGCCCGTGGCGATGTTCACCGACTGCTCCAGGGTCTGCGGCTTGATGCCGACCTGGAGGGTGAAGTTCTTGGGCGACTGCACCTCGGAGGACGGGTCGTCCGCGATCGACAGGTTCAGGTCATCCCCGTTCTTCTCCAGGATGCCCTTGAGCTCCTTGTCGATGTAGTTGGACTTGAAATACTTCTTCGCCAGCGGGTCGTACTCGTACACGGTGTAGCTGAACAGCACCTCGACGTTGGACCAGGTGCCGAGCAGCGCCGAGGCCACCATCTGCTTGTTGGCCGTGGAGACCTGCGCGGAGAGGTACATGGCATCCGTGATGCCCGTCTCCCACAGGTAGTGGCTGAGCACGCCCACCACCTTGTTCTTCAGGGGCTTGTCCGGCTGCTCCGGATCCTTGAGCGTCTCCTGATCAGCCTTGAGCTCGTTATCACCAACCTTCAGCTTGGTGATGTAGCCCACCGGCGCCTGCTTGTCCTTCTTGAAGTTGAAGCCCTGGTAGACGTCCAGGGAACGGGCAAATTGAGGCATTGCTCCCTCTTTCTTTGTGCTGAGTAGTGATTACGACGGCCACCCGGTCATCCCAGGCGAGACTCCAACATCAGCTCCACATTGAGGCCTTCGAACTGGATGTGCGGCAGCACGGCCACCTTGCAGTCATACCAGCCGATCTCCCCGGGCTTCGACTCCACCACGACGTTGGTGGCCTTGAAGGGGAAGCGGCGCAGGGTCAGGTCGTCCGGGTTGACCACCGTGGTGACGTACCCCGTCAGCCACGAGTCGATCTGCCGCTGGACGTAGCCGGCATCGGCGGTGGTGCCGATGTTGTCGCGCATGATGCTCTTGATGTAGTGCGCGAGCCGGGTGATGGAGAACGTGTACGCCAGGTTGGTGACGAGCTGCGAGTTCTCCGAGTCCTTCGGGTCCTTGAACTTCTTGGCCCGCTTGACGGACTGGGTGCTGAAGAACGTCGCCTCACTGGAGTCCTTGCGGTACACCAGCGGGATGAAGCCGTTGCGAGCGAACTCGTACTCGCGGTAGTCGGGGATGGCGATCTCCACCGGCGCCTGGATCCGCTTCTGCCCGCGCAGGGTGAAGGTGTCCACCGGCAGGCCGGTGACGAGCCCGCCGCCCTTGGGGCCGCGGATGGACTGGCACCAGCCAGACTGCTCGAAGGACTTCACCAGGTTGCGGCCCAGCAGGTAGGCCGCGTTGCCCCACAGGTACTTCTTGGAGTCGCCCTGGGCGTCCTCCTTGAAGTTGAGCACGTCGCAGGGGTTGCGATCCGGATCATACGGCAGGCGCACCACGTAGCGCGGCAGCGTCAGGCCGATGTAGGCGCCCTCTTCCTTGTCGCGCAGCTCGTTCCACTTGCTGTAGCGCGGGTGGCTCAGCACGCCGTCCAGGTTCTTGAGCGACTCGAGCTGCTCGACGCTGTCGCAGTCGAAGAACTTGTAGCTGGCCGAGGAGATGAACGGGCAGTGCGAGGCGTTGGCCACCTTGCCCATGCGCTCCAGCCAGGTGATGTCGCTGCGCGAGGCGCTGAACTCGTACAGACCCAGCATCACACCATAGGGACGACCGCCGAACTGGTCGTACTCCTTGATGTACACCTTGTCGAACATGGCGCTCGAGAAGATGTTGCTGGAGTTCTTCTCGAAGTCCTCGGCCAGCTCCGCCTTCTCGACGTCCAGGATGTCGATGGTGATGTCGGCCTGGAAGTTGGTGTTGTTGACGAGGTCCTCCAGACCGCGCCAGGTGGCCTCCATCTTCTGGAACTTCTCGTGGTGGAGGATCTCGTTCATCTGCGCTTCGATGGCCTCATCGATGCGCGCGACGGCCTTCATCACCTCGCCCTTGTCGAAGCGGATCTGCCCCACCTCGTCCTGGATGGGCTCGACGTTGTAGAGCAGCGCCGCCACGGCGGACATGAAGCGCTCGTCCGTCGGGACCTGCATCTCGTTGGAGGCGACGGGAACCAGGCCAGTGCCGATCATCGGCTGGGCGCTGGTGGGCATGTCGAGCCCGCGGACCTTGAACAACTCACTGAGGAAATCTTTTTCGGCCATGAGGAATGGACTCTTCGGCGTGGAGAAGGGGGACGAGGAAAATCAGGCCTTGGCGGTCGCCACGGCCGGGACGTTCTGGGCGGCGAGCGCGGGCGCATCGGAAGGCGGCTTCGCGGCCACGGGCAGGCGCATGCTGGCGTAGCTCTTGAGCTGCTCGCTCTCCAGCAGCTTCTGCAGCTGCTCCTTGTTGGAGAACAGCTCGTAGAGCGTGCGCCGCAGCTCCTTGCGGTTGTCGATGTCCGACTGCATCTCCAGCAGCAGCTTGCGCATCATCATCAGCGCCTTGAGCTTGGGCACGTGCTGGACGATCTCGTCCGGGTGGAAGGACTTCATCCGGTCGATGGGCAGCTCGACCGCGATCTTCCCGTCCCCATCGCTGCTGATCTTGTCGTCCACCTCGAACGAGACGGACATCCCCATGTCCTTCATCAGCTCGTTCAGGTTGGAGCCGGTGACCGAGCGCAGCTTGCGCTCCTCCAGATCCACCTGGCGGTCCTTGGCACTCCCGAGCGAGAAGTCACCAAGCACCACGACGCGGAAGGGAAGCTTGACGTCCTCCTCCTGGCCGTTGATGGTGGTGCGATAAACGAGCGTGATACGAGACTTGGGCAGCTGGTCCTGAATGGGCACGTCTTCTCCTTACACAAGACACAAGGCGGTTCGCGTCCGACGGATCCCCCCTGCCCCACCCCCACCACCGCAGGATGCATCCCGCTGTGTTCTGAATCATCAGTTTACGAACAATTGAAAGCGGGGGTCAAGGTACCATCAGGTTTTCGCGGAGACGTCACGGGCTCGGAGACTCGTCGTGTCCCCCGAAAAGAGGAGAACCTGTTGGGTCTGCACGGGAGCACCGTGTAGCGGAT
>NZ_DASVSO010000409.1:0-5788 GCF_036388035.1 Archangium sp.
TCCGTCTTCAGCTCGTGCAGGGCCTGGAACTCCTTCTCCGTCAGCCCGCCCAGCTCCTCGCGCCGCTCCTCCGCGCCGCCCTTCCCCGCCCCCTGCTTCGTCGCACAACCACTCAGGGTGAGCAGCACCGCCGCCGCCCAGCCCCACATCGTCCGCAGGCTCATTCGCATCCTCTCCTCCGGGCCCGCCCACGGGCCCGCGAGCGCTCCCGGCGTAGCGCGCTCCCCCCTCCCCACGCCAGGACTTCGCCGCGAGGGACGTCGGGTGGAAGAAAGACGACGGGCCACCCGGTACCCCACCCCGACACGGGGCGGGACCGGATGGCCCGCGGACAACGGTCCGGATGTGCTCGGACTACTTCTTGGCCGGCTGACCCCCCGGCTGACCGGCCGGCGCACCCGGCTGACCACCCGGCGCACCCGGCGCACCCGGCTGACCGCCCGGCGCACCCGGCATGCCCGGGGGCGGCTCGTTCTTCTGCACCTCCAGCAGCTCCACCTCGAACACCAGCGCCGAGCCGCCCGGGATGCCCGGGGTGCCGCGGTCGCCGTAGGCCAGGTCGGACGGGCACACCAGCTTGGACTTGCCGCCCACCTTCATCTTCTGCACCCCCTCCGTCCAGCAGCGGATGACGCCGTTGAGCGGGAACTGGGCCGGCTCATTGCGCTTGTAGGAGCTGTCGAACTCCTTGCCGTCCGGCAGGGTGCCCCGGTAGTTCACCTTCACCACGTCGGTGGCGCCGGGCTGGGCGCCGGTGCCCTCCTGCAGCGACTTGTAGATGAGGCCGGACTCGGTCTTCTCCGCGCCCTGCTCCTTGGCCGCCGTCTCCAGGAAGGCCTGGGACTTCTCCTTCTCCTTGGCCGCCCGCTTCGTGGAGCGATCGCGGGCCAGCTCGGACAGCTTCGGCCCGAAGGTCTGGATGTCCACCGCGGGCTCCTTGCCCAGCACCTGCGCGTCGATGCCCGCCTTCACATACGCCAGCTCCTCCGGCGTCATGTCGAAGAGCTGGATCTGCCGCCCCAGGGAGAGCCCGAGCGCATAGAACGTCTTCTGCTCGTCCGTCTGCGGGGCGCCCGCGGCCGTGTCCTTCGCCCCCTGCTGATTGCAGCCCGCCACGGCGAGCGCCAACGCCATCACGAGAATCTTCCGCATGTCTCCTGCCTGCCTTTCGATGACCAGGGCAGCGAGCGCTGCCTCTGCCGGCGCCCTTATACAGAAGAACGGGCCGGACCGTCCCCCGCGCAGAACGTCCTTATCTTTTTCCGCATGGAAATCGACGTGCGACGTGTCCTGGACTCCCTGGGGGAACCCCTGCTGGCCCTGGACCGCTCGGCACGCATCCTCCACGTCAATGCGGCGCTGAGGGAGCTGCTCGGCTGGTCCCGCCTGGAGCTGCTCGGCCGCCCGGTGGAGCTGGTGATTCCGGGGGGACTGCCAGGACTGCCCCAGGTAGGCCCGCCCGTCCCTCCCCCGGGTCCGGGTCGCCCGCCACCCGCGGTGTACCGGGTGAGCGCCGCCCGGCGCGACGGCCAGCGCCAGGAGGTGGAGGTGCGGCTGTCGCCCTGGCTCGGAGGCGAGGCCGAGGGGCTGAGCATCCTCTCCTTCCATGAGCTGGACGCGCGGGTGGAACTCGAGCGGCAGCTCCGGCTGTGTACCCGGCTGAACATGCTGGACGCCGCGCTGGCCTCCGCGCTGGCGCCCGTCATGGACGAGGAGACGGCGGCCTATGCCGCGCTGCGCGCCTGCGGGGAGACCGAGGGCTGGGAGCTGGGCACATACTGGGAGATGGATCCGGAGGAGGGCGTGCTCCGGCCCCTCACGGTGTGGACGGCGTCCTCGTCGCTGGGTGGGTTCGTGGACCTGACCCTCCAGACCCTCCTCCGGCCCCACGAGGGACTCCCGGGCCAGGCGTGGGCCCGCATGGAGCCGGTATGGTGCCACGACCTCGCCCATGACCCCCACTTCCTCCGGGAGCAGGGCGCCAGGCGGCAGGGGCTGCACGGCGGCCTCTTCACCCCGGTGACGGGCACGGGCCGGCGCTACGGCGTGCTGGAGCTGTTCCGCCGCGAGCCCCTGGAGGACCGAGCGGCGGACGAGGCCATGGCCAGCGCGCTCGGGCACCGGTTCGGACGGTTCCTGGATCGACTCGACATCGAGCGGGCGGAGAACACGCGCGACCTGGGGCTGAGGAACCTGTGGGACTCGGACCTGCTGGGGCTCTTCGTCTGTGACCACCAGGGCCGGCTGCTGGACGCCAACGCCGCCCTGCTGCGGATGCTGGGCTACACGCGGCAGGACGTGCGCGAGGGGCACCTCACGTGGCCGGGGCTGATGGCGGTGAACCACCGCGCGGCGAGCGAGGGAGCCCTGCGGCGGCTGCGGGTGGACGGCACCTACCACTCCTTCGAGGGCGAGCTGCTGCGCAGGAACGCCGCCACCGTGCCGGCGATGTTGGGCTCGGCGAGCCTGGACGAGGACCGGGTGGTGACGTTCGTGCTGGACCTGTCGGACTGGAAGGTGGCGGAGAGCGGCCCGCGCCAGGAAGCGGATGCCCGCCTCCAGGCGCTCATCGCGTACGTGCCCATGGTGCTCTTCTCGATGGACCGCGATGGCACCTTCACCCTCTCCGAGGGCCAGGGACTCAAGGCCCTGGGGCTGAAGCCCGGACAGGTGGTGGGCCTGTCCGTGTTCGACCTCTACCGCTCGGAGCCCGAGGTGCTGGCCCACGTACGGCGGGCGCTCGCCGGGGAGGACTTCTTCACGGTGGACGCGCTGAGCACCGGGCTGCTGTTCGAGACGCACTGGACGCCGCTGCGCGACGCGGAGGGGAAACCGGCGGGCGCGCTCGGGCTGGCCCTGGACGTCACCCAGCGGGAGCGCGAGGCGCACTGGCGGGCCCGGCTCTTCCACGAGGCGGAGCAGGCGCGGGCGGAGGCGGAGCAGGCGGTGCGGGCGCGCGATGAGTTCCTGACCGTCGCCTCGCACGAGCTGAAGACGCCCCTCACCTCGCTCAACCTGCAACTCCACACGCTGCTGAAGCGGGCGCGCCAGGCAGGACAGGATGGCGAGCAGGTGGAGCGCCTGGAGAAGGCGCGGCGGCAGCTGCAGAAGCTGGCGCGGATGATGGACGAGCTGCTGGACGTGTCTCGGGTGGCGGAGGGGCGGCTGCGGCTGGAGCTGGGCGAGGTGGATCTGCTGCAGGTGGTGCAGGAGGTGATGGAGCGCTTCCAGGACGAGGCCCAGCGGTCGGGCACGCGCCTGGAGCTGCGGAGCATGGACGCGGTGGTGGGCCAGTGGGACCGGGTGCGGCTGGAGCAGGTGGTGACGAACCTGGTGTCCAACGCGCTGAAGTACGGGGCGGGGGCGCCGGTGGACATCCTGGTGCGCTCCAGCGGGGCCATGGCGCTGCTGGAGGTGAAGGACCACGGCATCGGCATCGCGCCGGAGGACCTGGAGCGCATCTTCGGCAAGTTCGAGCGAGCGGTGCCGGTGCGCAAGTACGGGGGCTTCGGGGTGGGGCTCTACATCGTGCGACAGCTGGTGGAGGCCCTGGGCGGCGCGGTGGACGTGGAGAGCACGCCGGGCCAGGGGACCACCTTCCACGTCGTCCTGCCGCTGGCGGGGCCCGCGGCGAGACCGACACCTTCATCCCAACCGGAGGCGGGCCTGCATTAGAAAGCCCCCGCGACAGGAGGAGCACGCATGCAGCAGGCCGGAAGCGGAGTGGGCATGGCGCGGGTGGAGGTGGAGGTGACGGTGGGCGCGCCACGGGAGCGGGTCTGGCGGGCGCTGGTGGAGGAGGCGGGCCAGTGGTGGCCCAAGGACTTCTACGTGGGCCAGGCCGCGAAGGGCTTCCTCCTCGAGGCGCGCCCGGGAGGCCGGGTGTACGAGGACTGGGGCAACGACGCGGGAGCGCTCTGGTACACGGTGCTGGTGGTGGAGCCGCCCACGGTGCTGGAGCTGGCCGGGCACCTGACGCCCGCATTCGGCGGGCCGGCGACGACGACGGCGCGTCTGACGCTGACGGAGCAGGACGGCGCGACTTTGGTGAAGGTGGAGGACGCCATCTTCGGCCGCGTGGACGAGCACACGGTGCCGCGCCTGCGCGAGGGCTGGCGCGCCCTCATGGGGCGGGGGCTCAAGGCCCACGTGGAGCGCCAGGCTCCCTGACTGCTCGCGGTGGAAAGAGGAAGCCCGCCCCACCCCGAAGGGCACGGCGAGGGCACGCATGGGAACGCCTTTCTCCACACAAGGCCCTACCGCGTGCCGCCTTCCGAACGCCTGGCCCGGTACGCGGTTTGCTCTTCGCCTCCGGCCTGGAGGGGGAATGACCGTGATGCGGAGACTTCTGGGAGCATGTGGCGCGGCGGTGCTGGTAGCGGCGGCGTGGGCGTGTGGTGAGACGAACACGCCGGCTCCAACGGAGCCCATGGACGGCCCCGCTCCCGCCGAGGGCGCCCCGCCTCCCCTCAGCGAAGAGAGCCCGCCTCCCTCGCCCGAGCAGGAGGAGGTCAACCCCCCCGAGGATGGAGAGTTCATCCCGCCGCCCGTCGTGGAGGCGCCCGCGGAGGAGAGCCCCGGCGAGATCTCCAGCCCGATCCAGAAGGGTCCGGACCCATGGCCGAAGGACACGGCGGTCAACTACACGCAGCGCTTCGGCGTGGGCCGCCCGCGAGGCGTGGCCGTGGATGACGCCTTCAACATCTGGCTGCTGGATGGCAACCGCATCGGCGTGCTGAAGCCCGGAGCCACCCAGCCCCTGTGGGCGAGCAACATCGGACAGGCCGGCCGGGGTTTCTCCTCCACGGTCATCTGCGGCGGCAGCGCGGGCCGGGCCTACGTGGGCTACCACGCGCGGGAGCTGGACCAACCCGAGCGGAGCTCCTACACCGACTCCACCTTCATGGAGGGCGACCTGGACGTGGTGAAGCTCACCCCGAGCGGCATCCAGTTGGAGGAGCACCTCTACCGCTCGTTCCGGCGCAACAAGGAGAAGAATGACGGCAGCCTGACCTGGATTCCCCCGGTCAACGCGGGCCTGCACAACTCCAACAACTGGAAGTACGACGAGGACCGGGCGGTGCTGGGCTGCGTGAAGGTGATGCGCGGCCGGGACAAGGGCGAGGTGTATGTCAGCACCAACCACGGGGTGTCGCGCATCAAGGGGCTCCACTACAACAGCCACCGCCACCCGGTGTGGTTCGACGCCCAGGGCCACCAGCACATCGGCTACTCCTACGCGGTGGGCATCGCCCAGGATGGCGACGTGCTCATCGGCAATGACTGGACCTTTGGCATCGTCACGCCCAACGCGGACCTCGGCGTCTGGGATTGGATGAGCCCCAAGACGCTCAACCCCATGAAGGTGGAGTCCTCGTACCTCCCCGAGGTCAACTCGCTCCCCGAGTTCGACTACTGGCGTGGCTTCCAGCAGACGAAGGACGGGCGCTACTACCTGGCCAGCAGGAGCTACGGGCTGTGGGAGATGCGCATCATCTCGCGCGGCAACCGCGAGCAGAAGGGCCTCCGGATCCAGGGTCTGCCCACGAACCAGCTCACCAGTCTGGCGGCCACGGATGACGGCTCGCTCTTCATCGGCACCGGCGGCGGGGGCCTGTGGCGGATGGACGCGAGCAAGAAGCTCACGAAGGTGGAGGCGGTACCGGGCAAGGACGTGAAGCAGCTCGTCTACGACCCCAACGCCACCCCGGCGATGCTCTACGTCCTCACGGACGCGGGGCTCACCGTGCTCCGCGGCTACTGAGGAGACCCCCTACCCCGCCCGCCT
>NZ_DASVSO010000410.1:0-9235 GCF_036388035.1 Archangium sp.
CGATGGCCCGTTGGCGGCCGGGGCGTCGGGGAGCCCGGGAGGTGCGTCGGAGAAGGGCTCGGAGGCTTCCGCTCCCTCGGGTCCGCCGGGAGGCGGGGGGGATTCGGAGCTCGGGGCCTACCGCGAGCAGCTCTCCCGGCGGGTGACCCGGCAGCGGCGCTACCCCGCACAGGCGGTGCGGCTGGGCCTGGAGGGCACGGCGCTGGTCCGCGTACGTATCAACCCGGATGGCGCGCTGGCGGGGCCGCCCCGACTGGAGGGCTCCTCACGCTTCCGGGTGCTGGACGCCGAGGCCCTGCGCATGGTGGAGGCCGCCGCGCCCTTCGGGCCCTTGCCCTCGGAGCTGCGTCGGGAAACGGCCGAGTTCGTCATCCCGGTGAGCTTCTCCCTGCGTGCCCCGCTGGGCTGAGCCCGCTGTGACTCCCGGTCCGGGTTCTCGCCGCCTGTCCGTTGACCGGCTAGAGTGCGGGCTTTGTGACGGGGAGGCACCCAGGCTCGGCCGGAGCGTGTGCGTCCCATAAGCGTCACCGCGGGAGGGCGGTATGGACGGCGCCATGAACACACTCAACGGCCTCCTGGCCATGTACCAGGAGGAGCGTTTCTTCTACGTCGGCGTCTGCTCCGCGCTGCTGAGCATCATCGCGTTCCTGGTGTTCGCGCTGCCGTGGACGTGGCTGGCCATCAAGAACCCCGAGTCGCTGAAGAAGTACCGGGTGCAGGGCAAGGACTTCCCGGTGGAGCGGTGGCTCAAGCCGTCGCTGCAGCGCTTCGCCTTCAACAACCTGGTGTCCTTCGCCAACCTGATGATTGCCTGGCCGATGATGCGCATGTCGGGCATCCACCTGGGCGAGCTGCCCGCCTGGTACGTCATCGTGGGGCAGATCCTCTTCTTCATCGTCCTGGACGACTTCCTCTACTACTGGATGCACCGGGCGCTGCACACGCCGTGGCTCTACAAGCACGTGCACTCGGTGCACCACCGCATCACCACGCCCTTCGCTCTCACGGGCAACTACATGCACGTGGTCGAGTTCCTGGGCACCTCGACGCTGGTGCTGCTGGGGCCCTCGCTGGTGGGGGCGCACGTGGTGACGCTGTGGGCGTGGATCGTGTTCCGGCAGCTCGAGGCGGCCGACGGACACTCGGGCTACGACGTGCCGTGGAACCCGGCGCTGCTCTTCCCCTTCTACAAGGGGCCGGCCTACCACGACTTCCACCACCGGCGGTTCTTCGGCAACTACGCCGGCTTCTTCGCCTACCTGGACAAGCTCTTCGGCGGCACCTACTCCAAGGGCTACGAGGAATACCGCCGGGCGCGGGGAGCGCAGCCACAGCCACAGCCGCAGGTCGACGCGCCGCCGCAGCCGTAGCCCAGGGCCGTACCCGCTCGTCGGCGGAGCGGGTTCAGCGCAAGGGCAGCTCACGGAAGACCACACCGTCCAGCTCCAGCCGGCGCACGGCGTCCACGAAGCGCTCGGTGCAGATGAAGGTCGACTCGACATCTGTCAGTCGGAACAGATCTCTGTCTTCCGGAAGTGAAGCCGCATCCAGGATGAGGTCGTCCGGGCGCCTGAAACCATTTCGGCCGCACTTCATACACTTGGGAGGGCGGTCTGGCGGCAGGCAGTCAACGTGCAGCCAGCCATGCGGCAGGACTTCCAGCTCGAGAAGCTCCGGATGCTTCTTCTGTCGAAAGCGCAGTTCCGTGGGGAATCCTTTCAGCCCGCGTACGCCCTCGGCCTGGAGCTGATCGAATGCCTCGCGATGCATCACCGGCATCTCGATGAAATAGAAGAAGAGTGGGCTGAAGGTTCCGGTGGCCGTGCCCACCAGGGGACCAAATTGAGCCCCAGGAAGCAGTTGTGCTCCCGGCGGTACGAGAGGACGCACCAACTCGCGCAGCCGCACGAATTCGTCGAATGGCTCCGGTCTGGGTTCCTCGAACGCCTTGTGCTCGGGCAGGGAGGACAGATCCACACCCGGAAAGGCTGTCGCGCTCCCAGCCCAGGTGGCCTTGCATTCCGGGCAGTGAAGTCCGGGGAGCCCACCCCATTTGTGCCTGGCCCTGCTGAGGTCGCCCGTGCAGCGTGGCTCCTTGGGATCTTGGAGCCAGTAGAACTTCGTCATCCCGTCATCTCCTGCGGTGGTAGGGCACGATGGGGCCAGTCAGCTCGAAGCGGAAAATCAGCTCCCCTGCATGACGGTAGATTTCCTCGGGCGTCGCATTGAAGTTCTCTTTGCGGAAGGCTCTCCAGGCATTGTTCCACAGGCCACCACTGGGCCCACCGCTGTGAATGCGGATGTGGGTGTGCTCGGGGATGACCATGGTGAATTGGTGGATGTCCGTCACCCCTCTTTCCCGGAACCACCGAGCGAGATCTTCCGCCTGCGGAAAGAGGTGGTGCCGGACCCAACGTCCCGGGGGAAGGACGAACCGAGGGGGCTTGGGGTCGAAGTGGCGGTTGAAGCGGAAGGTGAGGACGGGCTCGTTGTTGCGCGGCCACCCTCCAGTGTAGCCCCACCATCGGCGTGGCGCCGCGGGTGAGGCGCCCGGGAGGATGGGCCCACCGCCCCTGTAGGCCAGCAGCACCTCGCGAGGCACCACCTCCTGGCAGCGGAAGAAGCCACACTCCTCCCCTCCCTCGCGGCACAGCAGGACGAGGCTCCGCTCGTCCTCGCAGCCCTCCTCCCACGACTCCACGACTTCTGGCGCTGGCTCACTGCCTTCCTGGAGGGAAGCGCTCGAGGTTGCGCACGCCGTCAGGAGCGTGCAGAGCAACACCCGCCAGAGCTTCGATGCAGCTTTCATGTTCGGCTCCTCCAGTCCTGCTCCGGCCAGGGTGGCTACCGAGACTCACGACATGGGAGCTCGGCCTCCAAGAGGCGCACGCCCCGTTTCGTCATCTGGCAATATCAGCCGAAATTGCTACAGCCGCGCAGCTTCACGTCGCTTTGCTCGCTTTGAGCAGGGGACTCTGGCGGGAGGACGCCATGATCGAGACGGTGACTCGCATCATCGGCCTCTATATGCGTGATGAGGTCGAGTGCCGGCCGTATGACGCGCGCGGGGTGGAGGTGGCCCGGCGTGTGGGCGAACAGGTGCGGAGGTCTCTGCCCGGAGTGACGGTGGAGCACATCGGCAGCACCGCGGTGCCGGGTTGCGCGGGCAAGGGCGTGGTGGACTTGATGATTCCGGTGACGCCCGAGCAGATGGCGCCGGTGAAGGCGCTGCTGGAGGCGCTCGGCTTCCAGCCGCAGGTGCCACCGGCCGGTCACGAGCCATGGCCCGAGTCGAGGCCGATGCGCGTGGGCAGCCTGGAGCACGAGGGCACGCGCTTCAACCTGCACGTGCACGTCATTCCGGCGGACTCGCCGGAGGTGGAGACCCAGCGCCGCTTCCGCGACCGGCTGCGCGCGGACTCGGCTCTGCGGGAGGCCTACGTGGCGCGCAAGCGGGAGATCCTCTCACAAGGAATCACCAACAGCGGCGACTACTCGGAGGAAAAGGGCTCCATCATCCAGAGCATCCTGGAGGGCTCCCGGTAGGATACGCGCATGCGCATCGAGCATGTGGCCATCTGGACCCGGGACATCGAGCGGCTCCGCTCGTTCTACGAGACGTACTTCCAGGCGAGCGCGGGGCCCCGGTACGTCAACGAGCGCAAGCAGTTCACGTCGTACTTCCTGAGCTTCGCCTCGGGGGCGCGCCTGGAACTCATGACGAAGCCCCTCGTGGTGGGCCCGAGCGGCCATGCCGACTCCCCGCCCACCGGCTACGCGCACCTGGCGCTCTCGGTGGGCTCACGCGAGGCGGTGGATGCCATGGCCGAGCGCTTCCGGCGCGAGGGCCACCCGGTGGGGGATGGCCCTCGGCAGACGGGGGACGGCTACTACGAGTGCGTCGTGCTCGACCCCGAGGGCAACCGCCTCGAAATCACCGTCTGACCCACGCCCCGAGCCCTACGTCGGGTTCCTCAGGAACTCGAGGTACTTGGGATCATCGTTCGCGAAGAGCTCCTCGCCTCCGTGCTTGTAGGCCCGAGAGAGCTCGTCGGCGGCCCGCTCCCGGTTGCCCAGCTCCAGCTCGCACTGTCCCAGCCGCAGGTGGATGAAGGGAACGGCCAGCCCCGCGCAGCTGCGCACCGCGCCCTGCAACGCGTGCTTCCCCTCGCTGTACCTCCCGAGCAGGAAGCACATGTCTCCGATGGCGGTGAGCACCCGGGCCGACGCGTCGTGCTCCTCCACGGGCCGGGGGATGAGTGCGAGGGCCTCGCGGAACCGCAGGAGCGCCGTCGCCAGCTCCCGCTGCTCCGCCAGCCGCTCTCCCTCGGTGCACAGCTCGGCGATCCTCTCCTGACGAGCATCATCCATACGGGCACGGTTCTAGAACAGGTGGAGGGGGGCCACAATTCGCCCCCCTCAGGCCCGCGGATCCTCGTCCTCCTTGGGCAGCTCGCGCAGGGGCACCAGCCGGCGCAGCAGCGGCCCGCCGTGCTTGAGGCGCGCGATGCGCTGCGCGGGGTAGATGCCCCGGTGGCCCGTGAGCAGATAGGCCAGCGTGGCCACGATGGCGACGTGGGGCAGCACACTCGCCCCGAGCAGCTCCACGGCCATGATGGACAGCGCGAGCGGGGTGTTGGCGGCGGCGGCGAACATGGCGGCCAGTCCCACCGCCGCGCCCATGTCCAGCGGCAGCCCGAGCAGCCGCGCCAGCACGTTGCCGAGCGCCGCGCCGATGAAGAACAGGGGCGTCACCTCGCCACCGAGGTAGCCCGCGCTCAGGGTGAGGGCGGTGAAGAGCAGCTTGAGGGCGAAGGCGGCCACGGGCAGCTCCGGATCCGTGAAGGAGCGGAGGATGCCCGGCACGCCCAGGCCCAGGTACATGTCCGTGCCCACGAGCTGCCACAGCCCCACGAGGAGCGCCCCACCGGCGGCCATGCGCAGCGGCAGCGACGGCACGTAGCGCTCCCAGGCCTTCTTCATCGCGTGCACCGACTCCACGAAGACCACGGCCACCAGCGCCACGGCCCCGGCGAACAGGAGCCACTTGCCCAGCAGCGGCACCGTGAGCGGCAGGGGCGCGGGCACGGGATAGAGGGTGTGCTCGATGCCCAGCCCCCGCGTGACGAGGTCCCCCACCACGGCCGACACCAGCGAGGGCAGCAGCGCCTCGTAGCTCATGCGACCGATGACCACGACCTCCAGGCCGAACATCGTCCCGGCGATGGGCGTGCCGAACACGGAGCCGAAGCCCCCGGCGATGCCGGCGGCGAGCAGCTCGCGGCGGGTGAGGGATGGGACGCGGAAGCGGTGCGCCACGGCGTCGGCGAGGCTGCCGCCCATCTGCACGGCGGTGCCCTCGCGGCCGGCGCTGCCTCCGAAGAGGTGCGTGAGCACCGTGCCCAGCAGCACCATGGGCGCCATGCGCAGGGGAAGCTGCGCGTCCCCCTCGTGCACGCTGTCGATGACCAGGTTGTTGCCGCCGCGGATGGGCTTGCCCCACCGGTCATAGACGGCGCCGAGCACCAGCCCGGCCACCGGCAGCGTGAAGACGAGGAAGGAGTGCTGCTCGCGCAGGTGCGTGGCCCGCTCCAGCAGGTACAGGAAGATGGCCGAGGCGAGGCCCGCGAGGGCTCCCACGAGGCTTCCGAGGAAGAGCCACTGCAGGAAGGGCCAGGCGCTGGGGAGCGGGCGCATGGGTTCAGGTCTCTACATCGCCTCGACCCCGAGGGCCATTGCCACGCGCTCCGCCTTGCTCTTGACTCCCGTCCGCTGGCTTCCGCCTCCCCACCTCGGGGAGCGACTCCAAGAGGTGTTCCCGATGAACCGTCATCTCGTGCTCGTCCCGGGCTTTGGTGGGTTCGATGCCCTCGGCACCCTGCGCTACTACGAAGGCGTCACCAGCGTGCTGGAGCGCGACGAGTCCCTCGTGCTGCACTACTTCCCCAACCTGCCCATGGCCAGCGTGAGCACCCGCGCCCAGCAGCTCCTCGCCTTCCTCGACGAGCGCTGGCGCCGCCGGGAGATCCGCAAGGGCGATGAGCTCCACCTCGTGGGGCACTCCACCGGCGGGCTCGACATCCGCCAGCTCCTCCTGCGCTACCGCGAGCTGGAGGAGGCCCCGAACAAGGGCCCCGAGGCCGCCGCGCTGCAGGTGCTCGGACACCTCCGCTCGGTGCAGTTCCTCTCCGTGCCGCAGCGCGGGACGAACCTCGCGGCCAAGGCGAACCAGCCGGTGCTGCGCGCCCTCGTCTACCGCCCCCTCCTGCGCCTCCTCTATGAGTCCACGCGCGGCCTGCGCGAGCGCGGCACCGCGACCTCCAGCCGCTTCATCCGCCGCGTGCTGCTGCGCAACAGGCGCCTGGAGTCGGCCAACTGGATCGACGCCTTCCTCGACACCCTGGATGGGTGCTACTCGCTCGAGGGCCCCTACCAGGGCGCCCTGGCCCGCGCCGCGTACTTCGATCTGCTGCGCTGGCTGCTCCACATGGCCAGCGACACCTCGGCCATCAGCGACCTCAGCCCGCTGCCCCCCAGCGACGCGCCCCCCAGCCCGGCGCACGTGGACGACCCCGAGCGCGAGCGCCAGTTCCTCGAACAGCACGGCATCCGCTACGCCTCCATCATCACCGTGGCGCGGCCCAAGGCGGGGCAGTGGTTCGACGTCTTCAACCGCCTCTACGCCATGACCGCCCACGCGCCGGTGCCCCGGCTGGGCCACGCGCAGGCCGTGCAGCGGCTGATGGAGCCCACGTCGGCCCGCATGCTCACGCCGGCCGACAACGACGGCGTCGTCAACACCGTGGCCCAGGTGTGGCCCGACGCGGACTCCTGCTACGTCGTCGAGGCCGACCACGGCGACGTCATCGGCCACTTCCAGTCCGACACCGTCGAGCGACCGGGCAGCAAGTTCCGGCGGTATGACCTGCTCAACTCCTCCTCCGGCTTCGACCAGCCGGCCTTCGAGGCGCTCTGGCTGCGCATCTCGGCCTTCATCGAGGGGCGCGCCTACCATGACGTGGGCCGCACGCCCCGCCGCGCCGGTTGAGAGAGGATTGCTCCCGCCCCGACCCCCTCGTACGCTGGGAGCGCACCGTGACGCGCTCCCATCTCAAGCTCGACGAATTCCTGCCGTACCGGCTCTCGCTCGCTTCCAACGCGGTGAGCCAGGTCATCGCGCAAGCCTATGAGGAGCACTTCGGCCTCAAGATGCACGAGTGGCGCGTCATCACCGTGCTGGCGCAGGACGCCGAGCTCACCCAACAGGAGATCGTCGGCCGCACGAAGATGGACAAGGTGACGGTGAGCCGCGCCGCCCAGGAGTTGGAGCGGCGCAGCCTGCTGCGGCGCGTCACGAACGCCGAGGACGGCCGCTCCCTCCGCCTCTCGCTCACGACTGAAGGCCGGACACTCTACGAGCGCGTCGTCCCCGCGGCACTCGAGCTGGAGGCCGAGGTGCTCGAGGGTCTCAGCGCTCGGGAGATCTCCGAGCTCAAGGACGTGCTCCGCCGGCTCGAAGTGGCCGCCGACCGCGTGCTCACCCGTCGCTGACCGGACACCGCCCGCCTGCCCTCCAGCCACCCGACTTGCATATTTAGTTTCAAATGTTACTACTCGGGGCAGAGACGCAAATCCGGAGGCGAAGCAATGAGCGACGTGATGGAGAACCCCCTGGGGTTGAACGGTTTCGAGTTCGTCGAGTTCACCTCGCCGGAGCCCGGCAAGATGATCGACCTCATCGAGCGGCTGGGCTTCACGGCCTACGCGATGCACCCGACGAAGGACGTGGTCCGCTACAAGCAGGGTGGCATCAACCTGCTGGTGAACCGTGAGCCGACCGGGCAGGCGGCGGCGTTCCGCTCGGCGCATGGCCCCTCGGCCAACGGCATGGCGTTCCGCGTGGCCAACGCGAAGAAGGCCTACGAGCTGGCCATCGAGCGCGGCGCGCGTCCGGCGGACCCGAACGAGGGCACGCTCGGCCCCGACAGCTATGTCCTCCAGGGCATCGGTGGCAGCCTGCTGTATCTCGTGGACCGCTATGGCGAGAAGGGCTCGCTCTACGAGGGCTGGCGCCAGATTCCCGGGGCCCAGGAGGCGGAGGCGAAGAACAGCGTGGGCCTGGACGTGCTGGACCACCTCACGCACAACGTGCGCCGCGGCGAGATGCGCACCTGGTCGAGCTTCTACAACCGCGTGTTCGGCTTCACCGAGCAGAAGTACTTCGACATCAAGGGGCAGGCGACGGGCCTCTTCTCGCAGGCGATGATCGCCCCCGACCGGGCCATCCGCATCCCGCTCAACGAGAGCCAGGACGACAAGTCGCAGATCGAGGAGTTCATCCGCCAGTACAACGGCGAGGGCATCCAGCACCTGGCGCTGACCACCCCCGACATCTACACGACGGTGGAGAAGCTGCGCGCGCGCGGGGTCATCTTCCAGGACACCATCGAGACCTACTACGAGCTGGTGGACAAGCGGGTGCCGGGCCACGGCGAGGACCTGGCGCGGATGAAGCACAACCGCATCCTCATCGACGGCAGCAAGTCCGAGGGCTTCCTGCTGCAGATCTTCACCGAGAACCTCTTCGGGCCCATCTTCTTCGAGGTCATCCAGCGCAAGGGCAACGAGGGCTTCGGCAACGGGAACTTCCAGGCGCTGTTCGAGTCCATCGAGCTGGATCAGATCCGTCGCGGCGTCATCAAGGTGTCCACGCAGAAGTAGTCGTCCGGTAGCGCGCACAACCCGGGGAGGGGCACATGTCGTTGGACGGGTACATGTCGGGATTTGGCAATGAGCTGGCGACCGAGGCCGTCGCGGGCGCGCTTCCGGAGGGGCAGAACTCTCCGCAGCGCGTTCCCTATGGCCTCTACGCCGAGCAGCTCTCGGGCACGGCGTTCACCGCGCCGCGGCGCGAGAACCGTCGGAGCTGGCTCTACCGGCTCCGCCCGAGCGCGGCGCACGCCCCGTTCCGGCCGCTCCCGGAGGGCCTGCTGCGCAGCGGTCCCTTCTCCGAGACGCCCGCCTCGCCCAACCGCCTGCGCTGGAGCCCGCTGCCGCGTCCGTCCCAGCCGACCGACTTCGTCGAGGGGCTCGTCACCTTCGGCGGCAACGGCTCGCCGGCGCACGGCGCGGGCGTGGGCATCCACCAGTACCTCGCCAACCGGTCGATGACCGACACCGTGTTCTTCGACTCCGACGGCGAGCTGCTGCTCGTCCCGCAGGCGGGGCGGCTGCG
>NZ_DASVSO010000411.1:0-10451 GCF_036388035.1 Archangium sp.
TCACCCTCACCGCCGCGGGCGAGCTGCCGCCGGGCACCGCGCCCCTCACCCGCGCCGGAGGCAAGCCCGGGGACGTGCTGTACGTGTCGGGCACGCTGGGAGAGGCGCGGCTGGGGCTCCAGCAGCTCCAGGCCGGCCAGCGCCGCTCCACGGCCATCCTCCGCCAGAAGCGCCCGGAGCCGAAGGTGACCCTGGGCCGGCTCGCCGCGCGCTTCGCCTCCGCCGGCCTCGACATCTCCGATGGGCTGGCGCAGGACCTCGGCCATCTGTGCGTCGCCTCGCGCGTGGCGGCCGAGCTGGAGATGGATCGGCTGCCCCTCTCCCGAGCGGTACGCGCCAGCCTGGGCGCCGAGGGAGCACTCGCGGGCGGGGAGGATTATGAGCTGCTCCTCGCCGTCCCACCTGAGCGCACCCCCGCCTTCGAGCGGGCCTGTCTCCGAGTGGAGGAGCCCCTCACGCGCATCGGCCGGCTCACCTCGGGGCCGCCGGGCCAGCTTCATGACGCGAGCGGACGGACGCTGCGCTCGCCCGCTGGCTTCGACCACTTCCGAGGAGGCACCCGGATTGACCGTTCCAGACGGTAGGGCTAAACCCGCACCGTCGCCGTTGCTGTCTCCTGGAAAAGCGAAACCGTGCGCCGCCCTCTTCGCGACGATCCCTCCCCCAGCCTCTCCCCCCGACGTGAGCCCGTGCAGCGGCTCCTGCGCTCTGTCGAGCAGACTGGCGCCGGGGGGCACGAAGTGTCCCTGCAACTGAAGATCCTCACCGGCTACGTGATGCTGGGGTGCGTCCTCACGGCCGCCCTCGTCATCTCGGAGACGCTGCTGGACTTCTGGTGGCGTCTCGGGATGGCGCTGAGCATCACGCTCACGCTCGCCCTGACGCTGCCGCGCTACCTGGCGCGCGTGACGCGCGTGCGGGTGCTGTCGCGCTCCGCCTTTGAAATCTCCCAGGGCGATCTGTCCAAGCCCCTGGTCGTCGAGCCCCCGCGCGCCCTGCGCCGCGATGAGATCGACGAGCTGGCGCTCGCCATCAGCAAGATGCAGGAGAACCTGCGCGACCTGGTGGGCAAGATCCAGGACACCGCCAAGAGCGTGGCCGACACCGCGAAGGACCTGCAGGGCTCGGCGGAGAACGTCAACGCGACCAACGAAGAGGTGGGCTTGTCCATGGACAAGATCGCCCAGGGCGCGGAGACGCAGTCGCAGCTCGTCGGGAAGACCTCCAAGGTGATTACCGAGATGGCCGGCAGCATCCAGCGCACCGCGGCGAGCGCCGAGGACGCGGCCCGCACCGCCGCCGAGACGAGCAGCGCGGCCGAGAACGGCAGCAAGGCGGCGCTCCTGGCCGGCGAGAAGGTGAAGAAGGTCTTCAACCGGATTGAGGCCGCGAGCCAGCAGGTGTTCGCCTTCGGGGAGAAGACGCAGGAGATCTCCAAAATCGTCGACGCCATCACCCAGGTGGCGCAGCAGACGAACCTGCTGGCGCTCAACGCCACCATCGAGGCGGCGCGCGCGGGTGAGTACGGCCGCGGCTTCGCGGTGGTGGCCGACGAGGTGCGCAAGCTGGCCGAGAGCGCGGGTCGCTCGGCGGAGCAGATCTCCAAGCTGGCGCGCGACATCTCCGGCCAGTCCACGGCGGTGGTGAGCGCGATGAAGGAGGGCATCGAGGAGCTGGCCGAGGGCCGCGAGGACCTCACCGGCATCGTGCGCTCCATGGGCGCCATCACCGACACCGTGCGCAAGGTGGCCGAGAAGGTGCACCTCATCTCCGACAGCGCCCGCGAGCAGCTCAAGGGCAGCCAGGAGATGGTCAACGCCACCGAAGAAATCTCCCTGGTGGCCAAGAACAACGCGGCCTCCACCGAGGCCATCCAGGCCGTCATCCAGGACCAGTCGGACGCCATGGTGCGGATGACGTCGCTGGCCAGCGAGCTGACCAACCTCTCCATCGAACTCCAGAGCGTGGTGCGCAGCTTCCGGCTGAACGCCTGAGCCGTGGGCTCCTCCCCTGCTCCTCATAAGAGGGGCGGGGGAAGTGGCGGCTTGTGCACTCGACTGCTTTCAGGGATTTCCCAGAACCCGAGAGCTGCTGGTAGAAAGCGACTCGTGCGTCACGTCATCTTCCGGGTGGAGAAGGAGCGCTACGCACTGCCGCTGGCGGCGGTGAGGGAAGTGGTGGTGCCCCCGGAGCGCTTCACCCGGGTGCCTCGGGCGCCCGCGGCGGTGACGGGGGTGATGAACCTCCGGGGTCGGGTGGTGACGGTGGTGGAGCTGCGGCAGCTCCTGGGGTTGCCGGACGGGTCCACGCCTTCGGGCCGGGTGGTGCTGCTGGACCGGGGGCGGCGGGACTTGGGGCTGCTCGTGACGGACGTGGACGGGATTGAGGCGGTGGAGCGGGTGAGCACGGCTCCGGGCAAGACGGTCCCGGCGGTGCGCGGGGTGGCCCGACTGAGGGGCCAGGCGGTGACGGTGTTGGATCCAGAGGGGCTGGATTCCGCGGTGGTTGGACTCTTCACCGCGGCCCATCAGAAGTGAGTAGCCGCCTGAAATGGGCGGGTGGTAGTGTCCGCGGCCCTCTTGGGGCCTTAAGCGGAGGCGGAGCTGCACATGGCTAAGCGGGTGCTGGTCGTCGACGATGCCATCTTCATGCGCAACATGATCAAGGACATCTTCGCGTCCGGTGGCTTCGAGGTCGTCGGAGAGGCGGCCAACGGCCTGGAGGCCGTGGAGAAGTACAAGGAGCTCAAGCCGGATCTGACGACGATGGACATCGTCATGCCCTTCAAGAGCGGCATCGAGGCCACGCGGGAGATCATCAAGTTCGACGCCAACGCGGTGGTCATCATGTGCTCGGCGCTGGGACAGGAGAGCCTGGTGATGGAGGCCATCGAGGCGGGAGCCTCGGACTTCATCGTCAAGCCGTTCCGCGCGGAGGACGTGCTGGCGGTCGTCAAGAAGGTGTTGGGCGAGGGTTGAAGGGTCCCCTGCCCCAGCGCGCTCGAGGCCGGACATGACGATGGACATGTCCCGCTACCTCGGTCTGTTCCTCGCCGAGGCCAGCGAGCACCTGGAGGGACTGGGGCGGGACCTCGTGCAACTGGAGCGCGAGGGGGCGCCCGCCGTGGTGGACTCGATGTTCCGCCACGCGCACTCGGTCAAGGGCATGGCCTCGTCCATGGGCTTCGAGCCCATCGCCGTGCTGGCCCACCGGGTGGAGGACCTGGTGGACGCCCTCCGCCAGGATCCGAGCCGGTTGGAGCGCTCCCTGGTGGACCTGCTCCTGTCGGCCACCGACATGATGCTGGCCCAGGTGCGGGCCGTGGCGGACAACAAGACGCCCGATGACGCGGCGGCGCTGCTCGGACAGCTCGCCGAACGGGTGTCCGTGCTCACCGGCCGCGCCCCCAGCGCCACGCGCGTCCTGCCCCGTTCCCCCGCTGTGGCTCCCAGCGCGCCGGCTCCGGCCGCCGCGGCGCCCGCTCCGGTCGAGGCCGCCGCTCCGGCGCCCGCGCCTGTCGCCGCCGAGGCTCCCCCCGCCCCGGCACCCGCCTCCGCTCCCAGCGCCGAGGCGATGCAGGCCGCCGCCTCGGTCGCGATGGTGGTGCCCGCGTCGAAGGTGGAGGTGGAGTCGCCGCCGGAGGCGGCCCCGAAGCAGCCCATGCGCTGGGCGGTGCGGCTGCGCATCGCCTCCACCTGCCAGACGCCGGGCGTGCGCGCCTTCCTGGTGCACAAGCGGCTGACGGGCCTGGGCGCGCTGCACGGCCTGACGCCTCCGTTTGAGGACCTCAAGGCCGGCCGCATCCCGGAAGGAAACATCCAGGTCGAGCTGGAGACGGCCGAGGCCGAGGAGGGCATCCGCAAGGCGCTGCGCAACGTGGCGGAAGTGGAGCTCGTCTCGCTGACTCCAGCGGTGGTGGCGCCGCCGCCCGCGCCCGTCACGGCGCTGGGCCAGGCGGTGGGCTCGGCGGCGGAGGCCCCCCGGCCCGTGGGCGCCGATGCGTCGACGCGCACGGTGCGCGTGCGCACGGAGCTGCTGGACTACTTCCTGGACACCGTGGGCGAGCTGCTGCTGGCCACCGCGCGCCTGCGCGAGCTGGGCAAGACGGTGCCGGAGAGCTCGCGCCCGCCCATCGAGGAGGGCGTCTACCGGCTGCACGCGCTGGTGAAGGACCTGCACGACAAGGTGATGAGCGCGCGCATGACGCCGCTGTCGCTCATCACGGACCGGCTGCCCCGCGCGGCGCGCGACATCGCCCGGCGCCGCGAGCGCGAGGTGGACCTCGTCATCACGGGCGCGGAGATCGAGCTCGACCGGGCCATCCTCGACGAGCTGGCGGACCCGCTGCTGCACCTGCTGCGCAACTGCATCGACCACGGGCTGGAGCCGGCCGAGGAGCGGGTGGCGGCGGGCAAGGGGCCGCGCGGACGCGTGCTGGTGTCGGTGCGCCGCGCGCGCGACCGCGTGGTGCTGGAGATGGAGGACGATGGCCGTGGCATGAACGCGGCCCGGCTGAAGGCGGCGGCGGTGACTCGCGGCGCCATCAGCGCGGAGGCGGCGGCACGGATGACGGACCGCGAGGCCTTCCTGCTCGCCTGCCTGCCGGGCGTCTCCACCGCGAAGGACATCTCGGAAATCTCCGGCCGCGGCGTGGGCATGGACGCGGTGAAGCGGGTGGTGGAGAACGTGGGCGGGACGCTGGAGATCGAGAGCGAGCTGGGGCGCGGCACGCGCTTCACGCTGCGGCTGCCGCTCACGGTGGCGGTGGTGCACCTGCTGCTGGTGGCGGTGGGGGACGAGGTGTTCGGCCTGCCGATCGCCAAGGTGGTGGGGGCGATGGAGGCGGACAGCGAGGCGCTCACGCGCAGCCGGGAGACGCCGATGCTGCCGCATGGGCAGGGGCTGCTGCCGGTGTACGGGCTGGACGCGCTCGTGGGCATCGACGTGCCCCCGCGCAAGGGCCCCAGGCCCTACGTGGTGATGGAAGGAGACGCGGGCCGGGTCGCGCTCGCGGTCGACAGATTGGTGGGGCAGGAGGAGGCGGTGCTCAAGCCGCTGTCCCGGCCCTTGGACTTGCTGCCGGGCCTTTCCGGGGTGACCATCCTGGGAAGTGGCCGCCCGGTCTTCATCCTGGACGTGCCGAGGTTACTGTCCGCGTGAGCCCTCTTCCGAGCGACATTCAGCTGGACGCCCTTCGCGAGGTGGCCAACATCGGTTGTGGGCACGCCGTCAGCGCGCTCGCGAAGCTGGTGGGGGGCCGAACGGTGCACCTGTCCGTGCCGCGCGCCATGGTGGCCGGGGCCGCGGAAGTGGCCGGGCTGCTGGGCGGGGGCGAGGCCCCCGTGGTGGCCGCGAAGCTGGGCATGCAGGGCCAGCTCCAGGGCATGCTGCTGCTGGTGCTGCCCCAGGAGGACAGCACGGCGCTGGAGGCGCTGCTGCTGCGGCGCAACGACGCGCCGGCCGAGGAGCGCGAGAGCGCGCTGTCGGAGACGGCCAACATCGTGGCCAGCGCGTGCCTGTCGGCCATCGGTACCCTCACGGGCTGGAGGCTGCTGCCCTCGGTGCCGGTGCTGGTGCGCGGCGCCGCGGGCCCGGTGCTGTCGGACGCGGTGATGGAGGCGCGGGGCGACGACCGCGTGGTGGTGCTCGAGACGCGCTTCTCGGCGGTGGGCGCGCCCGCGGTGTCCGGCCAGGTGCTGCTGATGTTGGATCGCGACAGCTCCAAGGCGCTGCTCACCCGGCTCGGCGTCTGACGCCCGAGAGCAGCCGGGCAGCCGTCCCGCGCCGCTGCTTGCGACCCCGCCGCTCCAGTCCCAACTTCCTCCAGCGCGGTGCACGCATTGCGCCCGCGGGGGGAGCGAGCATGAGGGGACTCATCTGGGGCGCGGTGCTGGGCGCGGTGGTGCTCGCGGGCTGCAGGACGGACGGGACGGGCGCGATGCGCAAGTCCTCGGGCAGCGAGGGCCCCATCGCGAAGAATCCCTACACGCTCGAGCGGGGCTTCATGATGAAGGGCACCGTCACCGGCGAGTACGCGGACACGCTCGTCATCGAGGACAAGTGGGGCAAGACGCGCTACCTGCGCATCACCGAGCAGACGCGCTACTACCACGAGGGCGGCAAGCAGGTGGGCCGCGAGCTCCTCGCGCCGGGCTCCACCGTGCGCGCCTCCTTCTCCAACAACGACGTGGAGATGGTGGCCCGGGAGATCATCGTCGTGGAGGACGTGGGCACGGCCGACCCCGTCCAGGTCCCGGATCGCTCCAACAACCTGCCCTGACGCGGGCGTCGCCCGCGGCCGTGTCATTCGCCGCGCCCCGCGCGCGGGAGTGTGACGGCGCGTGCGGAGTCGGCGCGCTTCTCGTGAAAGAGACAGGGTAACCTCTTGGATTCACTGCCGTTCGGTGACATCCGAAGTGGGAGGGTTCACTTTCGATAGCGGGTGTGAAAAAGTCCGGCGCAATGGTTGATTCGTCGCCTTGTCGCCCCCCGGCTCGACGCGCGAACATTCTTCTCTCCGCTTCGTTGTTGCTCGCTCCGCTGGCAATCACGGGCTGCGCCCACTCGCAGCCGCCAGCCGACAGGGCAACCTCGGAGGTGAGCGCGTCGCCCGAGCCGGCGACCGCGACGCCCGCGCCTGCTCCCACCCCCGCACCCGTCGCGGCCCCGGCTCCCGCCGCTCCCGCGCGCCGCTGGTCCGACGAGGTCCTCTACTTCGTCGTGCTGGATCGCTTCGCGGACGGCGACGCCAGCAACAACCTCAAGGTGGACAAGAAGGCCCCCGGCGCCTTCCACGGCGGCGACTTCAAGGGCCTGCACGCGCAGCTCGACGAGCTGTCCTCGCTGGGCGTGACGGCGCTCTGGATCACCCCGGTGGTGAAGAACATCGAGGGCTTCGTCACCGGCGCGGGCTTTCCGGACTGGGGCTACCACGGCTACTGGGCCGATGACTTCCAACAGATTGATCCGCGCTTCGGCACCGAGCAGGAGTTCAAGGCGCTGGTGGACGCGTGTCACCAGCGGGGCATCCGCGTGCTGCTGGACGTGGTCTACAACCACCCCGGCTACAACTCGCGCTACCTCCAGGCGCCCGAGACGCGCGGCTGGCTGCGCTCGGAAGAGAAGGGCACCTGCGGGCAGGATGACCTGACGAGCTGCGTGTCCGGCCTGCCGGACTTCAAGACGGAGCAGCCCGAGGTGGCGAAGTACCTGCTCGACGCGCAGCTGGCCTGGGGCAAGCGCTCGGGGGTGGACGGCTTCCGGCTGGACACGGTGAAGCACGTGGACCATCCCTTCTGGCAGGAGCACCGCCGCCGCACCCGCGAGGAGCTGGGCAAGGACTTCTTCCTGCTCGGCGAGGTGTGGGGCGGGGACCGCGAGTCGCTCGAGCCGTGGTTCTCCACGGACGAGATGGACGCCGGCTTCGACTTCGGCTTCCAGGGCAGCGCGCTCGCGTGGGTGCAGGGGCGCGGGCGCACCGTGGCCTTCGACGCCTACCTCCGCTCGCGCGGCAAGGTGCGCAAGGGCTACCACCTGTCGCACTTCCTGTCCTCGCACGACGTGCCCGGCGCGCTCTTCCAGCTCCAGGGCAACAAGGGGCTCTTCCGGCTCGCGGCGGCGCTGCAGCTCACCACCTCCGGCATCCCCGTCATCTACTACGGCGAGGAAGTGGGCCGTCCCGGCGGTGACTGGCCGGCCAATCGCAGCGACATGCCCTGGGGCGAGCGCGCGGTGCAGCCCGGCACGGGCCTGCCTCGCGACGAGTCGCTGCGCCAGTTCTACCAGAAGCTCATCGCCGTTCGACGGGCGCACCCGGCGCTCGCGCGCGGCACGCACAAGGGGCTGGCCACCGAGGGAGATGTCTACGCCTTCGTCCGGCACGAGCCCGAGTCCGGTGACGCCGTGGTGGTGGCGGTGAACCGGAGCAACAAGAAGCAGTCCGTGTCGTTCCCCTGGCCCGAGGCCTGGAGCGGCGCGGATGCGGAAGACCTGATGGACGGGGGCCGAGTGGCGGCCACCCCCTCAGTGGATGTCTCCGTCGAGCCGATGTCCGTCCGCATCCTGGGGCGGGCCCGATAATGAAAACGCAGTCTGCGACCAGACAGCAGGGCCACCTTCGGTGCGCCCGCGTCGGGAGAGCCTGAAAATGGCCGGTGTGGTTTTCAAGAATGTGGCCAAGCGGTACGGCGATGTCTCCGTCATCGAGGGGTTGAACCTCGATATCCGCGACCACGAGTTCATGGTGCTGGTGGGTCCGTCGGGTTGTGGCAAGTCCACCGCGCTGCGGATGATCGCCGGCCTGGAGGAGATCACCGGCGGCAGCCTCTCCATCGGCGAGCGCGTGGTGAACGAGCTGCCGCCGAAGGATCGCGACGTCGCGATGGTCTTCCAGAACTATGCGCTCTACCCGCATATGACCATCCGGGAGAACCTCGAGTTCGGCCTGAAGATCCGCAAGACGCCCAAGCCGGAGCTGGACCGTCTGGTGAACGAGGCCGCCGAGATTCTCGGCATCACCCACCTGTTGGATCGCAAGCCCAAGCAGCTCTCGGGTGGCCAGCGGCAGCGCGTGGCGCTCGGGCGCGCCATCGTGCGCAAGCCGGCGGTGTTCCTCTTCGACGAGCCCCTCTCCAACCTCGACGCCAAGCTGCGCGTGGCGATGCGCTCGGAGATCAAGAAGCTCCAGCAGCGCCTGGGCGTCACCTCGGTCTACGTGACGCACGACCAGATCGAGGCCATGACGATGGGCCACCGCATCGCGGTGATGAAGGACGGCAAGCTGCAGCAGCTCGGCACCCCGCTGGAGGTGTACGAGCGCCCGGCCAACGTCTTCGTGGCCCAGTTCATCGGCTCGCCGCCCATGAGCTTCACCAGCGCCACGCTGTCGGCCAACGGCGAGGTGCTCGAGGGCGAAGGCTTCAAGCTGCCGGTGCCCCAGAGCCTGCGCCCGGTGACGGCCGGCAAGGGTGGCCGCAAGCTGAAGGTCGGCATCCGCCCCGACAACATCGTCTCGCCCTCGGCCACGGCCCGCGGTGAGACGGCGCCGCTGGAGGTGAAGGTGGATCTCGTCGAGCCGCTCGGCAACGAGAGCATCATCCACTCCCGCCTGGCCGAGAATTCGCTCGTCTTCCGGGTTCCGCCTCAACATGCTCCCGAGACGGGCGCGAAGATGCAGGTGCTCGTCGAACTGGAATCGCTTCACCTCTTCGACGCCGAGACCGAGCAACGTCTTTCCGCCTAGTCTGAGTCCTCACTCTAGGAGCTCCCCGAAATGAAGAATCTGCGACTGATGCTCGCGGCCGCGTGCCTGTGTGCGCTCGGCCTGATGACCACGACCGCCACCGCCGCCGAGACGAAGGAGATCGTCCTGTGGCACGCCTACCGCGCCGAGGAGAAGGCGGCGCTCGAGAAGGTGATCGCCCAGTTCAACGCCGCCAATGCCGCCAAGGGCATCCAGGTGAAGACGCTGGCGGTGCCGTACGACGCCTACGCGGACAAGATCTCCGCCACCGTGCCGCGCGGCAAGGGCCCGGACCTGTTCATCTTCGCCCAGGACCGACTGGGGGGGTGGATCGAGGCCGGCAACACGGTGGAGCCCGTGGACTTCTACCTGGATGACGCCATCCGCAAGCGCTTCATCCCCACCACGATGGAGGCGATGACCTACCGCGGCACCGTCTACGGCCTGCCGCTCAACTACAAGGTCATCACGCTCATCTACAACAAGAAGCTCGTTCCCACCCCGCCCAAGACGAGCGGCGAGCTGGTGACGGTGGCCAAGAAGCTCACCGACAAGAAGGCCGGCCGCTTCGGCCTGGCCTACTCCTACGGTGACTTCTACTACCACGCGGCCCTGATGAACGGCTTCGGCGGCGGCGTGTTCGGCCCCGGCGTCACCCCCACGATGAACTCCCCGCAGAACGTGAAGTCGGTGGAGCAGATGATGAAGTGGGTGGAGAAGGACGGCATCCTCCCCGCCGAGCCCTCCACCGCGCTCATCACCTCGCTCTTCAACGAGGGCAAGGCGGGCATGGTGTTCTCCGGCCCCTGGTTCCTCGGGGAGATCGCCAAGGGCGTGGACTACGGCCTGGCCCCGCTGCCCACGCTGGATGAGGCCGGTGGCAAGCCCATGCGCCCGTGGATGACGGTGGAGGGCGTGTACGTGTCCGCCCCGTCGACGAACAAGGACGCCGCCTTCGAGGTGGCGAAGTTCCTCACCGGCGAGGAGGCCGCGAAGGTGCTCGCGCTGGAGGGCCGCCAGAGCCCCGCCAACCAGGCCGTGTACTCCGACGCGAAGATCTCCGCGGACCCGCAGCTCAAGGCGTTCCGCCAGCAGGTCGAGGTCGCCGTGCCGATGCCCAACGTGCCCGAGATGACGATGGTCTGGTCGCCGGCCACCTCGGCGATGAACTCCATCCTCAAGAAGGCTTCCACCCCCAAGGCCGCCCTCG
>NZ_DASVSO010000412.1:0-6196 GCF_036388035.1 Archangium sp.
GCGGGGGCAGGATTTGAACCTGCGACCTTCGGGTTATGAGCCCGACGAGCTACCAGGCTGCTCCACCCCGCGGCGTCGAAGCGGGAGGCTAAGTACCGCCCTCCCCCCATACCGTCAACTCTTTTTATCGAACGTCGGGCGGCACCTTCTCCATCCCGTGCCGCCCGCGCTCGAGGCGCGTCAGGGCTACTTGCCCTGCTTCTGCTTGAACAGGTCGGCGAAGGTCCCGAGTCCCTTCTTGCCACCACCGACCGGCTGCTGGGTCTTCGCCCACGCCTCGACCTCCGCGCGCTCCTCGGCCCGCTCGGCGGCGGTGATGGAGAGGCGGATCTTCCCGGAGGCGTCGATGTCCACCAGGGCCACCTTCAGCTCCTGGCCGAGCGAGAACTTCTTGCGCAGATCCGTGCCGCGCTCGGTACCCGTCTCGCTGGCGGGGATGAGGCCCTTGCCGCCCGGGAAGGCGAGGAACACGCCGTAGGGCTCGATGCGATCCACCTTGCCCACCACCACCTGGCCCACCTTCGGGCGAGGCGCCGCGGGCTCGGCGGGCTTCTTCTCCTGGGCGGCGGCGGCCGGACGCTCCTCGGCGGGGCGCTGGGCCTCCTCCTCGGTGATCCGGCGCAGACCGATGCGCTTGTCGTTGGGGTCGATCTTCTCCACCTGCACCCAGATGGTCTCGCCTTCCTTCACCGCGTCGCGCGGGTGCGCGATGCGGCGATCGGACAGTGCCGAGATGTGCACCAGGCCGTCCACGCCCGGACGCAGCTCCACGAAGGCGCCGAAGGGCTGCAGCCGCACGACCTTGCCCTGGAGCCGGTCGCCCTCCTTGATCTCCGCGATCGCCGTCTGGAAGGGGTCCTCCTGGCGCGCGCGCATGGAGAGGGTGATCCGCTCCTTCTGCTTGGACTTGTCCGGCGAGTTGGGCTGGCCGGCCTCCATGCGGATGATCTCCACCTCCACCTCGTCGCCCTGCTTCACCACCTCGCTCGGGTGGCCCACGCGGGTGTAGGACAGCTCGGAGACGGGGATCATCCCCTCCACACCGCCCAGGTCCACGAAGACGCCGAAGTCACGCACGCCGGAGACCTTGCCCTTGACGACCTTGCCCTGGGCGAGCGTCTCGCGCGTCTTGGCCGCGAGCACCCGCTGCTCGTCCTCGAGCAGGGAGCGGCGCGAGAGCACCACGTTGCGCTCCCGGACCTCGGTGACGCGGAACGTGAGCTTCTCGCCGACGAACTGATCCGGCTTCTCCACGAAGCGGATGTCGAGCTGGCTGATGGGGCAGAAGGCACGCACGTCGCCGATCGCCACCTCCACGCCGCCCTTGTTCACCGAGAGGACCATGCCCTCCACCGGCATGCCGGAGGCGCGGGCCTCGGCCAGCATCGCCAGGTTGGCGCTGCCCTTGGCCAGCGCGCGGCTCAGGAGGATGCCCCGAGCGCCCGCCTCGATGACGTGCGCCTCGATGGTGTCGCCCACGCCGTAGCGCAGCACGCCCTCGTCGTCCTTGAGCTCGCGCAGCTCGATCATCGCCTCGCTCTTGGCGTTGGACAGCGACACGAAGGCCGTGTCCGCGCCGAGCTGGAAGATGGTGCCGGACACCTTCTCGCCGATGCGCACCGCGCGCCGGCCGGGCACCCCGCCCTCCTTCTGCTGCGCCGCGAACATCTCCTCGAAGGACTCCGCCTCGGGGACCTCCTCGTAGAGCGCGGCGCTGGGAGCGCGAGGCGTCGGGGTCGGGGTCACCGAGGCGACCGGAGCCGTGGGCGCCGGGGCCTGGGTCTCGGTCGTCGTCGCGGGCTCGGCCGGGGCAGCGGCCGTCGGGGACGGCGTCACCGGACCGCGCGTCTCCACCGCGCCCGAGGCGCGCTTCACCACCACCATGGGGCCCTGGGGCTTGCGCTCGCCGCCACCGCGGCCACCGCGCTCGCCCCCCCCGCGACCGCCACGCTCGCCGCCACCACGGCCACCGCGCTCGCCACCCCCGCGGCCACCGCGCTCCTCACGGGGAGCACCCTCGCGGGGAGCGGCCTGCTGCGCACCGGCCTCGCCCTCGGGCTTCGCCGGACGGGCCTCGCGCTCGCCACTGCGCTCACCGCGCGGGCGATCCGAGCCACCGCGGTCCCGGCCACCGCGCTCCTCGCGCTCGCCGCCACGGCCCGCCGGGATGCCGAGCATCACGTCGCCAAAGGTGGCCTTGGGCTTCTTGGGACCGAAGCCACCAGGACCGCCGCCACCAGAACCCACGGAACCGTTCTTCTCGTCGCTCACAGCCGGGACCTTCCTGAACGAAATCCAACGAAATCCAACGCGGGGAGACTCTGCCCCCGGCTGGGGAAAAAGGCGGCGCACTCTACACACGCACCGTGCTCGGACGGAAGACGCATGTGCGCTTCTTCCACCAAGCGTGTCGGCAACCCCTCCATAACGCGACCCGTCGGAGGTGCCATCCCTCAACCCAGAAGGCAGGCATGCTCGCCTGCTCCCGGTCTTCAATCCCTGTAACCCTGCGCATCATCGGGTGTGGGGGGAAAACCCTCACCCTCGAAGGCTTGCCCGCCCTCCAATCGATGGGGGGCCACCCCTCCCGACGGTCCAGCGAGGGCTCAACGGGCGGTCTTCCGGCGCCGAAGTACCCGGTTCAGTACGGATTTCGCCTCGGGGGCGCCCAGAGCATACGTGATGCCGAAGTACACCGCTCCAAACGGCAGGACGACGGCCAGGAAGAGGAGGAGGGGGTGCAGGTCCGGCGGGGGAAGGAGGCCGCCGCCCACTTCCTCGGCCACCCGGGGCATGGGTCCCAGCACGTGGGCCAACGCCACCTTGATGCCCAGCCCCGTCAGCCCCGCGGCGATCGCCGCCCCCCACAGCCGCCCCATCCCCTCCGGCGACCGCACCTCGCCGATCTTCCCGGCCAGCGAGCGCCGCAGCATCCTCGCCTCGAACCAGGCCATCAGCCCGCCCGCCACCGGGAGGAAGGCCGTCCCCAGGTGCGCTGGCAGCCCCAGCAGTCCCGGCAACCGCAGCGCCAGGAACCAGGCCAGGGCCGCGCCCAGGAACACCCGGACCGCCGCGAAGCGCAGCGGCGTGCGCGTGTCCTTCAACGCGTAGAAGGCCGAGGCGTACAGGCGCCCCAGCGCGGACGCCACGAGGCCCACCGAGGCTCCGCTCAGCACGTACCAGAGGTAGCGCGTGTCCGCGCCGGTGAAGCGGCCCGTCTGCAGCAGCGCGCCCGCCACCACGTCCCCGATGAAGAGCAGCGCCGCCGCCGAGGGCACCACGAAGAAGGCGATGCGACGCGAGCCCGTCTCGAGCCGCGCGCGCAGCTTCCCGGCGACCTCCTCCCCCGCCCCGGCCGCCCGCGACATCTCGGGCAGCTCCGCCGCGGAGACCGCCATGCCGAAGAGGCTCACGGGGATGAGGTAGATGGTCTGCGCGTACGTCAGCGTGGACAGCGCCCGGTCGGCGATGAGCGACGCATACGAGGTGTCCACGTAGGCGCTCACCTGCACCACGCCGCGGCCAATCACCACCGTGCCGAAGCTGCGCAGCACCTGGCGCACGGACTCGCTGGCCACGGACAGGGTCGGCCGGAAGCCGCCGAGCGCCTTGAGCACCGCGGGCACCTGCACGGCGAACTGGAGCAGGCAGCCCGCCACCACGCCGTAGGAGGTCACCACCACCAGCGGCCCCTCCTCCAGCCCGCGCAGGCCCGCCCCCACCACCGTGGCGATGATGGCCAGGTTCCACACCACGGGCGCCAGGTACGACAGGAGGAACTTGCGATGGCTGTTGAGGACGCCCAGGCACCACGCGGACAGCACCAGCACGCCCGTGCCCGGGAAGATGATGCGCACCAGCCGGATGGCCATGGCCCGCGCCTCGCCCTCGAAGCCCGGGGCGATGGTGTCCACGAAGAGCGGCGTGGCGAGCATGCCCACCGCCACCATCACGCTCATGGCCAGCGCGAGCAGCCCGAACACCGCCCCCGCGACGCGATCCGCCTCCTTCGTGTCCCCCTTGCCCAGCAGCCCCGCGTACACCGGGATGAACGAGCCGGACAGCACGCCCTCGCCGAAGAGGTTCTGCAGGAAGTTGGGGATGCGCAGCGCCGCCTTGAACACCGCGGCGAGCACCCCGTTGCCCAGGTAGTGCGCGAAGGCCCGCTCGCGCACCAGCCCCATGAGCCGCGAGGCCATGATGCCCGCCGCGACGAGCAGCGCGCCTCCACCGCGTGCGGGTGTTCCCGGGGAGACGGGACGGGTTTCGGTAACGGGGGAAGCGTCGGTGCGGGGCGCGGGAACGGTCAAGCGGCCCGGACTCTATGCGGAGCGTTCACCCGCTTGAAGCGAGAAGACCCCGGCCCATGGTTTCCCTTGACGGTCCCCCCTGCGGGAGCAATGGTCAGCGCTCCCATGGCTGGTCTCCCAGATAACGACCTCTCGACCGATGTCGCGCTCGTCCGCCGGGTCCTGGCACGCGAGCTGGAGACCATCAACGAGTACGAGGCCTTTGCCCGCGCCGCCTCCAGCCCGGAGATCCGCGACTTCTTCCTGCACCTCGCCGCCGAGGAGAAGGAGCACGTCGCCGAGGCCGTCCATATGATCCGCCTGCTGGACGCGGGTCAGGAGGCCCACTTCTCCAAGCCCGTCGTCTCGGGCCACTTCCAGGGAGCCATCGAGCGCGGAGCCCCCGAGGGGGCTCGGCCTCCCGCCCCCGCCGCTCCGGCTCCAGCCGCGCCCGCCCCCGAGGCGCCCGCTGGACGCGCCGGTCCGCCCCGCAACGGGCGCCCCGCCGCCACCGAGCCCCCTGCCCTGCTTCAACCCGAGCGCGTCCTCTATGGCGTGCCTGCCCCACCGCCCAGCCCGGGCGTCCAACCCTTGACCGTCGGCTCGCTGCGGCGCAACCGCTGAGTCCGTACCTCTCAGGAGCTTCCCCATGCCTGACTTCCTTGGACATGCCGAGAACCCGCTGCGCGAGGACGAGTGGGCTCGTCTCAACGAGACGGTGATCCAGGTCGCCCGCCGCTCGCTCGTGGGCCGCCGCATCCTGGACATCTACGGCCCGCTCGGCGCCGGTGTGCAGACCGTGCCCCATGACGAGTACACCGGCGTCAGCCCCGGCGCGGTGGACATCGTCGGCGAGCAGGAGACGGCCTCCGTCTTCACCGACGCGCGCAAGTTCAAGACGATCCCCATCATCTACAAGGACTTCCTGCTGCACTGGCGCGACATCGAGGCGGCGCGCCTGCACAACATGCCGCTGGACGTGTCCGCCGCCGCTGGCGCCGCCGCCCTGTGTGCCCAGCAGGAAGACGAACTCATCTTCTACGGGGACCCCAAGCTCGGCCACGAGGGGCTGATGAACGCCACCGGCCGGCTCACCGTGCCGCTCGGGGACTGGGCCACGCCCGGCGCCGGCTACCTGGCCATCGTCGAGGCCACCCGCAAGCTCAACGAGTCCGGCCACTACGGCCCCTATGCCGTCATCCTCTCGCCCCGCCTCTTCTCGCTGCTGCACCGCATCTTCGAGAAGACGGGCGTGCTGGAGATCGAGACCATCCGCCAGCTCGCCTCGGACGGCGTCTACCAGTCCAACCGGCTGCGCGGGGACTCGGGCGTGGTGGTGTCCACCGGCCGCGAGAACATGGACCTCGCGGTGGCCATGGACATGGTCGCCGCCTACCTCGGCGCCTCGCGGATGAACCACCCCTTCCGCGTGCTCGAGTCGCTCATCCTGCGCATCAAGCACCCCGACTCCATCTGCACCCTGGAGATGAGCAGCCCGGTCCGCGGCTAGCCCGGCTCCCCGCCAGCCCCCCATGGCGAAAGTTCTGGTCATCGACGACGAGGCGAACCTGCGCAAGGTGCTCGCCGCCATGCTGCGCCGTGACGGCTTCGACGTCACGGTCGCGGCCGATGGCGAGCAGGGCCTCGCCGAGTTCCACAAGAATGGCGCGGACATCGTGGTGACGGACCTCGTCATGCCCAAGGCGGGCGGCATGGAGGTGCTGCGCGCCGTCAACGCCGCCAACCCCGACGTGCCCGTCATCATCATCACCGCCCACGGCACGGTGGACTCCGCCGTCGAGGCCATCAAGGCCGGCGCCTTCGACTACGTCACCAAGCCCTACGAGCAGTCGGAGCTGTCGGCCGTCATCGCCAAGGCCGCCAAGGCGCACGACATCGCCCAGCGC
>NZ_DASVSO010000413.1:0-4945 GCF_036388035.1 Archangium sp.
ACGGATCGCCACTGCTTCGGCTGCACAGCTGGTGCTGGTTCGAGCTGCGGCGGAGTAACAATTTAAGCCCATCACAGCTCCCCGCGTTGGATCCGCCGCGCTCACAAACGTCCGCGAGGCAACTCCATTTTCATGGGTGGCATGAAAGGCGCTCCTGGCGCCGGCCACCCACCCATCCCCCTGAAAATGGAGCATCCAACGATGAGCATGATGAAGTGGAACGACGACGAGGCGCGCCGGCTGCTCCTCGGGCAGCTGGTGTCACTGGTGGATGGCGTGCGGACGCTCGCCATTCGCACCAGCCCCGGACCGTTCCGCAAACACGAGCCGATCGCCGTCTTCCGGCCCCACACACTCCAGGAGTTGATGTCCCTCGTGGAGCTGGAGTTGGAGAAGCTCGTCGCCGACCATGCCCACCTGCGTGACTTCGCCAGCGCCATGCGCACCCTGCTGCACCGGCTGCCCAGCGACAGCCCCCGCGAGCTGTATGACGCGGTGATGGACGCCGCGGAGCAGTGGCTCGGCGACGTGGCGGACGAGGACGCCGACGGCTTGCGCTCCGACGCCGCGCCCCCCACCCAGCTCGAGGAGGTCTCCCTCCTCATCGACGACCTGCGCCGCGAGAGGCGCAAGACGACCCGCCGCGAGAAGCTGGCCATCCACACCGCCCACGAGGCCCTCGCCAACGGGGCCCGCCTGCACCTGCCCTACAAGCCCCTGCCCGTCCCGGGCTTCGGCGACACGCAGACGTACATGTCCGTCACCGACCCCGGCGAGGGCCACATCGCGGGCACCACCACCCGCGAGGACTGGCTGCGCGGCGTGCTCGTCCACGTGGAGCACCTGGAGCGCGGGCATCAGGATCGCGAGTCGGTGGAGTCCTACCGCATTCCGCGCATCCTCAACGTGGCCAAGGTGCGGCTGCACGTGGCCGGTCGCGCCCCGGTGACCAGCTTCATCGGCCGGCCCATGTTCGACAGCGGCAAGTTCCACCTGGACCTGTGGAAGACGGTGCAGACCATGGCCGGCACCTGCACCGCCATGTTCCAGCTGGGCGTGGCCGAGTGCAAGGTCGCCATGGAGCGCATGACGGCCTCGCAGATCGTCGAGTTCATGCGCTGCCTGCGCACCAACATCCTGCGCGACGCGCGCACCCAGCTCCTGTCCGCGGCCTTCAACCTCAACACCCCCATCCTCGATGACCGCGCCGGCGGCTCGCGGCTCGTCACCGGCCGCAAGGAGATCGGCCTGCTCGGCATCGAGCTCGTCAAGGCGGGAGGCTTCGACAAGGTCACCTGGGACGGCTCGGCGGACACCTACCCCAGCATCCCGGTGATGGAGCAGCTCACCCACGCCGAGGCGCTGGCGCTCGTCCACGGCGCGCACGAGCGCGGCCTGCGGACCTACTTCTCCGCCGGCTTCCGCTTCCCCCACATCCCGCTGGCCGTCTACACCGGCGTGGACGGCGTGGGCATCGGCGGCGCGCAGATCCTCCGGTACATGGACTCGCAGACCGGCTACCACGGCCCGTTCCAGCCGGAGAACATCTCGCGCATCCTCGCCATCCGCGACGAGGCCGCTCGCAGCCCCCTGGGCCGCGCCGCCGCCCTGTTGGCCCGGCTCGACTGGATGGCCTCCCAGGGCCGCCTGGATGACCGCCAGCAGGAGTTCCGCGCCGGGCTCTACGAGGCCCTCTCCCGCCAGCAGGTGGACGAGCTCCTCGGCGACCTCGACGCCCGAATCGCCGCCTGAGCCCCCCTCCCCCCTTTCCAGCCCGTTGGAGTCCACCCCGATGCAGTCCGCAGCCCCGCAGATGGAAGCACCGCAATACGAGGAGACCGGCGCCTCCGTGCGAGCCGAGCCCTGCGCCTTCGTGCTCTTCGGCGCGTCCGGAGACCTGGCCCGGCGCAAGCTCCTCCCCGCGCTCTACCGACTGGCCCTGGAGGGCTACCTGCCCCCGGAGTCCACCATCATCGGGGCGGCGCTCCCCAGGCTGACCCCCGAGCAGTTCCGCGCCGCCACGCGTGAGTCCCTCGAGCGCTCGCCCGAGTGTGGTCCGGTGGACGAGGCCGCCTGGCGCGCCTTCTCCCGGAGGCTCCACTACGTGCCCATGGACATCTCCAGCGCCGAGGACTACCGGCGCCTGGGCCTGCTCCTGGAGCAGGTGGACCGCGAGCACGGCACGCGGGGCAACCGCATCTTCTACCTGTCGCTCGCGCCCTCGCTCCACGCCGAGGCGGTGCGCCACCTGGGAGAGACGGGCCTCACCCGGTCCCGAGGGCGGAGCTGGTCGCGCCTCGTGGTGGAGAAGCCCTTCGGCACGGACCTGGAGACGGCTCGGGCCCTCAACCAGCACATCCATCATTATATGGATGAGTCTCGCGTCTACCGGATGGACCACTACCTCGGGAAGGAGATGGTCCAGAACCTGCTCGTCCTGCGCTTCGCCAACCGCATCTTCGAGCCGCTGTGGGACCGCGAGCACATCGACCATGTGCAGATTACGAGCGCCGAGACGGTGGGCGTGGAGGGACGCGGCGGCTACTACGAGGGGGCCGGCGTGGTGCGCGACATGCTCCAGAACCACCTCCTGCAGGTGCTCGCGCTGGTGGCCATGGAGCCGCCGTCGAACCTCTCCCCGGAGGCGGTACACGACGCGAAGATGCGGGTGATGCGGTCCGCGCGCGCCTTCACGCCCGAGCGCATCCGCACCGAGTGCGTGCGCGGGCAGTACGGCCCGGGGCAGATCGCCGGCCGGTCCGTGCCCGGCTACCGGCAGGAGGCGGGCGTCGCCCCGGACTCGCGCACCGAGACCTTCGCGATGCTGACGATGCGCTTCGACAACCCGCGCTGGGCCGGCGTCCCCTTCTACGTGCGCTCCGGCAAGCGGTTGGAGCGGCGCGTGACGGAGGTGGTGGTGCAGTTCAAGGACGGGCCACTCGCCCAGGGCACGCCCAACCAGCTCCACCTGCGCATCCAGCCCGACGAGGGCATGGCCCTGCGCTTCGCCACGAAGGCGCCGGGGCGGGCCGTGCGTCACCATGACGTGGCCCTGGACTTCCGCTACGGGGACACCTTCGGCACCCGGCTCGCCGAGGCCTATGAGCGTCTGCTGCTGGACTGCATGCTCGGCGTCTCCACGCACTATGTGCGCAACGACCTGGTGGAGCGCGGCTGGGAGCTCGTCATGCCCATCCTGGAGGCCTGGGGCTCGACGCACGACGAGCTGCCCCTCTCCTCCTATGCGGCGGGCTCGTGGGGTCCGACCGCCGCGAGCCGCCTGCTGGAGACCCACGGCCGACGCTGGAACGAGACCTGAGCCCGGAAGTGGACACGCGGGCTCTCGCCTGAAGAGGGGACGAGCAGCCATCGGAGGGTGTCCGGGTCCCGCCTCTGCCCCGCGGTCCGTCACATCCCAGGACCCCCCCCCTCTACCTCAACAGCAGGGGGCGGAACCTCGGAATGAATGCCTGGGACGACGCAGCAAGCCTCCTGAGCAGCTCACGATCCCACGCCATCAGGAGCAGACACGACCATGTTGCACGGTGAAACCCACGTCCGCGGTATCAACCCTCCCAAGTCGCAGTTTCACGCGCGAGGCCGCTTCGGCCGACTCTTTCCGGAGCTGCCCGTCTTCGCTTCCGACACCCCCGTCATCCGCGATGCGCTCAGCAAGCTCGGAGCGCTGGGCGGGCTGATGGACGCGAAGGATCCGATCGCCGGGCAGCCTCAACCCGGTGCCAGCAATGAGGACAACGCGACCATCTCCGCGGGCTTCACGTTCTTCGGACAGTTCATCGACCACGATCTGACGTTCGACCCGACCTCCAGCCTGGAGCGGCAGAACGACCCGGAAGCCCTCGAGAACTTCCGCACGCCGTCGCTCGAGCTGGACAACGTGTACGGCTCCGGTCCGAGGGCCTCGCGCCACCTCTACGACGTCAACGACCCGGCGAAGTTCCTCATCGAGAAGCTCGGTGGGCCGGGCTCACAGGACGACATGCCGCGCAACAGCCAGCAGGTCGCGCTCATCGCGGATCCACGCAACGACGAGAACACCATCGTCTCGCAGCTCCACGTGGCGATGCTCAAGTTCCACAACGCGGTGGTGGACCACGTGCGCGGCAAGGGCACCCCGGAGGCGCAGGTCTTCGAGCAGGCCCAGCGGATGGTGCGCTGGCACTACCAGTGGATCGTCCTGAACGAGTTCCTCCCGAAGACCGTGGGCGGAGACGTGGTGCAGAAGGTGCTGAAAACGAGCCCGGGCGGCCGGCTCTACCAGTTCAGGAACGAGCCCTTCATTCCGGTGGAGTTCTCCGTCGCGGCCTACCGCTTCGGACACAGCCAGGTGCGCCCGGGCTACCGGCTCAACGCGGGCTTCGCCGCCGGCCTCTTCAACAGCTCCCTGGACCCGACCCTTCCGGATCCGGCCGACCTGCGCGGTGGCAAGCGCGCCGAGCGGCGCTTCGTGGAGTGGGAGAACTTCTTCCCGATCGGGGACCCCGCGCGGCGCCAGTTGAGCAAGGAGATCGACACCAAGCTGTCGAGCCCCCTGCACGCGCTGATTCCAGGCGCACCGGGCCAGATCCCCGGAGGCGCGCCGAATCCGGCCAGCAATCCCCAGTCGCTCGCCCAGCGCAACCTGCTGCGGAGCCTGGCGCTCGGCCTGCCCTCGGGTCAGACCATGGCCCGGCACATCGGCGTCAAGGTCCTCACGCCCGCGCAGCTCGTCGACCTGAAGCAGTTCGGCGTCGGCTTCGAGACCAACACCCCGCCTTGGTTCTACATGCTCAAGGAGGCGGAGCTGCTCCACAACGGCACGAAGCTCGGCCCCCTGGGTGGGCGCATCGTGGCGGAGGTCATCATCGGCATCCTCCAGGGTGACCGCTTCTCGTTCCTCAACGCCAACCCGAACTGGCGGCCGGAGCTCGGCAACGACAAGGGC
>NZ_DASVSO010000414.1:0-10837 GCF_036388035.1 Archangium sp.
AGGCAAGCAGCTCCACGACTGCAACCTCGTCGCGGTGATGCGCACTCATGGCGTCCAGCGATTGGCCACCCGGAACGCAGCGGACTTCCAGCGGTACGCCAGCCTCATCACCATTGAATCCATCACTCCCTGACCCCCATGACGGAGAGAGGCCGCCCGCTCAGAACGTCCAGCCCACGGCGAGCTGCGCGCGATGGCCTACGTTCCATGCGACGAAGGAATCGGTCCACGGGTGGGGCTCGCCGCCCTCGAGAGGCGCGGTGGCCCCGCTCTGCCTGACGAACCGGTTCGTCACGCCCACGCCGAGCGCGGCCTGCACGCTGAAGCCATGGCGCAGGCGGAGGCTGTAGCCCAGCAGCACCGCGCCTCCCATGTGCCACTCCCGCTGAAAGCTCTCCCCCAGGGCTGGAGTCGTCGCGGTGCTCGGCTCCCGCCACGCTCGCGCCAATTCGAGCCTCGGGCCGAACCACAGTCCATCCATCGCCGAGCCCGTCATATAGAAGCGCGCACCGGGCTCGGCTCCCAGCAGCAGGTAGCGCGTGTCCTCGTCGCCGTGGCGGCCCTCCTCCTCGCCCACGCTGAAGCCCATCCGCAGCCCCAGGTTCACCGAGAAGCGCTCGTCCAGCTCCTGCTCTCCTTCCAGCGAGAAGCCACGGGCCGACAACGGCACCACCAGCCCCACGAACGTCCGGCGCTTCCTCAGCTCGCGAGCGGTGGCGCTCGTGGCGGCCGTGCCCTCACTGCTCGGCTCCTCGGCCCTCGCCGCCGTCACCAGCAGGGCCGCCATCACTCCCGTCACTGCGCGCATGTCACTCCCCCTACCGCTCCCGGCCCTCGCCCGGAGCCTTCTGCAACCCCTGTGCACGGCCCCATCCTCCAGGCTCCAGAGGGTTGAGTGGAAACACGAAGGGCCGGCCCCCTCATCGGGTGACCGGCCCTCGGCACTTCGGGACTTCAGGGGCTGGGGACTAGCCGTTGATCTGCGCCCGGTACGTGTTCATCCACTGGGCGATCTGCGTCGCGTACTGCGTGCTGTTGTTGCCGTCGGAGGGAGGGGCGTACTTGTTGATCATCCCCTGCCAGTCCTTGTTGTCGATGAACTGGCGGTAGCCGACGTTCATCAGCCGGAAGTAGGCCTCGATGCCCTTCTCGACGGAGGGGAACTTGGTGAAGCCGCCGTTGGGCACGCCGCCGAACTGCTTCTCCCACTCGGCGAAGCGCAGGTTGCCCGGGTTGTTGTTCCTCGGGGCGACGCCGGTGGTGTTCCACTGCGCCTCCTTCTGGAACATGGCGAGCGCCAGCTCGACGGGCACGTTGTACTTCTTGGACATGGCCAGCAGGTGCTCGCCCTGGCCGCGCAGCCCGCTGTTCTTCAGCATGTCATTGATGCGGGCCGCCTTGGCCGCGTCGGTGCCGCTGGTGGGCGGGGTGGGGGCGGGGCCGGTGACGGGGCCCGGAGAGGACCTGCCGCCGAGCGCCTCGGAGAGCGCGGCGCGCGTCTTGGGCCCGTAGTTGCCCGAGTTGGGGCTGATGCCGTGGTCGGCCTGGAACTTGGCGACGGCCGCCTCCGTCTTCGGGCCGAAGGTGCCGGGGCCGGTGGACACCTGCTCCTTCGTCATGTAGCCGAGCTTCACCAGGGCGTCCTGGAGCTGCTTCACCTCGGGGCCCTCGGCGCCGCGCTTCAGGTCGGACTGGGGCACGGCGGGCCGGTTGAGCTTGTCGAGCTCGGCCGTCATCGCGGCGCGCGTCTTGGGGCCGTAGAGGCCCGAGTTGGGGCTGATGCCGTGGTCACCCTGGAACTTGGCGACGGCGGACTCCGTCTTCGGGCCGAAGGTGCCGGGGCCGGTGGCCACCTGCTCCTTCGTCATGTAGCCGAGCTTCACCAGGGCATCCTGGAGCTTCCGCACCTCGGGGCCCTCGGCGCCGCGCTTGAGGTCCACCTGGGGCACGCTGGTGGAGCCGCCGGGGGTGGGCGTCGGAGTGGGGGTGGGCGTCGGCGTCGGGGTCGGCGTCGGGGTGGGCGCGGGCGAGCCGGTGGACTTGCCCGAGTCATTCACCCAGTACTCCACCGGGCGGTTGCCGAAGGAGTCCTTCACGTGGCCGTTGTTGAAGTTCTTCGAGCCGGCCTGGGCGATGGCGGGGCCCTGGCTCGTCACCTCACCGGGGCGCACCATGGCGACGTGGCCGATGCCGCCCGGGTTCTTCCACACGGCGACGGCGGGGTGGCCCTGGTTGGCCAGGCGCTGGGCCTCCTCGGCGCTCACCTGGCGGTAGCCGTTGCGGGCGCCGTGCTGGTGCAGCCAGTCCACGGTGGCATTGGCGTTGAGCTCGCGGCCCTTGCCCACGCCCGTGGGGTTGCCGGCGTTGTCCACCCAGTGGGGAATCTCCGCGCCCATGGCCTTGGTGGCGTCCCACACGAAGATGTTGCAGTAGGTGTTGCCGCCGCGCGGGGTGTAGCGGGGGTTGTTGCCCACGGCGAACTGGTTGAGGACCTCGTTGTAGGTGTCGGCGTTGCGGTTGGACGGGTTGCCGCGCACCGGGGCGTCCACCGGAATCCACGCCTGGGTGTTGGTGGTACCCGGCGCCGGCCTGGAGCCGTCATAGCGCAGCGCGCGCGCCTCGAAGGCGTCGGTGTTGCGCGTCTCGGCGACGGTGTTGCGCTCGGCCGCCTTCGGGGCGGCGGTCTGGGTCTCGACCCGGGGAGCGCTCTCGGTGCGCTGGGGGGCCGGCGTGGACGTGGCGCGGTTGATGGTGGTCATGGGCGAAAACCTTTGAAGGAGTACGTTTGAGGGAATTGTCGCACGAGGTGGTGGGAAGTTGCGTGTCCACGACTCCGGGTGCACCTCGGCCATACGCAACGGATGAGCAGGGGCCCACTTCCGCTCCACCAGGGGCTCGGGTAGTTTGCGCCGCCCTGCGTTCCGCAGTCCCGCAGCACGCAGCAACCCGAGGAACCCCACCATGGCCAGGATTTCCAACGACCAGGCTCAGGAGCGTCACGCGTTCCTGCTCGAGCTCTTCCGCAACCAGCCGGACATCAGCCGCAACGAGGCGATGGACGCCTACAAGGACAAGTTTGGCGCGTCGCTGAACGCCAAGACCTTCAACGAGCTGCGTGAGCAGGCGCTGCGCGACGCGGAGGGCACCGAGGAGAAGGCCGAGGAGAGCTCGACCGAGACCGAGACGCAGGCGGACGACGCCGCCTCGCGGCTGAAGGCGGTGGCCTCGTCCGAGCAGAACGGCGCGAGCGCGCAGCCGGCGAAGAAGCCGAAGGCCAAGGGCCCGGGCAGCAAGAACGTGTTCGTGGACGCGACGCAGGAGCAGCTCCAGTTCCTCGAGCGCGTGGTGCAGCAGCTCCAGGACTCCGGCGCGAACAACGTGAAGATCGACTACTCCACGGACCGCTGGATGGTCCTCACGGTGGACTCGAAGTAGTCCACGTCGTTCCAACAACCTGCGCGCTCCTCCCGAGGGGAGCGCGCGGATTTGTATCCAGCTTGGTACTCGCTTCACTGCTGATCAGGCAGAACCAGCAGGTTTTCGTCCTTTGGGGTTCGTTGCTTCCCAACGAGGTTCTGAATCACCAACCTTCCCTGGGTATGGAGCTTCCAGACTTCCTTACCCAATTCGGCTTTGGTGATGTGCCTCTCGCATAGGATCTGCGGCCACAGTTCTCCGAATGATTGCGGTGAACTCTCGGTCAGCGTCTTCAAGACATCTTCGGACGCTTGCCGGAGACCGTCATCATGGAGCCGCGCATATGTCGGATCCGACTGGCTCAGACCCAAAATCAGATTGAGTTGACCGCGACTTCGCGCCTGTTCACGTACTTCTCCGGCCTCATCACCACAGATTCGTTTTTCGACATGCCGGAAGAGATCAACCACTGCCTTGTTATGTCCCCCGATCACGAGCCGGAACCACGTCCGATCATGCGTGGGATGAGGGATGATCAAGTCGGCTGCAAAGCGGACACCGCCCTTCTGTCGTAGTTGCTTCCGATAAAGGGAGAAGAGCTGTTCCTCCGTAAGGGCAGGTGGAACATCACTTTCGGTCAGCCCGAAGAAGTCCCGCATCTGTTCTCGTAGAAACGAGCGTGGATCATCCTTGAACCGATTGATGTGATTGAACATCACGTTGATGAGGACATCACGCCCTCGCACGCCAGCGAGAGGGGCGATGTTCCTCATTCCAGCCCCCTTCCACCCTGTGGGATCCACGAACAGGAAGGCCGGATCGTTCCGGATGGCTCGGTTGATGTTGTCGACGTAGTCTCCGAATTCCCCCGGCAGTGGCTTCGCATCGATAGGTCCTGCTCTCTTCTTGAGGAAGGACTCCAACCGGCCGAAAGCCTTTTTGTCCTTCTCGACGAAGATCGCCGACAAGTCGATGTGGAAGCCCTGCCTGCTCCATGTCTCAGCAGCTTGCTTCAGGGCATTGAGACCGATAGCGACAGAAGTATCCTCAAGGGCTTCATCATTGGCCTGCCAGGGGCCTGCGAAGCAGTCCACGTACCAGAGCCTGACGGACTTACGTCCTCGAATAATCGAAGCCCATTTGTGAGCCCACGAATCGAGGTACTCCGAGAGCACCCGATGCTTCAAATAGGTTTGCTCCCGGCCTTTGTACTCTTCCGGAATCGTCATCTCCCCCCTCCTTCCACCTACCTACCTACCTACCTACGACGAGCGTAGATCGTTCGGACTCCAAGCCTCCCGTCCTTCGATTCTGGCACGCTGCTGCAACGTCTGGGAGAGTGCTTCGGCCTGCGCTAGCATCTGCTGGCGTTGGAGTTCCGGTGGGCAGGCAGTCAGCACACGCTGCGGGACCTCATCATATGTACGACCATCGAGTGTCCGGCCCGTTGCGCTCTTACGAACTCCTCCCCACTGCTTGAAGAAGAATGCGACCCCAGATTTGGCACATTGCTCTCGAATGGACGACACCCACTCCCTGGCCATCGGTCTTGCACCGGCGCCACTCTCGCCTCCAACGATGACCCAGTGAATGCCCGATAGGTCCAACCGACCCACGTCCTCCAGCAAGGGCTCTACCGATAAGAATCGAACCCGCGCAGGCGCATCCCTCAGATGCTGGATGCGAGGAAGTCCATAGCGGCGATCTTCGACGCTGACTCCCCACCAGATGTGCGGCAGCCGAGCAGCAAAGGCCAACGGCCCGGTCAACAGCTCGCACATGCGCTCTGCCCGTTTCGTCAATACCTGGAAGGTATGCCAACGTGCGAGCGCCATCACACGTGCAACCGCGACGATGTAATCGTCCGGAACGCCCACGTGGAAGAGGTCGCTCATCGAGTTGACGAAAATGGTCTTCGGAGACTTCCAGCGAAGGGGTTCTGCCAGCTTCTCAGGAACCAGTCGCAGGTCGAATCCTTGCGCGTAGGGATGGCCCGGCACTCCCCGGAATCGCTCGGCGAAAGTCTCTGCATAGCAGTGCTTGCAGCCTGGGCTGATCTTCGTGCAGCCCCGAACGGGGTTCCACGTCGCATCGGTCCATTCGATTCTGGAGTGGTCGCTCAAGTCATCACCTGAACGCCCAGCATGTCATGCCGCACTGACACGATGCACCAAACCTGCATCCCGTTTCCGCCAAGCCACCAGCTCAATACCCTGTGCTCTCTCTGGGAGAGCACAGGTAAAGGTGCTCAGAACTCCCCGCCGCCCTCGAGCTTCACCGCGGGACTCGGCTCCCCGGCGGTGGCGAAGGAGACGGGCGCCTCGGTGGCGTCGAAGGCGCGCGGGCGCAGCAGGCGCTGGGTGAGCACGAGCGCGAGCAGCAGCAGCGCGGAGCTCGCCGTGACGAAGCGTACGCCCACGCGGTCAGCAAGCGCGCCCTGCAGCCACACGCCTCCCGCGTACCCCACGCCGAGCATCATGCTGTAGAGGCTGGTGACGCGGGCCTGCAAGTCCGGGGGCGCGCGCAGCTGGCAGGTGGTGTTGAGGCCGGCGAGCGTCGACATGTAGAGCGCGCCCAGGCCGACGATGGCCAGCGCGGCCAGGTGCAGGGTGGGCGCCATCCAGTACAGCGCCGCCATGGGGCCGATGAGCAGCAGGCACACCTCCAGCACCCGCCTGCGGCCAAACGCCTCCACGATGGGGCCGATCATCACCGCGGCCGTCACCGCGCCCACGCCCTGCGCCGCGACGAGCAGCGAGGTGGCGGCGGCCCCCTGGTGGAAGACGCGGATGGCGAACACAGGCACCAGGCCGATGAAGGGCGCCACCAGCGCGGACACCGCCAGCGTGCCCATCATCGCCAGGAAGATGCCGCCGTCCTGCCTCGCCACGCGCGCGCCGCGCAGGATGCCGGGCCAGAGCGCCTCGCGCTGCTGCGAGGAGGAGCGGCCCGAGGAGCGCACGCGCGAGAGGGCGACGAGCACCGCCAGGAAGGACAGGGTGTTGACGAAGAGCGCCCAGGCGGGCCCCCCCGCGGCGAGCACCAGCGCCGCGAGCGTCGGGCCGATGATGCGCCCCAGGTTGAACTGCGCCGAGTTGAGGCTGACGGCGCTGTGCAGATCCTCGGGCGGGACGATGTCGGCGACGAGGGCGGAGAAGGCCGGGTTGGACAGGGCGCTGGCGCAGCCGTTGAGCAGGGAGATGACGGCGACGGCGGGCACCGAGAGGCGGCCGGTGAAGGCGAGCACCGTGAGGATGCCGGCCAGCAGCGCCTGCACGAGCGTGCCCACGGCGAGGTACACGCGCCGGTCGAACCGGTCCGCGAGCGCCCCGCCCACGGGCGAGAGCACCACGGCGGGCAGGAAGGTGAGGGCGGCGATGCCCCCGGTGGCCTCGGCGCGGCCCGTCACCGTGGTGACGAAGACGCCCAGGGCCAGCGTCTCCATCCAGGTGCCGATGTTGGACACGAGGGCGCCAGACCAGACATGGACGAAGTCTCGATGCCCGAAAGCACGGAGCGAGGAGAAGCGAGTCAGTCGGAGGGCGGGCACGGCGCCTCCCTTGTAACGCAGCCGGAGGACACACGCTCGGTGGGTACCTACCCACACGTCATTGATTGATGGCTCGTCGACTCGCCTGCCAGGCACCCGGCAAGCCTTCAATGCCGACGAAGTCCTTTGTATGCAAAGCAAACCAGGAAGACGACGAGCGCCCGGGGCGTGGACCCTCGGGCGCTCGGGGAGAGCCGGGTGGGTGCCGGCGGACTACTGGGCGCCCGCGGCGATGGGCTTGCGCGGCGAGATGGTGCCGTCAGCGCCAATCTGCGCGCCCGTCTCGGGGAAGTCCTCGCCGGTGAGGCGGCGCACGAGCGGAATCACCTCGCCGGAGGCGTCCGGCTGGGGAATGCCACGGCCCTCCTGGCGGGTGGGGAGGATGCGGCCGGCGCGGAAGCGGCCCTGGGCGTCGAGCTCCACGTCCACCACCAAGCCGAGCCCCTGCGGGCCCTTGAGGTTGAAGGTGCCGTAGGTGGCGAAGTTGCCCATGGAGTAGACGATGAGGCGGTCCTTGTAGAACTCCATGGCGCGCACGACGTGGGGGCCATGGCCGAGCACCAGGTCGGCGCCCGCGTCGATGACGGCGTGGGTGAAGAGGCGCAGGTTGCCGCGGTTCTCGCCGAAGAAGAGCTCGGAGCCCTGGGGGATGTTGAGGGCCTTGCCGCCCTCGGCGCCGCCGTGGAAGGAGACGAGGACGACGTCGTGGTTCTGCTTGGCCGAGCGCACGAGCGCGGCGGCGCTGGCGGTGTCGTTGAGGTAGTTGCAGGCGGCCGAGGTGTGGAAGGCGACCATGCCGATGCGCAGGCCGTTGCGCTCGACGGTGGCGACGGAGCCAGGAGGGCCGCTCCAGGCGATGCCGAGCTTGTCGAGGGTGGCCTCGGTCTCGCGGCGGCACAGCTCGCCGAAGTCACCCGAGTGGTTGTTGGCGGTGGAGGCCAGGTCCACGCCCACGTCCTTCAGGTAGTTGCCGTAGTGGGTGGGCGAGCGGAAGGCGTAGCAATTGCCACCCTTGCGGCACTTCTTGGTCTCCCCGTTGTCGCAGAGGGGGCCCTCGAGGTTGACGAAGGTGAGGTCCGCGTCGCGCAGCAGGGAGGCGACGTTGGCGAGGCTCGCGGCGCCGTCGTCCGGGGGCAGGAGGCCCTCGGGGAAGGAGGAGCCGAGCATCACGTCCCCCACGGCGCGGATGCGCACGCGGGCGCCCGGGGGAGGCGCGGTGCGGGGAGCGGGCTTCGCGTCGGCGGCGGCGAGCTTCCGCTGGAGGGAGGACTGACCGCGGGCCTGGGTGAGGGCGTCCTCGAGGTCCGGGTGCTGGGGGTCGAGACTCTGCACCGTGGACCACTCGGTGAGGGCGTCGGACCAGCGGTTGACGAGCGAGTACGCCCAGCCCAGCTCCCAATGGCAGTCCACGCGGGAGGGAGCGGCGCGGGTGCAGTCCGAGAAGGAGGCGATGGCGGCGTTGGCGTCCTTCACCTTGAGGGCCTCGACACCCCGGGCGTAGTGCGCATCCGCCGCCTGAGCGGCTTCGCCCTGCGCGGCGGGAGCGGCGGGCTCGGCCGGAGCCGCGGCGGCTGCCGGCGCCGCGGGGGCGGCGGGCTCCACCGGAGCAGCGGGGGTGGCTGGAGTGGCGGGGGTGGAAGCCGTGCCGCTGGCGGAGCCCTCGTCGGAGGGCTGGGAGCGGGAGGCGGACTCGGGCTCGGCCACGACGGGGCCGCGAGCGGTCGCGCAGCCACCGAGGGCGGAGAGCGCGAGCACGGAGAGCAGAAGGGAGCGGGAGCGCATGAGGGCGGGCATCTTAAGGGTGAAGCGGCCCCAGCCAGAGGAAAGCGTGCGTCCACGTCCAGCGCTCGACGGAGGAGCATCCGGGCGGGCTCCATGGCGAGCCGGAAAGCGTCGGCTTTCAGGCGAGGCCCATCCCCCTTCAGCCCTCCAGGTGGGCGAGGAGGCGGGCGGAGGGCACCGAGTCACGTAGGGTAGAGGGCACCCCCGAAGCACCCGAGGACTGCCCGATGCGCCTTCGCCGTGCCGCCCTGCTGCTCGCCGTGTCCGCCGTGCTCCCCGCCTGTGGTCAGCTCTATAAAGGTGAGGGAGGTGAGTTCCACGAAGCCTGCACCCTGGAGGCGCGCCCCTCGGTGCGGGTGACGGTGGTGGACACGCAGGGCAACCCGCGGCGGGACGCCCGCGTCACCTACACCCGGGACGGAGGCCCCGAGCAGCAGGCGGAGTGCCTGCGCTCCGAAGCCGGACACTGCGAGTGGTGGCTGACGGAGCCCGAGCAACCGGGCCTGTTCGTCCTCACGGCCACGAGCGCCGACGGCCAGCGCACCGTGCGGCAGCAGGTCACCGTGACCGAGACCGAGGACAAGTGCCACGTCCTCACCGAGACCGTGCGGCTCACGCTCCCCGACTGAGCTTCCAGGGGCTGCTCGACCCGGTCTACTTCCGCTTCTTCACCTTGACCGCCTTCTTCGCGGGCCGGCAGAGCGCGTTCGGCTTCTTCTCCAGCGAGCCCTGCTGGAACGAGCGGCGGCCGTCACAGGCGACGCGGAAGTCGACGTTGTCGGCCTGGGGGATGCGGAACGTCTTCACCTTCGCGCCGCGCACCATCAGGTGCTGCCACCACACCTTGGCGCGGTCCTTCCCGTACGTGGCCGCGCCGCACTCCAGGTAGGGCAGGCGGCCCAGCACGGTGGTGAAGGAGGACGTATGAACCCCCTCGACGACGCGGGCGCCGAAGAAGACGCGGCCCTCGTAGCGGACGTAGCCGCAGCCGAGCTCCTCGTAGCCCTGCCCATCCCCGCGCGGGACGGCGACGAAGGCGGGGAGCTCGGGGCGGCGGGTGTTGTTGAGATAGAAGAAGCGCGCGTCCCGGGGCCGGCAGTCGGCATCCACCTCGAAGGTCTGCGCGTCGGCGAGATCCAACCGCGTGAGCACGTCGGCGGACTGCCCGTTGGGCTCCTTCGCGGAGTCCTCGGCGGACAGGGGCTGGGCCCAGTAGATGCTGCTGGCGTAGCGGAAGAAGCCACACCCGAGCGGCCGGAAGGAGTCCGGGACGAAGGGCACCGGCGGGCGGTTCTTCACCGGGCGCTGGAGGATGAGGGTGCAGCCGCGCCGCACGCGGGTGCCATCGGCGTAGAAGCCCTGCCCGAGCGGCCGGAGCATGCCCTCGCCGGTGCCGACCTGCTTGTCACCACACTGGGTGATGTCGGGGACCGGAGCCTGGGCCTGGACCAGAGCCGGCTCCGGGGCGCCCGGGTCCGGAGCGACGGCGGCGGAGTCCGCGGGGCCCGCGTCCTGGGCCACGGGAGTGGTGTCCGGAGTGCCCGCGTCCTGGGCGTGCACGGCGGAGCCCGTGAGCAGCGTCCCCAGCAGGAACGCCAGGGGGGCCCCGAGGGGCTTCCATGGATGCCTCGTACTTCCCATGGGGGCGCATCATGGCGCCTCTGGCGCCCGGGAGCGAACAAACCCGTCAGGGAGCCGAGGGCGCACGAGAGGAGGGGAGGCGGGCAAGGCCCGGGGAGCCCAGCTCAGGGGGCCTCGGAGGCCTCGGTGACGACCCGGCCCGGGGCCAGGCTGGCGAGCACGAGAGCGGCCACCCCGGCGATGGCGGCGACGAGGGCGAAGCGGAGGGCGAAGCTCCCGTGGACGAGGTCGATCGCCGCGATGGTGAAGGTTCCGCCGAGCATGCGGGTGGCGTACAGGGCGCTCGTCACCATGCCCCGGTGGTGCCAGGGGGCGCGCGTCTGGGGGCCGATCAGCGAGGTGGAGGCGGCCGGCCCGAGCCCCAGCCCCAGGAGGCCGAGGCTGGCGAAGGTGGCGAGGGTCCCCCAGTCCCAGAGCACCCCGAGGGTGAAGAGCGAGGCGCCGAGC
>NZ_DASVSO010000415.1:0-9995 GCF_036388035.1 Archangium sp.
GTCGCGGGATTGAGGATTGATCCAGCGAAGGTAGGGGGCGCCCAGGTCTTTCGCACGTGGGGATGGCGGGGCCCCATCATCGTCTCCGAGCGCGTCAAGCTGGCCATGGAAGGCGAAGGCCTGACAGGCCCCGAGTTCGTCGAGGCGTGACGTCAGTAGCGCGCCTGGAGCCCGAGGGACGGGAGTGTCACGGGCGGGAGGCCGAAGGGCTTGCGCACCCATTGGCCCCTCTCGCGCCCGTAGGTGTAGCGGAACGTCTCTCTTGTCAGGGAGAGGTTGAAGACGTCCAGCCATGCCTCCAGCGCCAGCGGCCCCACCGTGCCCGTCTTGGACACCCGTCCGTCCACCCGGAAGTAGCCCGGCAGCCGCGCCACCCGGTCCCGGTCCTCCGGCACCCAGCGCGGTGTGCCCTTCTCGGGGTCCACGCCCTGGCGCTGCGTGTACGAATAGAGGAGGCCCCCCGCCTCGGGCGCCCCGGTGTTGTAGTGCAGCGTCGTGCCCACGGTGAGGCCCCACGGCAGCTTCACCGTGACGGCCGTGTTGAGCACGTGCATCTGTTCGAGCGACGCGGGCAGGAGCATCCAGTCCGTGCTCAGCACCCGGCCCGCTTCGTCCCGACGCTCCACGCGCGTGCGCAGCGTGCGCCGCTGGAAGGTGTAGGACGCGAGGAGCGACCAACGCTCGGAGAGGGGACGCCGGGCCAGCAGCTCCACGCCATAGCCGTGGCCCTCCGCCGTGCGCATCTGCCCTCGCCCCACCGGGTCATCCGCGAACACGTCGAAGGCCAGCACGTCCAGGTCCACCGTGCGCACCACCGGGTGGACGAAGATGTCCGCGCCGAAGGTGAAGCCCGCGGGCCCTCGTACGTCCGTGCCCACTTCCACCTGGAGCACCCGCTGCATTCCCAGGCGCAACGCCGTCACGGAAATGCCCGGTGCATCGAGGGAGTGGGCCGGCGGCTGGTGCAGGAGCCCCGCTCCCAGGCGCAGCGCCACCGTCTCCGAGAGCATCGCCCGTGCGTGCAGTCGGGGCTCGACGACCACCTGGTTCACCGCCGGCTCCAGGAGGTAGCCATCCACGCGCAGGCCCGGGGTGAGCTGCCACGGGCCCTGCGTCCACGTCGCCTGGGCGTACGCCCCCACCAGCGTAGTGCGAGCAATGGACTGGAGGACGTCGGTGGTGACGGTGGGACGGTGGGGGTCTCCCGCCTCGCCGGGGCGGAAGGTGGTGGACTGCTCCACGTCCGCGAGCCGGCGCTCCACATCCGCCCCTGTCTCCACCGCGAGCCGCTGGGAGAGCGAGGCGCGCCACGCCACCCGCGCCCCGAGAATGCGCTCGGTGAGGCCCACCGTGAGCCGCGAGGCATCCCCTCCCCCGTTGGCCCCCAGCGAGTCCCGGCCCCAGGTGACGGCGGCCTCGGCCTCGCCCACCCCGAGGGGGTGCGTGAGGCGGAGGTCCACGCGATGGAAGCCGGTGCCAAACCGGACCACATCCCCCTCGCCGCGCAGGCCAACATCATCCGAGCCTCCGAAGGCGAACAGGCGCAGCGAGCCCCGGCCCACGGCCTGGGTCACGCGCGCCTGGTAGTCGAAGAGGCCGAGCACCAGATCCGGGCCCGGCGAGCTTCGCAGGCCGTTGATGACCGAGGCCGCGAGCCAGGGCGTATAGGCGAAGCGCCCGGCGAGGGTGAGCTCGGTGCCGGTGGAGGTGAGGGGCAGCTGCGTGAGCAGGCCGACGTTGAGCAGGTCGATGGAGGCGAGCGCCCGCACGGAGTCGGTGCTCGGCGGGAGGAGGCGGGCATCCACGGTGCCGCCCACGCCACGGCCGAAGCGGGCCGGCGCGGGGCCCCGGTGGAAGTCGAGCCCGGAGATGAGCGCGGGGTGGACGGCGGCGGGGCCGACCCACAGGTGTTGCGGTTGCGGCACGCGCACGCCGTCCAGGTAGAAGGCCGTGGAGGACGGTGCAGCGCCGCGCACCACGGGCAGGCTCGCACCGGAGACGATGTGGCTCACCCCGGGCAGGAGCATGAGGGCGCGGAACGGCTCGCCCCAGGTGCCCGCCAGGTCGTGCAGCTCGGAGGACTCGAAGGTGAGGGGGGCGCCCGTCCCCGGGGGCGTCTCCTCGGCCTGGGAGACGGAGCCCACGAGGAGGGCGAGCAGCAAACCTGACTTCATATGCCTCTCGGAGTCGACTCAGTTCGCCGGCAGGGTGGCCAGCAGGCTCGTGTCCACGGGCAGCGAGCGCGTCTTCCACCAGAACGTCGCCGCGTGATTGTTGCCGCTGTCGTGCTTCTGCGACCACTTGAACGCGCCCGTGCAGCCCGCGCCGTTCGTCAGGGTGAGTTCACTCGCGGCGATCGCATGGTCGTCCCCGTCGAAGTACCCCGGGTGCTTGCACACGCCCACCACCTCCAGGCCCTCGTCCTTCTCCCCCGTCGAGCACGCGCTCCCGATGCTGTAGGTGGGCGTCGAGCCCCCGTAGGCGATGGACGTCGACGTGCTGAGGGAGCCCGTGGCCGCCACGCGCGGCGAGCTCCTGAAAATCCACTCCAGCATGCGGTCGCGCGCCGCGGCCACCGCCTGCGCGTGCCCGGTGATGCCCGGGTCCACGATGGCGCTGTGACAGAACGAGCCGTACTTCACCCCGTGCGAGGGCCGCCACGTCTGGCCCGGCGCGGGCGTCATCCCCGAGCCCACCGCCAGGCCACTGCCCTGCGCGTCCCAGGGCAGGGGGCCATCGCTGTAGCCCGTCCACAGCGACGGTGAGCAGCTCGCCCAGGAGTTGAGCATCAACGCCCGCTTGTTCTTCACCACCCAGTCGGCGGCCGGGAAGGCGGAGAGGTTCCCCGCGTACTCGCACCACCCGTTGCCCATCGAGCACGCGCCGCCGTAGCCGATGATGGGGTCTCCATTCTTGCACGTGGTGACGAAGCTCGACGCGCCGACCACGTTGTACTTGCTCGTCCCGAGCGAATCGACCATCCCCTGCACGGACACCACGCCGGCGATGCGCTCCTGCACGCCCCAGTCCTGCGTGCCCACGCCGTCGGCGCCCACGTTCGCCGCCACCTCGAAGGCGGCGCGCGCGCCCGAGCTGTGCGCCACCAGGAGGATGTTCTTCGCCCCCACGGGGAAGCGCCGGTTGATCTCCTGCGCCAGCCGGTGGCGCCACTCGTACGCGGTGGTGCAGGGCTGTCCCTGCTTCGTGGTGGTGCAGCCCGGGTCCCCCACCTCCCAGTCATCCATGTTCAGCGGATCCGTCGAGTCCGACGGGTGGTAGGGCGAGGCCGGCGCCGTGTAGAGGTTGGCGTGCGCGCTGCGCGTCACCACCGTCACCCCCGGGTGGCTGGCCTGGTACTCGGCGACGTAGCTGGGGAGCGCGGCGTCGATGGCCGCCCGCAGCTCGTCGAGCGAGTTCGTCGCGTTCAGCCGATCATCCTGGCAGCCCTTCACCCCGTGGACGTAGAGGATGTTGAGCTGCACCGTGCCCTGCTGCACCAGCGCGGTGGCTCCGGTGCGCACCTCCTCGGGCGCGGTGGGCTCATTCGCGTCGACGGAACCACAGCCCACCGTCCCCACCACGCCCGCCATCATCAGCCAGCGATGGATGCGCATCGTGTGTGACCTCCCTGTGACTTTCGAGGGAGGTCACCATAACCGAAGCAGGCAGGCGGCCGAGGCCGGGATGCTACGGCGTCTCGCTGCGCAGCAGGGTGCCGGTGGAGAAGGCCTCCGGCGTGCCGCACTGCGTCTTCATCCGGACGCCCGGGCACGACACGGGCGCGTGGGACCGGTTGTGGTCCGTGAAGCAGCGCGCGCCCTCGGTGTCCCACTCCGCTTCCAGCGCCCAGCTCTCGGTGTCCTGCTGCACGCCCAGCGCGTCGATGATGTTCACCCACTGCCCATTCACGGTGTGCGAGGTGCCGTCACCGCAGTAGTCCGCGCGGATGAGGCGCGTGCAGGCCTGGTGGTGTGCCGCGAGGCTCACGCCCTCGACGCTCGCCCACGGCTTGTAGCCAAAGCGGATGCACTTCGCGATCGCCGCGCCCTCGCACGCGAAGGTGAAGGTGCGCGGGTCGTCGTACTTCGCGCCACCCATGCCCGGCAGCCCCTGCCGGTAGTCCCAGCGCCCCGCCACGGGGATGGCATCCGCCGGCTGCCCACTCGCGTCCCTGCAGAGGGGGTACCAGCGGCCGTCCCTCGGCGCGCGGTAGGAGACCCGATACGTCCACACGTCCGGGCTCGCGGCCGAGCCCGGGGTGATGGCATCCACGCGCAAGTCCACCTTCTGGCCATGGCCCAGGTTGCCCGTGAAGCGCGCGTGCTGGAACTCGAGCCCGGACACGGAGCGCCCCCGCAGCCGGCCCTGGAAGACCGAGCCCTCCAGCCACACGGCGTCGAACGTCCCCTGCCACCACGCGCCCCAACCCCTGAGCAGCCGGGCGTCGGAGCGAGCCCCGGCGTAGTCGACCGAGACGAGTGTCCCCGCGAGCTGGTCCCCGTTCAGATCCTTGCCGTTCAGGTCCTTCCCATTGAGGTTGGTGCCATTGAGGTTGGTGCCATTCAGATTGGTGCCGTTGAGGTTCGTGCCATTGGGGACCGCCAGCGGCGCCTCCTGCTCACCGAGGTGTTGCTCGGGCTCCCCCGGCACCTCGCCCCCGCACGCCACCGCGCCCACCACCGCCACGACGCCACACCACCGCCCGCTCGCTCGCATGCCCCACCCCTCCCGCACCCCAGCCGCTCCTCGCGCGACGGTGTGCAGCGGCCCTCCCCCGGGCAAGCCACACATGTCGCACTGGGGCACTTGCACCGTCGAGCGGCAAGCACCCCCGAGGGCACCCCGCGGCCCTACTCCCGCGCGGACAACGTACCGGTGGGCAAGTCCGCGCACACGCGGATGCCCACGTTGATGTCGCGGAAGGTGCGCTCCGGCATCTCGCGGTTGGCCGAGCGGGCCGTCGCGGCCGCGAAGTAGTAGCTGCCGCCTCGCGCCACCGGGCGGTCGGGCTCCACCGAGGAGCGCGTCCACTCGAAGGCATTGCCCGCCAGGTCGTCCACGCCGAAGGGGCTGCGGGAAGCCGGGTGCGAGCCCACCTCGTCGGGGCCGAAGCCCCCGGGCTCCTTGCCGTAGGTGAGGTCGAAGTTGGCGTCGTCCGGAGCGAGCACGTTGCCGTGGGGGAACTCGCGACCATCCTCACCGCGCGTGGCACGCTCCCACTCCAGCTCCGAGCAGAGGCGGGCACCGGGCACCCGGCCCGTCCGATCCAACCACGCCAGGTAGGCCTCCGTGTCCTCGAAGGAGACGCCGGTGACGGGGAAGCGCAGCCAGTCCTGCTCCACGCGGCGGTCCCGCTTCGCGTAGTGCACCCGCTCCCCGGCCCGGACGGTATAGGCCACTCCCCCCGGCTGGAAGCGCAGCACCCAGGTGTCCCGCTCCCGCTCCAGCCGCAGCAGCCCGTGGTAGGTCGTGCTCGTGCGTGGCAGGCGGCGGGTGCGCTCCTCCGCGGGCAGGGACTCCAGGAAGGTCAGCCACTGCGCGTACGTCGTCTCGTGGCGGGCGATGAGGAAGCCGCCCGTCTCTCGCGCGTGCAGCGGCACGGCGTTGAAGAAGCCGCGCACGCTCGCGTCCGCCGCGCTGCCGAAGAGCACCCGCCCGGGCGGCACGTAGACGAGGCCCTCGGGGAGCCGACCCTCGGGAATGAGCGGCAGCGGCAGGCGCCTGCGCTCGCCGCGCGTGAGGCGCAGGGGGGCGGACGCGGGCTCGTGCCCCGGCGCCCTCACCACCATGCGCCAGTCTCCCGGTGGCACCGGCACGTCCACCCAGGGGCCGGCGCCGAGCGACAGCGGCTCGCCCAACGTCTCGCGGCCCTCCAGGCTCCTGGAGACCGGACGCAGCTCCACCGTCGCGCCGGGCACGCCCACCTCCAGCGTGACGAGGGCGGGCGTCGTCCACCGCCGCCAGCGCTCTCCCGAGGAGTCGTACAGCTTCAGCCGCTGCAGCAACGCCGACACCTCGCTGGCTCCCGGCCCCCGCTCGGCGTGCAGGGCGCTCTCCAGGAGGAACTCGGCCAGGGCGCCCCGGACATCCTCGCGGGTGGGGTCCAGCACCAGCGCGTGCTCCAGCCGGTCCCCCGCCTCGTCGAGCCGGCGGCGCACCACCGACTCCGTGGCCATGGCGCGCGCCCAGGCGGCCTCGCCCTCGTCCTTGCGGCCGGCGTCGAAGAAGCGGAGCGCCTCCTCGTGCGCGACGGCGAAGGTGGCCCGCTCCCGGTACACGCCGTCCATCGCCGTGGCGGCATCCGCCAGCCACACGCGCACCGCCGCGTCCCGCTCTCCCTCCTCGCGCAGCCGCAGGCCCGCGTAGAGGAGCCCCAGCGAGAGGACGAAGCCCACCGCGAGCGCCCGTCGCATGCGGCGGCTGCGCACCACCGTGCGTCGCGCGGCCTCGAGGAAGGCCAGCTCCCGGCGGGTGAGCTCGGCCGGCTCGAGCGCGCGGGCCTCGGCGAGCTGCCGGGGCCCCCAGAGCAGCTCGCGCAGGTGGCCCGCGCGCTCCCAGTGGGCGGAGTCGGCCTCCAGCCGGGACTGCACCTCGCGGCGCTCCGCGGCCTCGGCCAGCCAGCGCGCCAGCGTGCCCCAGCCGGACAGGAGCGCCTCGTGGGCCACCTCGTAGGAGGTGCCCCCTTCGCCCTCGCGGGCCACCAGCAGGCGCGCGCGCACCAGGGCCTCCAGCACCGTGCGGTGGCGCGGGTCATCGCCCACCAACTCCTGGTCCGTCTTGCGCGCGCGGGTGCCGTCCGCGGTGATGAGGCGCAGCAGGACGCCGCGCGCGGCGGTGCGCTGGTCCGGCAGCAGGCGCGCCACGGCCGCGTCCGCGTGCTTCGCCAGCGCGCCCCCCACGCCGCCCAGTCCGTCCAGCGCCGCCTGGGTGATGACGCCCGAGGCCTCGTCCCGCGCCTCCCACAGCTCGGCGAGGGCGAACTGCAAGAGCGGCAGCGCGCTCTCGGTGGCCGCGGTGGAGGACACCAGCGTGTCCACCAACGCCTCGGACTCGAAGCGCACGCCCTTGACCCGCGCCGGGCCCACCACCGCCTCGCGCACCTCCTCCGGGCCGAGCGCCCGCAGCAGGTAGAGCGCCCCGGGCACCGCCGCGCCGAGCCCCGGCACCGCCGTCAGCCGGGTGAGGAAGTCGCTGCGGCAGGTGGCGAGCACGCGCACGCCGGACACGCCCTCGGCCAGTCCCCCGAGCGCGAGCCCCGCCTGCGCGGCCTCGGCGTCGCCCGCGAGCGTCACCAGCTCCTCGAGCTGGTCCACGTAGACGATGAGCCCCTGGTCCGGGCCGAGGTGGGCCCGCAGCCGGCGCGCGAGCGCGGTGGGGTCCGAGCGCAGGAAGGTGAGCAGGCCCTCCTCGTCCGCGTCCAGCACGGGGGAGAGCGCGGCGGCGAGCGCGGCGGCGGGGCGGCGGCCCGGCACGCACCGCACGCTGCTCCAGCGCCGCCCGTCCTCCAGCGCGCCGTCCAGGACGCGGGGCAGCACACCGGCGAGGCACAGCGAGGACTTGCCCACGCCGGAGTCCCCGGTGACGAGCAGGAAGGGCTCGGCCCGGAGCCGCTCCAGCACCTCGCGCTGCTCCCGCCGCCGGCCGAAGAAGAGGGCGCGGTGCTCGGCCTCGAAGGCCTGGAGGCCGCGGTAGGGGTTGCCCTCGGGCACGGCCCCGGCGGACTCGTCGCGCGAGAGCTGCTCCAGCGCGTCCAGCAGCAGCACGGCGGAGGCGAAGCGCTCCTCGGGCGCGCGGCGCAGGCACCGGTCCACCACCGTGGCGAAGGCCGGGTCCACCCCGGGAGCGGCCTCGACGAGGGGCGGGGCGTCCCGGGAGAACACCACCGTGGGCAGCTCCCGCAGGCGCACGTCCCGGAAGGGGCCCTGGCCCGCGCACAGCTCGTAGAGCACCATCCCCAGCGAGTACACGTCGCTGCGGGCCGAGAGCTCCTCGCCCGCCCAGGCCTCCGGGGACATGTAGTAGGGCGTGCCCACCAGCATGCCGTCCGGCAGGGCCGACGTCGGCACGCCCTCGAGCGGGTCGTCCATGAATTGCGCGTCGAAGCGCTCCTCCCGCTCGAGCGGGGAGGACACGCCGGCGCCGGCCACTCCGGGCCCATCCAGGTCCAGCAGCTTGGCCAGCCCGAAGTCCAGCAGCTTCACCTCGCCCGTCTCGGTGAGGATGGCGTTGCCGGGCTTGATGTCGCGGTGCAGCACGCCGCGGCGGTGCGCGGCGCCCAGCCCCCGCGCCAGGTCCTTGCCGAGCGCCAGCACGCGCTCCCAGGGCAGGGGCCGCGGCAGCTGCTCCAGGGAGGTGCCCCGGACGAACTCGGAGATGAGGTAGGGGTGGTTCTCGAGCTGGCCCACCCGGTAGAGGGTGACGACGTTGGGGTGCTGGACGCGGGCGGCGGCGCGGGCCTCCACGAGGAAGCGGGTGAGCGCGCCGGAGCCCAGCGCGCGGACGAACTTCACCGCCACCGGCCTGTCGAGCAGCGTGTCATGCGCCAGGTACACGCTTCCCGTGGTCCCATGGCCGATGAGACGCACCAGGCGGTACTCGTCGAACGCCTCGGGCGGCGTCCACCCGTCGACGGTGGACCGGGAGGCAGGGGGAGTGCCCACGGGACGTGCCTACGCGCGAAGAGGAAGAGTCAGGGAGGTGGGACTAGGGCTTGCTCTTGGACTTGCTGGGCTTGAGCATCCGGTGGATGCGCTCCTCCAGGTCCTGGGGCAGACACGGCTTGGCGACGAACTCGTCCGCGCCGGCCTGCCTCGCCTGTTCGGCATTGCCGGCCAGCACATGGCCGCTGAGCGCCATCACCGGGATGTCCCGGGTGCGCTGGTCCTGCTTCAGCCGCCGCGTGGCCTCCCACCCGTCCATGATGGGCAGCGACAGGTCCATCAGGATGATGTCCGGGAGAGCGCCCTGGGCCTTCTCCACCGCCTCCACCCCGTTGCGGGCCACCTCTACCTGAAAGCCAACAAACTCGAGGTACTCCGCGTACATCTCGCGGGCGTCATCGAAATCGTCGACGACGAGCACCCGCCTGCGCTCCACCGAATTGGCGGGCCGGGGACTGTCAGCCGTCCTGTTTTCGAGGGTTTGCGTGAACGTTTCGGTCATAGCGCGGGTCCCTCGTACAAGGTGGGAACGCCGCTCCATGCTATGCACGGCCCTTTGGATGTGCTCGTCCCCGGCAGGCTTTGGGACCCCGGGAGCCCTCAAAACCTGTCCTCACCCGGACATTTCACTCACAGCGATGATGACTTGGGACAACCGGGCGGCGCAGTCACGCCCGGTTGTCGGCTCCTCAAACGCCAGGGCCACAGCTTTACAGCTTGGTGAGCGGGGCCTCGACGTCGCTGGTCAGCGGCCGGGCCCAGGCCGTCTCGTAGGTGGAGGCGTTCATCGCATACTTGCTGAAGCCCAGCTTCACCGCGGTGCCGGCGGGCACCGGGCTGGCCGTGTTCATCTGCAGGTAGTAGCGCGGCGTGAAGGTGAAGTCGGTGCTGATGGGGTAGCTCGCCTTCTCATCGAAGCAGGCGTTCAACGTGGGAGCGGCGGCCCGGGAGAGCTGCAAGCCCGAGGCGGCACCGTACTCCCCCACGCGGCCCGTGAGGCCGAGGGGCGCGTTGAAGAAGATCTCCAGCGGCAGCGCGGAGGGATCCGCCGGCGGGAGGACCACCTGATTGAAGGTGACGATGACGCACTCGCCCGAGTCGAGCTGGGCCGTCCCGCCAGCGTTATCCTTGAAGGCCACCGTCATGAAGCCCGGCTGGGTCGTGGCCTTCGGGCTGCCGACGTCGCCGCTGATGAAGTAGCCCTTCCAGGACAGGGTGCTCCGGTCGTAGGCCGAGGTGGCCCGCAGGAGCACATTGTACCTGTTGCCCTCCAGGGTGCTCAGCTGCGAGGGGACCGCGAGGCTGAAGGCATCCCCCGTGGTGTTGGGCGTCACC
>NZ_DASVSO010000416.1:0-19462 GCF_036388035.1 Archangium sp.
AGGCGGGCCTGGAAGCGCCCTGGCCCCACGCCCGTGACGGGGCTCTCGCGCACCGCGCACAGGCCCGTCTCCAGCAGCGCGGAGCGGCTCCCCGAGCCCTGCTCCGTGTTGCTGTTGAGGAAGCGCTCGCGCAGCGGCGCGTTGAGGGTCAGCGCGAGCACGGCCAGCCCCAGCACCGCCGCGCACGCCGGCACGGCCACACGCCTCGGCAGACCGAGCATCACCAGCAACCCCAGCACCGCCACCAGGGCCACGCTGGCCGCTCGCGCGTACGGGAAGAGGCCCACCGAGACGAGTCCCACCGCCGCCAGCGCCAGCGCCACGGCCCGGCGCCGGCCCTGGAGGCGCAACCCCACGCCCAGGGCGAAGGCCACCCCCATGCCGCCGATGTGCGAGAACTTCAGCCGGTGGAACAACAGGCCTCCGGCCATGAAGCGACTCTCCGTGCCGGGCACGGCCTCGTAGACACGGTCGAATGGCAGTCGCGTCCACGCGAGCGGTGCCCAGGCCTCCGGCGCGGGCCACACGCCGAAGTGCTGCAACCCGGCCACCGCGCACGAGGCGACAAACACGCCGCCCAGCACCCACGCCAGCCGCACCCGCCGCGCGTCCGACAGATGGCCGAGCGCCACCGCCGCCACGGGAATGCCCGCGAAGTCCAGCAGGCGGGCCACGCCGGTACCGCTCGGCGGGTGGCCGGACAGCAGCGGCACCAGCAGCGCCCAGGCGAGAAAGGCCACCAGGGGCGCCCACGCGCGCAGGGCTCCGCGCACGGTGACGCCGTCCTGTCGGGCCGCCACCAGCGCCATCAGCGCGCAGCCCGCGAGCCCCACGGCCGCGAGCGCCTCCAGGAACAGGCAGCCCACGCCCCACAGGGCCAGGAACACCAGGAAGCCGCGCTCGAGCACCTCGGTTCGCACGTTCACGCGCCGCGTCTCCCCAGTCGTCCCTCGCCGCGCAGCCACAGCAGGACGGCGGCCACCACCAGCAGCGCGGTGGGCATCCACGCGGCCACCACGGGCGTCAGCCGCTCGGTGAGCACCAGCGTGCGGGACACCACCATCAGGCCCCACATCGTCACGGAGATGAGCAGGCCCTCGACGATGGCCACCGTCAGGTGCCCCTTGCGTCCCGGGCGCAGTGCCAGCCCCACCGCCAACATCGCCGCGGGGAAGCCCGCCAGCGGGTAGGCGAAGCGGTTGTGGAGCGCGAGCGAGAACTGCCGGGACTCCAGCCCCACCTCCTCGCGCACGACGATCTGCTCGCGCAGCACGGGCAGCCGCATCTGCTCGGGCCGGCCGGGGCGGATGCGGAACGTCTCCGCGCTCACGCCCAGGTCGTACTCGGCCTCCTCCAGCTCGCGCACCGAGGACTGGCCGTCCTTGGTGAAGGAGCGCTCCACCACGCCGCTCAGCCTCCAGCGGGTGCCCTCCACCGAGTGCATCTCGTTCGCGTCCAGGCGCCGCGCCAGCCGGAAGTCCGGGGTGACGGTGAGCACGGACACGGTGTCGAAGCCGTCCTGCGCGCTGCCGCCTCGCAGGTAGAAGATGTGCTCGCCCCGGCGGAACCACTGCTTGGGCGAGTGGTACAGGCCCCAGTCCCCCCAGCGGTTGAAGCGCTGGGTGGTGATCTCCTCCACGCGCCGGGAGGCCCGCACGCTCACCCACTCGTCGAAGGCCACGAGCCCCACGCACGCGAGCCCCACGCACAGGGCCACCGGCAGGTAGAGGGCGGAGGGCCCGAAGGTGAGCGACTGCATGGCCGTCACCTCGCCGCGCTTGCGCAGGGAGGACACCGAGGCCCCGGCCGCCAGCAACAGCGCCGCCGGCCCGAGCTGCTGCGTGGCCACCAACGCCTTGTTGGCGTACAGCAGCATCACGTTCCAGACCCAGCCCTCGCCGGAGTAGTTGCGCGCCCGGTCCACGAAGTCCACCACGAGGAAGATGGTGAGCACGGCGGCGAAGATGCCCACCGCGAACTGGACGTAGGTGCGAGCCACGTAGCGGAAGAGCGTCCGGTTCACCGCACTGTCCCCGAGCGGCTGACGCGGTACATGGCCACGAGCCCCGCCGTGCAGAAGAGGATGTTGGCGAGCTGGCCCGCCAGGAGCACCGGCATCTTCCCCTGCTGGCCCAGCTGCTCGAAGAAGCGCATGAGCAGGTAGAAGAGGACGTAGCCGCCCAGCGTGAGGAGGTAGCCCCACGCGCGCCCGCCCTGCCGGCGCCCGATGGCCAGCGGCGTGCCCAGCAGCGCGAAGGACAGCGGCGCGAGCGCGTTGCCCAGCCGGTTGTGCAACGCCATGAGGAAGGAGCGGGGATCTCCCCCGGTGCGCTCGGCCTCTTCGGCGGCCTGCAGCAGCTCACTGGGGGTGAGCTCCTCCTTGGGCGAGCGGAAGCGGTTGCGCCGGCCCATGGAGCCCTCCACGCCCACGGCGATCTCCCCCTTCTGGAAGGTGATGACCGAGTAGTTCTCGGAGCCCCGGTTGGCCCGGTGCGCCTCGCCATCCGCGAGCACCAGCGTCAGCACCTGCCCGGCCACGTTCGTGTTCACCTGACCCTGGCGCGCGAGCATCAGCAGCGGCGCGGACCGCTCGCGGTCGTCGTGGAGCAGCACGTTGGTCCACCCACGATCCTCGCCTTCCACCTTCTCCGCGTAGAGCGTGAGGTTGGAGAGGTCCTCGTAGAAGACGCCGGACTTCACGTCGCCCACCACGTTCTTCTTGATGATTTCGGCGACGAACTCCTTCACGCCGGTGAGGCCCCAGGGCTCGACGGTGGAGGTGATCAGCACCATCAACCCGGCGAGCACCGCGCCGATGGCCAGCGGCCCCGCGAGCAACTGCGCCGGGCCGATGCCGAGCGCCTGCAGCGCGGTGAGCTCGCGATCCTCCGCCAGCCGGCCCAGCCCCAGGAGGATGGCCAGGAGGAAGGCGATGGGCAGCGCCATCATCAGGAAATGCGGCGCGAGGTAGAGGAGCAGCCGCCCGAGGTCCCCCAGCGTCACCGCGGACCCGAGGAGCACGTCCGTGCCCCGCAGGAACTGCATGACGAAGAGCAGCAGGAAGAGGAACGCCACCCACACACAGAGGGGGATGACCAGTTCCTTCAGCAGGTAGCGGGCGAGCAGCTTCACGGCGTCGTTGCTGGCGCCCGAAGTCCCTTGGCGCCGATGTCGCGGCGGAAGTGCATGCCCTCGAAGCGGATGCGGGCCGTGGCGGCGTACGCGGTGGAGCGGGCCTCCGCCAGGTCCGCCCCGCGCGCGCACACGGTGAGCACCCGGCCCCCGGTCGTGAGCCACCCGCCGCCCTTGTCCTCCACCCCCGCGACGAACACGGGGGCGTCGGCCGGCACCGTGTCGACACCCTCGATGCGATCACCCTTCCGCGGCGCTTCCGGGTAGCCCTGGGCGGCGAGCACCACGCCCACCGAGGCCCCGGGATGCACCGCGAGGGGACGCGACTCCAGCCGTCCGCGCGCGCACGCCTCCAGCAGCGGCAGCACGTCCTCCGCCAGCTGCATCATCAGCACCTGCGTCTCGGGGTCCCCGAAACGCGCGTTGAACTCGAGCACCTTGGGGCCACCTCGCGTCAGCATCAGCCCCGCATACAGCGCACCCTTGAAGGGGATTCCCCGCCGCCGCAGCGTCGCCAGCGTCGGGGCGATCACCTGCTCGCCCACCGCGGAGAGCTGCTCCGGGGACAGGAACGGCGCCGGTGCGTACGCGCCCATTCCGCCGGTGTTGGGGCCCGTGTCGCCCTCCCCCACCCGCTTGTGGTCCTGCGCCGGGGGGAGCAGCACATAGCGCTCGCCGTCACAGAGCGCGATGACGGAGACCTCCTCGCCCTCGAGCAGCTCCTCCAGCACCATCCGCTGGCCCGCCGAGCCCATGGCGCCCACCGCGCGCACGGCCTCGCGGGCCGCCCGCGCGTCCTGCGCCACGATGACGCCCTTGCCCGCGGCCAGCCCATCCGCCTTGACGACGATGCGCCCCTGCGCCACGGCGTAGGCCTCGGCCTGGGCCACGTCGGTGAACACCTGGAAGCCGGCGGTGGGCACGCCCGCCTCGGCCATGATCTCCTTGGCGAAGGCCTTGGAGCCCTCGATGCGCGCGGCCCCGGCCACCGGGCCGAAGCACGGGATGCCGGCCGCGGCGAGCGCATCCGCCACACCCGCCACCAGCGGCGCCTCCGGGCCCACCACCACCAGGTCCACCCGCTCCCGCCGGGCCAGCGCCACCACCGCGTCGGGCGCGTCCGCCTGGAGGGGGACGTTGGTGCCCACGCGGGCGGTGCCCGGATTGCCCGGGCCCACCAGCAGCTTCGTCAGCAGCGGGCTCTGGGCCAGCTTCCATGCGAGCGCGTGCTCTCGCGCGCCGGAGCCGAGGAGAAGGACCTTCACGTCAGCCTCGTTTGTCGAGCATGTAGAGCACGCGCTTGGCGGGCATGTACGAGGGATCCAGCCCCAGCAGTCGGACCAGTCGCGTGCGGACCGAGTCGCGGCTGGTGACCGCCTCCAGCTCGGCCAGCTTCACCTCCGCCGCGTACAGCTTCGGGGCGAGCGTCACCGCCTCGCGGAAGGCCTTCTTGGCCGGCTCCACCTGCTTGGCCTCCACCAGCACGAGCCCCTGGGCGAGGTGGGCGATGGCCACCTGGCGTCCGCCCGCGACCGCGCGACCGGCATGCCCACTCGCCGCCTTCAGGTCCTTGCGACCGCCCAGCACGCCCAGCGAGATGAACGCCCGGTAGGCGGACGCGGGAGCGTTGTTGGAGTCCACCTCGTTCACCTGCTTCAGCATCTTCTCCGCGGCGGCGGCATTGCCCTGGTGGAAGCGCAGGAGCCCCTCGTAGAGGTGCGGCAGGATGTCGTCGTCGCCCTGGGCGATGCCCACGATGGAGCCCTCGAGCCCCTCGAGCAGATCTCCCGGACGCAGGTAGAAGGACGTGACGACGGGCCTCGGGGCCAGTCGCAGCGGATCCGCCTGGAGCACCTGGGCGAGCACGCGGAAGGCCTCGTCCCGGCGTCCCTCCTGGGCGGCGGCCACTCCGGCCAGCAGCAGCGCGTCCGAGCGGCGCGGATCCATCCGCGCGACTTCCATGAAGCGCTCCATCGCCTCGATGGGCTTGCGCTCCAGCAGTCGCAACCGGCCCTCGAGCAGCTTCTCCAGCTCCGGCTCCTCGAGGTGACCCCGCAGGGAGGCGAGATGACCGGCCGCCGCCGCCGCATCCTTGCGAGCCAGCGCCACCAGGAAGAGCTGGAGCTGCGCGGCCGGGTTGCCCTTCACCAGCTCCAGGGACTCGCGAGCCGCCTTGGCCGCCGCGTCCAGGTTGTTGGCCGAGCGCTCCGCGGCCGCCAGGTGCAGCAGCAGCTCCGCCACCTCGCGATCCTCATACTTCTCGCGGTTGCGCAGCATCCCGCGCATGGCCCCCAGCGAACCGGGCAGCCCACCTTCCACTTGATAGCGCAGCACCGCGAGCGACAGGAGCGCCTGGAAGTCCCCGGGCGAGCTCTTGAGACGCGTCTCGTAGAGCTGGCGCGCCCGCTCCACCTCGCCCACCTCCAGGAACATGCGGGCGAGGGTGATGCGGGTCTCCCAGTGGTCGGCGTCCTGCGTGAGCCGCTTCTCCAGGCGATCGATCGCCAGCGAGAAGTCGCCCGCCGTCTCATCGGCCAGCGCGCGGTAGTAGTGGACGCGCTGGAGGTCCGACGCGATCGCCAGCGCCGAGTCGAAGTGCTGATTGGCCAGCTCGCGCGAGGACGTCAGGAAGACGCGCCCCAGCACCAGGTGGGCCTCGGCCTTGGGCGCCGTGGCATCCTTGGGAATGGCCAGCACCTCCTCGGCGAGCTTGCGCGCCTCATCCACGTTCTCCGACTGACGCGAACGGGCGAGCAGGAGGTTGGCGTGGGCCACCAGCAGCTCCGCCTCCCGGTGGGCCCGGCTCTCGGCGGCCTCGATGAGGGAGCGCGCCTCCTGGAAGGTGGCGTCGTCCATCCGCGCGCCATGCCCCAACGCGAGCGCCTGGACATAGCCGCCGATGGCCGCGTCGCTCTTCGGATCCAACAACAGCGCCCGCTGGAAGGACTCGGCCGCCTGCGAGTAGGACAGACGCTGGTCCTTGGCGAGCAGCGACTGCCCCTCGGCGAGGAGCTGCTTGCTGTCACCGCTGCCGGCATCCACGAACATGAGCTGCCAGCGCGGCAGCACGGCCTCCACCGCGGGAGGCAGCGTGGCGGCCGTGGGCTGATTCACCGGGGGCGCGGACTCTCCGCCACCGCCGAGGTTCTGGCCCACCAGCTCCTTCACCTGGGGAACGAAGACGTACGCGGCTCCAGCGCCACCGACCAGCAGCAGGAGTACCAGGGCGCCCACCAGCGCGCCGCGACCCCGCCCGCTGGAAGCGGACACGGCCACACCCGTCATGGTGTTGGAGCGCTGGCCCGTGGGGCGGACCCCACTGCGAGCCTCGGCCGACAGCGTGGGCGGAGGAGCCCCGCTGGAGCGTCCCTCGCTGCCCGCCTCGGGCGGCAGCGGCGTGGCCCCCGAGGCCCCATTGCCCATCGGCGGCAGGTCGAGGACCTCCACGGACCTGGCGGCGGGCGGGGGCGCGGAGGACGGCTTCGCACGCTGGCGACAGTCCTCGCATGCACCGAGTGCCTGATCGAACGGATCCACCAACGACTTGCCGCACTCACGGCACGCCTTCGGCGCGGCGTCGAACGAGGGAGCCGCCGCGGGCGTGGGAGCCCTCACGGGCGCCGCGGGAGCAGGAGCCGGAGCCCTGGCGGGAGCCGGAGCGGGAGCCTGTTGCGGCTGCGAGGTGGGCGCGTCGAAGAAGTCGAGAAGCGGATCACCCTCGGGAGCCGCGGCGGCCGGGGCTGCCTGAGCGGCCGGCTGGGGCGGCGCATCGAACCCCGGAGGCGAGTTGAAGTCGAACAGCCCGTCGTCCTCCGGAGCCGGGAACGCCTCGGGCGCCGGCCTGGCCTGCACGGGCAGCGCGGCCGGCCTGGCCTGCACGGGCGGCGCGGCCGGCTTCGGCTGAGGCGCGGGAGCCGCCGGCGGGGGCGGCATGCTGAAGCCGGGAGGCGCGTTGAAGTCGAACAGCCCGTCGTCCTCCGGAGCCGGGAACGGCTCGGGAGCGGGCTTCGCCTGCACGGGAGGCGCGGCCGGCTTCGGCGGAGGCACGGGAGCCGCCGGCGGGGGCGGCGCATCGAATCCCGGAGGAGAGTTGAAGTCGAACAGCGCATCGTCCGACGGCTCCGGGAAGGTCGGAGCCGCGGGCTTGGGCTGCACGGGCGCGGCCGGCTTCGCCTGCACCGGAGCAGCCGGCCTGGCCTGCACGGGCGGGGCGGCCGGCTTCGCCTGCACGGGCTTGGGCGCTGGCGCTGGCGGAGGCGGGGCGATGTCGTCGAACAGCAGATCGCCCGACGGAATCGCGTACCCCGGCGTGGCCGGCCTGTCCTGGGCCGGACTGGACGCGGACAGGTCGATGCTGTCGAACAGCGGATCGCCTCCGCCCCCCGAGGAGAGCGGATTGGACGGAGACGACTGGGTGAGCTCCGCGAGATCGCCGAACAGCGAGTCCTTCGCCAGGGCCGGAGAGGCCGTGGCCGGAGCCCTGCCGATCGCGGCGAGATCTCCCAGCAGCGAGTCGGACTCGCCCGCATTGGGATCCGGCGCCGGTTCCATGTCTCCAAGGTCCCCGAAGAGCGAGTCGTTCAGGGAGCCCGACGGAGTCATCGGAACGGGAGCGGCAGCGGGCTTCGCCGCCGCCGCGGGCTTCGCGACAGCGGGCTTGGCCGCGACAGCGGGTTTCGCCACGGCGGCGGGCTTGGGCGCCGGAGCCGTGGCAACAGGAGCGGGAGCAGCCGGCGCGGCCGGCTGCGCGGGAGCGTCCTCCCGCTTCACCAACTGCAGATGGCGGCAACGCGGACACTGCGCGCGCACACCCTTCGGGGTGATGACCCGGTCATCGATGGCGTAGGCCGCCGCACACTTTTGACAGACGATCCGCATGGTTCAGTGCCGGAAGTGTCGCACTCCCGTCACCACCATTGCCATTCCATGTTCATCGGCGGCGGCGACGACCTCTGAGTCGCGGACCGAGCCGCCAGGCTGGACCACGCAGGTCGCCCCTGCCCGAGCAGCCTCATCGAGCCCATCCCTGAACGGAAAGAAGGCGTCCGAGGCCACGGCGCTCCCCTTGAGTGCTTCCCCTCCACGTGCGGCGGCGATTTTCACGGAATCCACACGGCTGGTCTGGCCTCCACCCGCTGCCAGTAACTTCGAGCCGTTGGAGAAGACGATGGCGTTGCTCTTCACGTGCTTGCACACCTTCCAGGCGAAGCGCAGGGCCTTCTCCTCGTCCGCCGTGGGGGCGCGCTTGCTGACCACCTTCCACTCGAGCGGGGGCTCGACCGCATCCTTGTCCTGTAGCACCAGGCCGCCGGACACGCTGCGGGCCTCCAGTTGGGCTCGGGGACGGGCCTGGGGCGAGGCCAGCGCGGCCCCGGCCTCCAGCAGACGCAGGTTCTTCTTGGCCGACAGCACCTGCAGGGCCTCGGCCGAATAGGACGGGGCGATGACGGCTTCCAGGAACGTCTCCGCGAGCGCCTCGGCGCAGGTGCGATCCACCTCGCGGTTGAGCGCCACGATGCCCCCGAAGGCGGACACCTCGTCGATGGCGCGCGCCGTGCGGTAGGCCGTGGTCAGCGACGTGTCCAGCGACACACCGCAGGGCGTGTTGTGCTTGATGATGACCGCGCAGGGCTGCTCGGGGAACTCCAGCACCAGCCCGAGCGCCGCATCCAGGTCCAGGATGTTGTTGTAGGAGAGCTCCTTGCCCTGGAGGACGCGGGAGAAGGCCACGGTGGGCTCGGCGGGCGCGGCGTGCTCACGGTAGAAGGCGCCGCGCTGGTGCGGGTTCTCGCCGTAGCGCAGGTTCTGCACCTTCTGGAACGCGAGCGTCTGCTCGGGGGGAAAGGGCTCCCCGGCCTGGGTCGACAACCAGCCCGCGATGGAGGCGTCATAGGCCGCGGTATGCGCGAAGGCCTTGCGCATCAACTGCCGGCGCGTCTCCTCGCTCGTGGCGCGGGACTTCTCCAGCTCGGCGAGCACGGCCTCGTAGTCGTCCGGATCCACCACCACCGTCACGTGGCGGAAGTTCTTCGCCGAGGCGCGCACCATGGCGGGCCCGCCGATGTCGATCTGCTCGATGACATCGGCCTCGGCGGCTCCGGAGGCGACCGTCTGCCGGAAGGGGTAGAGGTTGACGGCCACCAGGGAGATGGGCGCGATGCCATGGGAGGCCATCTCCGCCTTGTCGCTCTCCACGTCCAGACGGCCGAGGAGGCCACCATGGATGCGCGGGTGGAGCGTCTTCACCCGGCCACCGAGGATCTCCGGGCTCTGGGTGTGCTCGGAGACCTTCCTCGCGGGGACGCCCGCGGCCTGGAGCGCCGCGAGGGTGCCCCCGGTGGAGAGCAGCTCGAAGCCGAGCCGGACGAGTCCTCGAGCGAAGGGGACCAGACCGCGTTTATCGGAAACGCTGAGGAGAGCCAGCACGGGTATGCACGCCTCTGTCTGTGGGAGAGGCGGCCCGTCTAGCAACCACCCCTCTGGGTGTCAACGAAGCGTGCGGCCCGTGTCGGCCCCTGGCTCCGAGCCCGATTTTCAGGGCTTGCGGGCGGACACGGGGGGCTCGGCCTCGGTGGCCTCGCGCAGCTTCAGCAGGCCGCGCGTCTCCACCTGGCGGATGCGCTCGCGGGTGAGGTTCATGATGGCCCCCACCTCCTCGAGCGTGATGCCGCCCTTCTCCGCCACGTCCAGGGCGCAGGTGTGCTCCAGCTCCCAGATCTCCTTGTCCGGGAAGTTGAGCTTGATGGAGCCCGTCTCCGGGTTCACATCCAGGTAGAGGTTGTGCTTGCAGGACACGAAGAGGCACGGGCGCGGGCCGTTCACACAGTCCGCCCGCGTCTTCGGCCGCTGCGAGTCGACGGCGTTGAGCAGATCCGACTCCTCGGGGTCGATCTGGCCCGTCAGCCGACGGCGCCGCAGGTCGCGCGCCATCTCCTTCCGCGACATCGTCTTCGAGCGCCGGCGCTCCGCCCCACCCTCTGCATCCGCTGGCGCCTCCTCCTCCGGCCGCTCCTGCTTCACTTCAGACATGTCCTGTCCCCTCCAACGATTTTTCCACTCTACCCGTTCCCCTCCCCCCCAGCCTATTGCGAATGGAGCTTTTCGTCTTGGCGCGCGGTAACCGCGCTCCCCAACCGGGCCACGTCCCGGACCAGCTCCTGGGCCCTTGACCTCAGCGTGGCCAGCTCCTCCTCCAATGTGCGCCGGTACTCCGCACCGAAGGCTCGCTCCCCCAGCTGATCCTGAAAACCCTCGAACACCTCGGAGAGATCTCGCTCGAGCTGATCGATGTGATTCCTATGGAACAAGAAGGAGCGCTTGATGTCCTCCAGGGTGTGACCTTCCGCCATCATCTTCTTGATGGCGTTGATCCGCCGCACCGCCTCCACCGGGTACAGCCCCCGGCTTCCCTGGTGCTTCCCCTTGCGCCCCACCCGGCGGCTGCGAGGTAGCAGTCCTACCTGCACGTACTTGCGGAACGTCGCCTCGGAGAGCTGAACGCCGCGCGGACGGAAGATCTCGACGATCTCCCTCGCGGGAAGACCTCCGGCGAAGTCGCGTTCGATGCGCTCGAGCTCCTCGGGATCCAGCAACCGTCCGCCTTCCATTGAATATATTCTACTGAATGGACGCCATTGAATGCCAGAACGCACGCGACACTGTCAAGAAAAGCCTGTAGCGGCCCGGAGCGCTGGGCGCACGAAGGCCGGGCGCGGCGGGCGGACCGGGGCGCGAGGCGGGGTTACGGGAGCTGGCGAAGGACGGCCGACGTCGGCGGCACACGCGCGTCGCGCGCGTCACCGGCCCGGGGCCTCGACGTCCCGCTTTCTAGCGCTTGCGTCCGTCGAAGCTCTTCGTCACCGAGCCATGGGCGGTGATGGAGACATCGAAGGTCTTGGACGCGCCCGAGGGGGGCTGGAAGGTGACCTTGTAGGCACCCGGCGGAAGCGAGTACCTGGAGGTCCCCTGCACTTCCCGGGGCTTCTGGCCCGTGACGAGGACGGTGGCGTAGGGGGTGGCGCGAACGATGAGGGTGCCCTTGGCCTCGACGGGCGCGGGCGCGGGCTCCACGGCCGCCACGACACCGGCATCGGCCGCGGCCGTGGGAGCGGGCCCGGAAGCAGGCGGCGTGGGAACCGCGACCTTCACTTCGGACGGAGCAGCGGGGGCCTCCTCGGGCTTGGAGGAAGCACCCCGCGCGGCGGGAGGCGTGGGAGCCGGTACCGTCGATGGCAGCACCAGGGCCGCCGCGCCACCGATGAGGACCAGGGCCGCCACACCCGCCCCCACCCAGAGGCCCTTGCCCCTGCCCTTCGCTCCAGCGGACTCCTGCGCGGAGGTGACGGTGGGCATCACCTGGGCCACCCGAACGGGGGCGACGGACTTCGGCGCGCTCTCCCGCCCCTCGGGGCTCGGCACGGGCACCGGGTGGGAGTCCCTCGCGTCCGGGACCGAGGGCATCGGAATCGTGGGGCGCTCGGACGGAGCCCCCTCCCCCTCCTGGCCGCGCGGCAGCACCAGGGTGGACGCGGAGACGAGGGACTCCTCGGGCGGGGCGCCGCGCACCGGCTTGTTGCGCTCCGAGGACGAGCTGGCGTTGCGCGGCAGCACCGCGGTGGGCTCGCGGGGGGCGGGCGACTCCCCCGTGGGGCTCCGGGCCTGCGTTCCCGAGCCCGTCACGGGCGTGCTGCCGGAGCGGTTCCGCTGCGAGCGCTCCAGCAGCGCGGCCGGGGCCTGGATGAACTGGGTCAGGGGCGCATCGAGCAGCCGCCGCACGAAGGTGGCCACGTCCGTGTCGTCCACGCTCTTCGCGTTGCGCAGCACGCACCCGGCGAGCGCGCGCTCCAACTCGCCCGCCGACTGGAAGCGGGCCTCCGGCTCGCGCTGGAGCGCGGTGACCAGCACCGCGTCCAGGTCCTCCGGCACCTCCGGGTTGAGGCGGGCCGGCGAGGCGATGACGCTCTCGCGCACCGAGCGGAGCACGGCGATGTCCGAGTCCCCGTCGAAGAGCCGGCCCCCGGTGAGCATCTCCCAGAGCACGATGCCGAGCGCGAAGACGTCGGTGCGCGCGTCCACCTCCTCGCCGCGCGCCTGCTCCGGGGACATGTACGCGAACTTCCCCTTGAGCATGCCCGACTGGGTGGCGCCCGCCTTGGCGATGCCGAAGTCGGTGAGCTTCACCGCGCCATCGAGCGACAGCAGCACGTTGTGCGGAGTGACGTCGCGGTGCACCAGCCCCATCAACCCGCCGTCCGGGGACTTGAGCCGGTGCGCGTAGTGCAGCCCGGCCGCCACCTGCGCGCCGATGTGCGCCACCAGCACCGGAGGCACCGCCACGCCCTTCTCCCGGCAGCGCTTGCGCAGGTCCCACAGCGAGCAGCCGCGCACGTACTCCATCGCCAGGTAGTACGAGTCGTCGTGCTTGTCGAAGTCGAAGATCTGCACCACGTTGGCGTGGTTGAGCCGCGAGGCCAGCCGCGCCTCCGCGATGAACATCTGCACGAAGCCCTCGTCATCCGCGAGGAACGTGCGCACCCGCTTGATGACGACTTCCTTCTCGAAGCCCTCGGGGCCCATCGCGGTGGCCAGGTAGATTTCGGCCATGCCTCCTTCGGCGAGCTTGCGCTTGACGACGTACTTGCCGATCGGGGTGCCTGCTTCGATTGTCACGGCGGAGATCCAGGGGTCTAGAACTGCACGACCACGATGTTGGGGACGTTGGGCTTCACCTCGACCCGCCGGGTGCGCGTGCCCTGGTCCGGATTCGAGAACTTGCACTCATAGGTGCCAACGGTCATCTGCACGTCCCGGAAGGGCGTCTCGCCCATCTTGGTCCCATTGCACGAAACCTCGGCCCACACCGTGATCGGCTTCACCACGAAGCGGACCATGGCCTTGCCCTGCGGACGGATCTCCCGCACCTCCGCCACGACGGCCCGGGCGGGCTCCGGCTTGTGCTCGTCGTTCGGGGACGAAGCCACGGCCTGGCGAGGGAGCCGTGTCTCCCCGGTCGACGCCTGTGCGGTGGAGGTGCCCCCCCCCGAGGCGACCGCCGGGGGCTTGCCGACCGGTGCCTGCGAGGGCTCCGTGCGCGGGGTGGGCGGGGCGGAGACGACCACGGTGGGCTTGGACTCTTCCCTCGGGGTCGGCTTCGGCTGCGTCATGGGCCTGGTCGTCGCGCTCGAAGGCACCGGGGAGGACTCCGGACGCAGCGCCCACCAGGCGCCCACGAGCAGGCCCACCAGGATGCCCCCCATGACGAACCCCACCGCCAGCCGGTTCGACTTCTTCCGGGGAGCGGGCGCGGGTGCCACGGGAGCGGGGGCAGGAGCCGCGGGCAGGGCGGGCTGCCGCACCCGGCTCGGCCTCGGCACGGGCCGCCCGGAGGAGCGCGGCTCCTCTCCCAGCTCGGCGCCGCGGCGCGGATCCACGGTGCGCCGGGGCTCGAGCGCCTTGCGCTCCGAGGTGCCACCCCCGCGCGGCTCGCTCCGGGAGGCCCGGGGCGGTGTGCGCGACGGCGGCGTGCGCTCCACCCGAACCGTCGACTCCCGTGCCGGCGGCGCCCCACCCGAGTCCACCTGACGCGGCGCGGCCATCGTCTCGGCGGCCCTGTCGGACGACTTCACCTCGGGCGGAGCGGCGGGCTCGGAGTCCTCCACGAGCACATCGCCCAGCCGGGCCTCCTCGGCCAGCCGCGCGGCGTAGAGGTTCTGCATGAAGTCCGCCACGTGCGCCGAGGACGACGCATGCTGGTGGGCGACGAGCCAGTCCTCCAGCGCGAGCTGGAGCTGCACCGCCTCCGAGTAGCGGTCGTCCGGGCTGCGCGCCAGCGCCTTCATGACGATGGGGTCCAGGCTCTCCGGCACGCGCGGGTTGACCTGGGAGGGCGGAAGGATGTCGCACGCGGCCACCGCCTGCAGCGTGGCCATGTCACTGGGGCGCTTGAAGAGGCGGTTGCAGGTGAGCAGCTCGTACAGCACCACGCCCAGGGCGAAGATGTCGCTGCGCCGGTCCACCTTCTGCCCGGCGGCCTGCTCCGGCGACATGTACGAGTACTTGCCCTTGAGCACCCCCGAGCGCGTGACGGTGGCCTGGTCCGCCGCCTTGGCGATTCCAAAGTCCACCACCTTCACCCGCCCCTCGAACGTCAGCAGGATGTTCTGCGGCGAGATGTCCCGGTGGACGATGTTCAGCGGCTTGCCGCTGGCGTCCGTCCGCTTGTGCGCGTAGTCCAGGCCCGCGCAGGCCTCGATGATGACGCGGCACACCAGCGGCACGGGCACGGGCGTGTCGGCCCGGTCCGCCCGCTTCCACACGCGCCGCAGGTCCTCACCATGGATGTACTCCATGGCGATGAAGAAGCTGTCGTCCTGCGAGCCCAAGTCGTAGATCTGGACGATGTTGGGGTGGTTGAGCCGGGCGGCGATGCGCGCCTCGTCCAGGAACATCCGGACGAAGTCCTCGTTCTCCGCCAGGTGCGGGAGGATGCGCTTGACCACCAGCCGCTTCTCGAAGCCCTCGGGGCCCCGCTGACGCGCGAGGTAGATCTGCGCCATGCCACCCATGGCGAGCTTTTTGAGGAGCTGGTAGTTGCCGTAGTTCTCGATCGACACGGTGCGCCATGCCCCCTTCCCACGGCAGGGCAGCCGTGGACGGAGGCACCCGGGTGCGGAAGGACCCGAGCGTAAGCGGCCCGGCGTGGAGGGTCAAACCTCCTGTCGATCCTCCCTCGCCTACCCCCCGCGGCGGGCGGGGGCTCGGACCTGGCGGGTCTCACGCATGAGCGCTTCCAGCTCGTCCAGGTACCGCTGGAGCAAGGGCATCAGCACGGGCGCGGCATCCACCCGGTCGAAGAGGTCCAACACCCGGTCCACCTTGCGTTCGATCTCCGCGGCCCGGGCCGGGGTGATGCGGCGCAGCAACAGGTCCACCCCTGCCTCCATCAGCGCCCGGGCCACCGCGTCGCGAGACACGAGCGGCTCATCCTGCCGGCGCTGCCCACCGCCCTCGATGACTCGCAGGCCGCCTGGCTGGCGGGCGAACGAGGGCGTGGAGCGGGCGAGCGGGCGCTCGGAGGTGGAGTTGTCGTCGTGCTGTCGGGAGCTCACCGTCGCCTCCTGCTGCGGGGACGCCCTCAGGGTACTCAGCATGGGTGGCCTTCCAATTTTCCGGTCAACCGCACAGACCGATGCAGAGCTGTAGCACCCGCGTCCGACATGGGGCGCCGGAGGCCGGATTCTCGGCCCCGGCGCGTTTGCGCCCCGCGCTCAGCGACACACGCGGCGGTAGTGGATCTCCACCTTCGCCCCCGGAGCAGGAGCCGTGGAGAAGACGACGCTGTTGCTCGCGCCGTCATAGGTCCAACCGCTCGTCGCCGGAGAGCCGTTCACCCGGACCGTGATGCTGGCCGCGTCTGGCTGCTCGCTGAGCGGGAAGCGGTCCTGCGCGGAGAAGGCCTTGTTGGCCACCGAGCGCAGCAGGGGCGCGTAGTTGTCGGTGCATACGGAGAGCACCTCGCCCCCGGTGCGGGCCGCGGCCTCCGCGTAGCGCGTCCCGGCGCCGCCCGAGGTGGGGCAGCCGGAGGCCGTGGGCGCGATGGCGTAGATGGTCATGCGCTGCGGCTGGTGCTCGCCCTTGCGCGTCTGGAGGAAGCGCACGTAGGTGTCCACGCTGTCGGGCGAGTGGTCGTCCTCGTCGCCCATGAAGACGACCACCAGCGCCGCCTCATCGCGCAGGAAGCCCCGGTTGCCATCGTTCTTCTGGGGCGTGCGCGGGTCGTCCGCGCTGCCCACCAGCGGCTCGGACAGGGCGCGGCGCACGGCCTCGAAGCCCTGCTCCACCACCGCGCACTGGCCCACCGACACGTTGCGCTGCAGCACCGAGGCCAGGTCCGGCGTGCGGTTCGTCAGCAGGCGCGGCCCGCCGTTGTCCACCGGGAAGAAGCGGCCCGCCTCACCGCCTCGGGCCCCGCCGGGGCAGGCGTCGGAGATGGAGTCGATGCCCGTGGTGGTGACCGCCACGTGCATGTCCACGCCCTTGGCCAGCGCGGCGTCGGCGAAGGCGGGCATGGCCGAGACGATGCGTGGCTGCTCCTCCACCATGGACGCGGTGTTGTCCACCACGAAGAGGACGTCCACCTTGGAGCCGTCCTGCTGCACGAAGGTGTCCGTCTTCTCCACCCGCCTGGAGGACTCGCCGATGAGCGGCACGAGCAGCGGCGCGGGCAGGTCCGACACGTCCACGAAGAGCGGCGACATGTTCAGTCCGTGCACCTGGGCCAGGTAGCCCACCTTCACCGTGAAGGCCTCTCCCGGAGCCAGCGTGAAAGGCGTGCTCGGCGTGTCCTCGAGCTCGAACTCGCCATCCGTGGTGCCCGCTCCAATGCGCATCCCCGACACCGTCACGGGCGTCCGGCAGGCGTTGAGGTAGTTCACCTCGCGCGGGGCGGGCGGGCAGTCCGGACGCGCCACGCCGTAGTCCACGAAGCGCGGCGAGGCCACCAGGCACGAGGCCTGCGAGTGGGCCGCCAGCGGCACCAGCACCAGCGGGTTGGCGGGATCCGCCGGCTCGAGCTGCACCGAGCCCAGGAAGTCGCCGCCCGCCGCCGGAGCCGCGAAGGCCACCATGAAGCTGAACCAGTCTCCCGGCCACATGACGAGGCCGTCCAGCTCGCCGCCCGGCAGGCTGAACACCCCACCCCCGTTGTCGCGCAGGCGGATGTTCTTCACCGCGCACAAGTCCGTGCCCTGGTTGGCCACCTTGATGCCGAGCACCGCGCCCTTGCCGGGCAGCACCGTGCCGAAGTCCACCGCCATCGGGGTGACGGCCACCACGCACGGCGCGTGCTGCTCCGCGAAGCCCGTGAAGTCCAGCTCCGTGGTGTTGCCCGAGTACACGTCCGTGGTCATCACCAGCCGGGCCGCCGCGGCCCCCGCGCGCGTGGGCTCGTAGAAGACCTTGAGGTTCACCTCCTCACCGGGCAGCAGCCGGTGCGGCAGCGCCAGCGGCATGGCGTTGAACTGGACGTCCGCGTCCGGGTGCCCGTCCCGCGAGTGGAACTCGAGCCCGTAAATGGTGAGCGGGCCTCCGTTGGAGGAGCCGCAGTTCTTCACGTTGACCACCACGGCCGTCTTCGAGCCGAGCGGCTGGTTGCCGAAGTCATGGGCGAGCGGCGACACGCACAGCTCCGCCGCGCCACCGAAGCCGCGCAGCCCCACGTCCGTGGTGGGGTTGCGCTTGCTCACCACGTGGAAGAGGGCCTTGTCCTCGGCCGGCCCCATGTGACCCGGGCTGTAGCGCAGCTCCCAGGTCCGCGTCTCACCGGGCCCCAGCACCAGCGGCAGGCCGGGGGCGCCATGGCTGAAGGAGGCGTCCTTGCCCTCCAGGTTCAGCGCCGTCACCGTCATGGGCTCGGTGCTGAGGTTGCGCAGGCGCACCTGCCGGAAGCTGTCCTTGTCCACCGGCACGGAGCCGAAGTCGAGCTCGGGCGGCTCGGCCACCACCGCCCGATCCAGCGACTCGGCCGCCACCTGTACGGGCACGTCCGAGCAGCCGCGGCACGGCGACACCGCCACCGCCACCTGCTTGCGCCCCACCCTCCCGGGCGAGAACGTGAGCGGCACCTCGCGCTGCTCTCCCGGCCCGAGCGTCAGCGGGGCCACGGAGAACTCGTCCCGGTCCGCCCCCAGCAGCTTCGGCGTCACCTCCACCGGCATGTCCGTGGGGTTGTTGACAGTGAAGCTCAGCGTCTTGGAGGACTCGGCCTCGATGCGGCCGAAGTCCAACTGCCGGGGCGACACGCGCGCCCAGGCATCCACCCCCATGCCCTGCAACGGGACACGGATGAGCGGCTCCCGCTTCGCGTCCGAGCGCACCACCAGCGTGGCTGGCAGCGGCCCGGACTCCGGCGGGGTGAAGCGCACCCGCAGCGCGCACTCGCCGCCGGGGATGAGCGTGTGCGGGCCCTCGTGGGTGAAGTCCACCTTCCACGAGCCCGCGGGCCCTTCCACCCAGGCTTCGTCCACGATGATGCGCGCACGCCCCACGTTGCGCAGCACCACCTCCGCCTCGCGTCCGTCGAAGACGGCCACCCGTTGGAAATCCAATCCTCCCGGCGTTGCCGTCAACCGACCGTCGGCGATGGTCGGTCGATCCCGATCCGCGCACCCCGCCAACACCGCCAGCACTGCGAGGACCCACAGGCCCCAGCGCCCGCTCATGGCTCCCATTCCCCTTCCCACCCCCACGCCCCACCAGCCCACCCCGGGACCCACACGAGGGACCCACGGGATCAAGGTGCGAAGCTAGGCACCCAGGGTGGGGCGGGCAACGGCCCAGCGAAGGGAGACTGTCCGCCACGAGAACACCTCCACCCTCCCACCTCCGCGCTGTCAGCTTCCGGGCGAAGCGCGCTCTGCTTCCCATCTCTACGAGCCCCGGCACCGGGTGGAGTGGAAAGAAAGCGGCGAAGGCCGCCAGATGCGCTAAGCCAGGGGGTCCACGCCCCCCCAGGGCCCCGGAGGGACCGCATGACGACGGAGTCGCAGCAGAAACGTGAGCCGCGCCACTTCTCGATGATCCGCACCTTCTCGCCCGCGGACTTCGTCACGCTGGGCAATGCCTTCTCGGGCGCGGGAGCCATCCTCGCCCAGATGCAGTTCCTGGCCACCGGGCAGCCGCGCTGGCTGTGGCTGGCCTTCGGGCTCATGCCGCTGGCCTTCATCCTCGATGCGCTCGACGGGCGCCTGGCGCGCTGGCGCTTCCAGTCCTCGCCGCTGGGCGCGGACCTGGACTCGCTGGCGGACGTCATCTCCTTCGGCGTGGCGCCCGCCGCGCTGGCCTTCTCGGTGGGGCTGCGCGGCGCGCTGGACGTGGTGGTGCTGCTCTACTTCGTGGGCTGTGGCGTCAGCCGCCTGGCACGCTTCAACGTCACCGCTGCCACCCTCTCGGACGGCACCGGCAAGGTGAAGTACTTCGAGGGCACCCCCATCCCCACCAGCCTCGCGCTCGTGCTGGTGCTCGCCATCCTCTTCTGGAAGGGCCTCACCGGGGAGGCGCTTCCCTTCGGCGTGTGGGACATCGGGTCGTTCCAGTTCCACCCGCTGGTGCTGATGTACCTCGCCAGCGGCAGCGCGATGATCAGCAAGACGCTGCGCATCCCCAAGTTCTGAGCTACCGGGTGATGGGCCACCACTGGCGCCGGGTGAGCGCCTGGGAGGTGCCGATGCCGGCGGCCAGCGCTCCGATGCGCAGCGACGTCTGCACCAGGGTGGCGGTGCCCGCCGCGTAGTCCTGCGCGGCCAGCTCCAGCACGGTGCGGAAGGCCAGCACG